>CAINEC010000001.1 GCA_903847585.1 uncultured Bacteroidota bacterium
AAAAACAATCCAGCAATAAGGGAGTTGATAAATGGTAACTACCGAATTATTTATAAAATAAACAAATCGCATATTACTATTCTAAGAATTCACAATTCTACGCGACGTATAAGATAATTCGACTTGTAAAACATATAACTGAGTCGAATTTACTAATTCAAAACAAAATAAGCAGCATTTAAGACAGATGCAAAGGTGACCCAAAGTAAATAAGGAACATTCATTATTCCGGCGACCTTATCTAGCTTTTTAAATAGATGAATCATAGTAGCAATCATTACCCACATTAGAATAATTTCCGCGAGTGCCGTTCCGATTAAATGCCATCTGAAAAATATCAGACTCCAAAAGAAATTTAAAATCATTTGTCCGAAAAACACCACTATTGCAAAATTGCGTTCTTCACTCACAGGCAATATCCAGATGCGATAGAGAGAAATTCCCATTATCAGATATAAGGTTGTCCATACAGGCCCAAACACCCAGTTAGGCGGATTAAAAGAAGGCTGTTGTAATGTTGTATACCAATCATTAATTGAATTAGCAGTTAAGAATCCAGAGAAGCCACCAATAACCATTGGAAGCAGGATAGCAATGATGAGTTTGATTGATTTAGGCATAGTCTAAATAAAAAAGCAGTTTGTTAAAGATAACAAACTGCTCGGAATATGTTTTAATTAATTTAATTACGCTACCACCTTCTGCACTAATTCAGCAGCTTCTTTTAATTGAATTGCTGAATATACTTTCAATCCACTTTCGTCAATTAATTTCTTTGCTTCTGCAGCATTAGTTCCTTGTAAACGAACAATGATTGGAACTGGAATTTCTCCAATGTTATTGTAAGCATCAACGATACCTTGTGCAACACGATCACAACGTACGATACCACCGAAGATATTTACGAAGATTGCTTTTACACTCGGATCTTTTAAGATGATACGGAATGCTTGTTCTACACGAGCTGCGTTAGCAGTACCACCAACATCTAAGAAGTTAGCAGGCTCACCACCTGATAATTTAATGATATCCATTGTAGCCATTGCTAATCCAGCACCGTTCACCATACAACCCACATTACCATCTAACTTCACATAATTTAAATCATGCTCACTAGCTTCCACTTCTGTTGGATCTTCTTCTGTTTTATCACGCATTACTGCATAATCTGGGTGACGGAATAAACCATTATCGTCTAATGTTACTTTTGCATCAACAGCAATAATTTTATCGTCAGATGTTTTTAAAACAGGATTGATTTCAAACATTGCTGAATCTGTTGCATCATAAGCTTTGTATAAAGCAGAAACGAACTTTGTCATTTCCTTAAATGCATTTCCACTTAATCCTAAATTGAAAGCAATCTTACGAGCTTGAAATCCTTGTAATCCAACTTTCGGATCGATCTCTTCTTTGAAAATCAAATGAGGTGTCTTTTCTGCCACTTCTTCGATATCCATTCCTCCTTCTGTTGAATACATAATCATATTGCGACCTGTCATACGGTTCATCAATACGCTCATATAAAATTCAGAAGTTTCGCTTGCACCTGGATAGTAAACATCCTGAGCAATTAAAACCTTATTTACTTTTTTACCCTGAGGACCTGTCTGCGGAGTGATTAATTGCATTCCGATAATCTGAGATGCTTTCTCTTTAACATCATCTAAGTTCTTCGCTAACTTAACGCCACCACCTTTTCCACGACCACCTGCGTGAATCTGTGCTTTCACAACCCACCACTGTGTTCCTGTTTGCTCTGTTAATTTTTGCGCTGCAGCTACTGCCTCTTCAGCTGTATCCGCTACGATTCCTTCTTGAATAGCAACTCCAAAACTTTTTAAAATCGACTTGCCTTGATATTCATGTAAATTCATAATACTTGTATTTTTAGTTTCGCAATTTTGATTGCGGCACAAAAGTATCAAAAAATCAAATGTAAATTTGTCCGAATCCATCATTCTATTCAGATTTTAAACATTTTAAGTATTCAGTTGTTCTGAGAAATAAAATTCGCATCATGGCATTAAAAGTTGGAAGCAAAGCGCCTGCTATTAAGGGAGTTAATCAAGCAGGAGAAAAAATAAAATCAGCAGACTTGAAAGGAAAAAAGGTCATTCTTTATTTTTATCCGAAAGATAGCACCCCTACTTGCACCGTTGAATCATGTAATTTACGAGATAATTATAAGTCGCTAACCAAAGCCGGATTTGAAGTAATTGGGGTGAGTGCAGATGATGTAAAAAGCCACGAAAAATTCGCAACCAAGCAAAACCTTCCTTTTACCCTATTAGCAGATACTGATCGTGAATTGATTGAATCTTACGAGGCTTGGGGTGAGAAATCAATGTATGGCAAAAAATACATGGGCATTATCCGCAAGACGTACGTGATAGATGAGAAGGGAAAAATTGCTGCTATCATTGAAAAGGTAGATGCTAAAAACCATGCAACCCAAATTTTAGAAGCACTTCAAAACGGTTGAAATCCGGAAACGAATCTAAGATTACCAGACATATCCTCTTGAGCCATTGTTTCTACGAAGCCTAATCCGCGAAGCAAGCGCTCTACTTCTACCCCGTATAATTTATTCACTTCAAACCAAAGCGATCCCCCAGGATTCAAATGCTGTTTGGCATACAATGCTATTTTTCGATAAAATCGAATGGGGTCATCATCGGGAGCGAATAGCGCAAGGTGTGGTTCGAAATCCAACACTGAATCGCTCATTGCATTGCCTTCAATAGCCGTAATGTATGGTGGATTACTGACTATTAAATCGAACTTCAAATCCGAATTATTTTCAAACCCTTCTTCTAAAACATCTGTCCAAAATAAATTCAGATTTACGTTATGAATCGCTGCATTTTTCTTTGACACAGCCAATGCTTCGAGTGAAATATCGCAAGCGTAGACTTGCTTTAATTTTAATTGCTTTGCTAATGCAATTGGAATACATCCAGAACCACAGCAAATATCTAAAACACTTGCATCCTCATTTAATTCAACCTCTTCCTTAATTAAGTATACCAACTCTTCTGTCTCGGGACGAGGAATTAAAACACTTTCATCAACGAAATACTTTTCTCCTGCAAACCAGGCAATATTCGTTACGTATTGCAACGGCACTCCGCTTTGAAGTTTTATCAAATCGTTTTGAAGAGTTTCCATTAAACTTGATGGCAATGAAATGGTCGATTTTAAATCTATTTCATTCGCATTTACAGATAAGCGATCGGCTAATAAAAAACGAATTAACGAACTACGTTCTCCTCCATCAATCGATTGGAGTTGCTGATTAGCATAGCTATTAAATTCATTCAGATTCACACTGCAAAGATGAAGTAAAAATCAATGCTTCAAAAGAATCAGTAAAACAATTCCTTTGTTACCTTTGCAAGCAATGGACATGGACGAACAGTATATGCAACGGTGTTTGCAATTAGCCTTGAAAGGATTAGGAAATGTATCTCCGAATCCGATGGTGGGCTGTGTTATTGTTCATGAAAATAAAATTATCGGAGAAGGATATCATCAGCAATATGGTGAAGCGCATGCAGAAGTAAATGCAATTAATTCTGTTAGTGATAAATCATTATTACTTAAATCTACACTCTACGTTTCACTCGAACCGTGTAATCATTTTGGAAAAACACCTCCATGCGCTGACTTGATTTTAAAATATCAAATCCCAGAAGTGACTGTTGGAATTCAAGATCCATTTGAAAAAGTAAATGGCAGCGGAATAAAAAAATTAGCCGATGCAGGAGTGCGTGTTACCACTGGGATTTTAGAAAATGAATGTCGAGAGCTCAACAAACGATTTTTCACTTTTCATCAGCAAAAAAGACCTTACATCATTTTAAAGTGGGCGCAAAGCATGGATGGATTTATAGGAAAGAAAAATCAATCGGTACGTATAAGCAACGAACTAACCAGAATTATAAATGACACTTGGAGAACACAAGAAGATGCAGTTTTAGTTGGTGGTGTAACAGCAAGAACGGACAATCCGCATTTAACGGCGAGAAGTATTGAAGGAAGAAATCCAAAACGAATTATACTTTCCGAAAGCGGGAATCTGCCAAGTAAATTAAATGTGTTTGATGGCAATGCCCCTACAATTGTCTATTCGAAAAATAACTTTAGTCATGCTAATTGCGAGTCAGTTTTAATTCCTGACGAGAATGCTTTATCTTTTATCTTATCAGACTTATACAATAAAAACATACAAAGTATGATTGTAGAAGGAGGCACTTCAGTATTAAATCAATTCATTCAAAATGATCTATGGGATGAAATTAGAATTTTCGAAAGCGATAGTTTACTAGAAGATGGTATCTTAGCACCACCAATAAGTTTAGCTATTTCAAATACTGAGCAAATTGGAAACAATATTTTAAAAACAATTTACAGGAGAAAATAAATGTCGGCGGAGCTTTTAATCATCATTGCAATTGCATCTTTACTATCTGCACTACTTTATATCATTCTTAAATTTTTCGAACGATTTCAGGTCACGAATATTCATGGTTTAACCGCCAACTATTTAACAGCTTCTTTATTTTCATTCTTCTACACATTTAAAACAAACCTTCAACTATTACCGCATTCATCGTCGTATGCAGGATTTGCATTAGGAATTGGATTGTTATTCATATGCGTGTTTTATACAGCTGCCATCACTGCACAAAAATCTGGAATAGCTCTTACTTCAATAGCTGGTAAAATGTCGATGGTAATCCCTATTCTATTTGGCTATTTTTTATACAACGATCAGTTAACTATGGCGAGAATAGCTGGAATATTACTTGCGCTTACTGCAGTCTATTTAAGTAGCTCTCCGTCTAATAATGACTCTGCTAATTCAAGCAAGAAAAACTGGCTGTTTCCATTGTTGTTATTTATTGGTAGCGGACTTGTTGACACCTCGATAAAAGCTGGGCAACATTATTTCATGACGGAAGAAAATCAATATTTATATTTTGCATTTCTTTTCGGATCAGCAGGTGTTTTCGGAATCATACTCACCGCAACAATGTATATCCGAAGTAGAATAAAAATAAAACTTAAGAGCATTATTGCAGGATTTATTTTGGGTATTGCAAACTTCTACTCCTTGGTATTTCTTGTAAAAGCCCTATCAGACGACAGAGCAGAAAGCATGTTGATTTTTTCAATCAGTAATGTATTAGTAGTATTATTCTCTGCTATTTTAGGCTTGTTGATTTTTAAAGAAAAGCCGCATAAAAAAAATCTTATCGGACTATTACTCGCTGTTGGAGCAATTATTATTCTGACTTTATAAAATGTTGTTTGACGATACATATTTATCCATCAAAGAAATTTCTACAGGCGACTTTCGTGACAGAGGAAGTAAATTTTTAGCATTTGCTTATCCGATAAAATCAGAATCAGAAGTAAAAGAAATTATCCAACAACTAAAAAAAGAACATCCTCAAGCAAATCATCATTGCTATGCTTTTAGATTAAGTCCTGACCCAACTGTTTATCGTGCCTCTGATGATAGAGAACCTTCGGGAAGCGCAGGAAAACCAATTTTAGCAGCAATACAATCACAACAATTAACCAATGTATTAATAGTAGTGGTTCGTTACTTTGGAGGAAGTTTATTAGGTGTTCCCGGGTTAATAAACGCCTATAGAACTGCAGCAACAGAAGCTTTAAGTAAAGCAAAAATTATCGAACATACCATCAATGATAAATTTGAAATCACATTCGATTTTGAAAGCATCAACGATGTACATTCGATTATAAAATCTGAAGGCGCCATCATTATCGAACAGACATATGAAACGCCATGTATTATTCAATTTGAATTGCGAAAAAGTAAAACCAATCAGTTGTTAAACAAACTAAAAAATCATCCGACATTAGCAGCTAATGCAAGTTGGAAATTGATTTATTAATTTATCGATCAATTTTACTTATTACAACAACTAATAATAAAAGTACGTGGTTATTCGTTGAATAAAAAAACGACCTATGCATTTCCGACCTATCCCCCGCCTAACCGATGAACTTTGGTTTCCTCCAATCTCACAAGCTGATTCAGAAGGATTAGTTGCTATTGGTGGCGACTTAAGTCCGGAACGATTAATTCTCGCTTACAAGAGTGGGATATTTCCGTGGTTCAGTGGTAAAATCCCACATTGGTATAGTCTAGATCCACGATTTGTATTGAAGCCAGAAAATTTGAAGGTCAGTAAAAGCATGCGACCGATTATCAATCAGAAAAAATTTGAATTGAAGATTAATACAAGCTTTCACGAAGTGATTATGAATTGTAAAAACATTCGTCGCGATGGACAAGCAGGAACATGGATCACGAATGATATTGTTAAGTCATACACGCAGCTACATGAAATGGGAATTGCTCATTGTGCAGAAGCATGGCAAGATGGTCAATTAGTTGGTGGACTTTACGGAATCAAAATGGGCAATGTATTTTTTGGAGAGAGCATGTTTAGTAAACAATCGAATGCTAGCAAATTTGCATTCATCCAATATGTTCAGCAATTGCAAAGCGAAGGAATAGAACTCATCGATTGCCAGATGGAAACAGAATACCTTGGAAGCTTAGGAGCATCCTTTATTTCAAGAACCTTTTTCTTGACAGAGCTACAGCGATTAATTCCCGAAGGCAAATACTAAAAATAAGGTTGTAATAACTTTAGAAAACTATCTGGAGCCGCCATTGGTTTTCCTGTGGACTTGTTCACAAAAACTAAAGTTGTAGAAGCTTTATTGATTAATTCGTTTTTCTTATTATACACCTCATATTCAAAAGCAATTCGAGCTTCAGGCATTTTAATAATTGATGTATTGATAGTGAGCAACTCATCATAAAAACCAGGCTTGAAAAATTTAATCTGATAATCCAATACAGGAAGCATCACCCCTTCCTTCTCTTCCAACTCCTTGTAACTGATTCCTAAATTGCGCAAGGCTTCCACCCTGGCCACTTCAAAATACTGCGCATAATTTCCGTAATAGACATAATTCATTCGGTCTGTTTCAGAATAACGAACGCGTATTTGGGTGGTATGCTTGTACATAAATTACTGCGAAGATGCGAATAATTTATTAAAGAATTTGTGTGGAAAAACATTTTAAATGACGAGCAGAATCGTTATCATTGCAACATAATGAATACTTTATTTTACAAACGATTTTTACTCGGAATTTCTGGGGTAATCCTATTTATTCTAAGTTCCTGCGGGTCTTATTACAGTGTTAGCGATATTACAACAAAACAATATCCAATTAAAGATTCAACCATCGCAAGTGTTGATTCTGCAACCTATAATTACATTAAGCCATATCACGACACTTTAGACAAAATCATGTCGGAAATATTAGTGTATTCCGAACAAAATATTGGCAAAGGGTCTCCGGAAAGTTTAATAGGAAATTTCACAACCGATGCATTACTCAATCAAACAAATCTTAAATGCGATTCATTAAAAATTAAACATGCGGATTTTGCATTTGGTAACAGTGGTGGATTAAGAATGTCGTTGCCAACAGGAGAAGTCACATTAGGAAGAGTATTTGAATTAATGCCATTTGAAAACACCATCTTGATTTTAGATATGAATCATGAACAATTAAAAACATTGTTTCAGTACATGGTTCAACGTAAAGGAATTCCGATTGCAGGAATGAAAATTAAAATTAGCAAGACAGGATATCAGGATGTTCTGATTAACGGAATGCCATATGATTCTACAAAAACATATAGAGTTGCTACCAATGACTACCTCTCTAATGGTGGAGATGGGATGATGTTTTTAAGAGATGTAAAAAGCAAAACAGATATCGAATTAAAAGTTCGTGATAGTTACATCAGAGAAATGAGAAGCCTGAATATTCAGGGTAAAAAATTAAAAGTTGTTTTAGATGGAAGAGTTTCAGAAATACAATAGAAAAGATTTTATAAAGCATATAGGATTAGCAGGTGGCGCTTTAGCACTATCTTCTATTCCTTCTGATTTGTTTGCTGATGCAGGTCTTACTAAAATAACTATTCTGCATACGAATGATACACATAGTCGTATTGATCCATTTCCTGCAAGTGATCCGAAGTTTGGTGGCATGGGTGGAGTTGCAAAGAGAATGAAGCTGATTAATAAAATCCGTTCAGAAGAAAAAAATGTAATACTATTGGATAGCGGTGATATTTTTCAGGGCACTCCCTATTTCAATTACTACGGTGGTGAATTAGAAATTAAGTTAATGAGTGCAATGAAATACGACGCTGCCACCATGGGCAACCATGATTTCGATGCAGGCATTGATGGATTTGCAAAGCAATTGCCTCATGCAA
This sequence comes from uncultured Bacteroidota bacterium, assembly GCA_903847585.1. Classification (GTDB taxonomy): domain Bacteria; phylum Bacteroidota; class Bacteroidia; order AKYH767-A; family OLB10; genus CAINEC01. The sequence goes on from CAINEC010000001.1 coordinate 8,351, forward strand.
CGTTTCCTTTTTTATGCAGTAATTATGATTTCAGCAATACCATACTTGCTGGAAAAACACAATCGTATAAAATAATTCAAAAAGAAAATATACGAATTGGAATATTCGGATTAGGAATTGAATTACAAGGATTAGTTGATGAAAAGTGTTACGGAAAAACTATTTATAAAAACCCGCTTGACACTGCCAACTTAATGGCTAAAAATTTAAAAGAAAACGAAAAATGTAATATCGTAATTTGTCTTTCGCATTTAGGATATCGCTATGATGGAAGCAAAAAAGTTTCAGATGCGGTTTTAGCAGAACAATCTGACAACATTGATTTAATTTTAGGTGGACACACCCATACATTTTTAGACGAACCAGTAGCCTTCAAAAATTTGAGTGGTAAAAAAGTTTTAGTTGCACAGACAGGATTTGGTGGAATTCGTCTCGGCAGAATTGATTTTTTAATCGAAAAGAAAAGTGGAAAAATTTCGAACAAAAACAGTACTGTAAAAATTTCTTAAAAATCAACACGAAAAAAATTTTTTTTTACATTTTTTTAAACAATATTTGCATCACAATCAAAAAATCCTCTAATCAAAATATTTTTTAACAGTAATATACATCAAGCCGTAGGGTATGCAAAAGGAGAAAGAAAACACAATGAAACAGAAAACATGTGAACATGTATGGGAGAATTGCTTGAAATTAATCAGGGACAATGTTAATCCACAAAATTTCAAAACTTGGTTCGAACCAATCAAACCTGTTAAACTTGATCAACAAACATTAACTATTGAAGTACCGAGTCAATTTGTTTACGAGTGGTTGGAAGAACACTACATTGGCTTATTACGCAAAATCATAAAACGTGAATTAGGAGCTGAAGGAAGATTAGAGTACTCTATCCTAATGGAAAACAGTACTGCAGGCACAAAACCTTATACAGTTAAATTTCCAGCTAAGAGTAATAACGGATTAAAAAATCCTGCTGTACCAATGCCACAACAAATAAGCGGTGGTATTCGCAACCCATTCATCATTCCAGGTTTAAAGAAAATTGATGTTGACTCTCAGTTAAATTCTAATTTTTCATTTGATAATTTAATCGAAGGTGATTGCAACCGTTTAGCTCGCTCTGCTGGATTTGCAGTTGCTCAAAAGCCAGGTGGCACTTCATTCAATCCGTTACTAATCTACGGAGGCAATGGTTTAGGTAAAACACATCTTGCCAATGCTATAGGTATTGAAATCAAAAATAATTTCCCTAACAAAACGGTGCTTTACGTTCAGAGTGAGAAGTTCATGCATCAGTTTGTTGATTCAGTAAGAAATAATTCATCAAACGACTTTGTTCACTTTTATCAAATGATGGATGTATTAATCATTGATGATATTCAATTCTTTGCTGGAAAAGATAAAACACAGGATGTATTCTTCCACATCTTTAATCACTTACATCAAAACAACAAGCAAATCATTTTAACTTGCGATAAACCTCCTGTTGATTTACAAGGAATGGAACAGCGATTATTATCTCGCTTCAAGTGGGGATTATCTGCTGATTTACAAGTTCCAGATTTAGAAACAAGAATTGCTATTCTACGCAAGAAGATGTATGTAGATGGAATTGAGTTACCTAACGAGATTACTGAATACATCGCATTAAGCATCACAAATAATATTCGTGAATTAGAAGGAGCGCTTATTTCTATCATGGCTCAGTCATCATTGAACAAAAAGCCGATTACTTTAGAGTTAGCTAAGCAAATGATTGACAAGTTTGTGAAGAATACAGTTCATGAAATTTCAATCGACTATATTCAGAAAATTGTTTGCGACTTCTTTGAATTACCATTAGAAGTTTTAAAATCGAAGACACGTAAGCGTGAAGTTGTTCAAGCTCGTCAGTTGGCAATGTACTTCAGCAAGCAATTTACAAAATCGTCTTTATCAAACATCGGAATGCATTGTGGCGGAAAAGATCATGCAACGGTTTTACATGCTTGCAGAACGGTTAACAACCTGATGGACACTGATAAGAAGTTTAAAGCGCAAGTAGTAGACTTACAAAAGCGAATCAACTTATCAAGATAATATCAATCTAAAAATCTTAAAATGTCTCACTAATTCAGTGGGACATTTTTTTTATAATTTCACGCCATGAAAATTTTAATGGTATGCCTTGGCAATATTTGTCGCTCTCCCCTTGCCGAAGGAATCATGATAGAGAAGTTAAAAAAATACAATATTTACTTCCAGGTTGACTCAGCAGGTACCGGAGGCTGGCATGTTGGATCAGCTCCCGATAAGCGTTCTATTAAAGTAGGCACTGAAAACGGAATTGATATAAGCAATCAGGTTTGTAGAGCACTTGTAAGCGAGGATTACGAGGAGTACGATTACCTATTTGCAATGGATACAAGTATTTACAAAACTTTATATGAAAGATCTCCAAGTCCTGAATACTTGAATAAACTAAAACTGATCTGCGATATCAACGAAAACTACGATGGTAGTAGTGACGAAAACATGGATGTTCCAGATCCATATACGGGTGAAATCAACGATTTTAGAATAGTATACCGAATGCTCGACTTGCTTTGTGAGAAATGGGCTGAAAAGCTCATAAACAATCATTCTAAATAACAATCGACTGTTAATACCTCGAAAATCAAATTAAAAACCTGTTTTTCTCTCCAAAAAATAAATGTATATTTGCCATCTATTAACTGATTTATTTTAGTATGTCATCAAATAACCACGAAGGAAACGAAAACAACGTGTCATTAGACAAAGTTGAGAACTATGTTCAGGATAACAAAAAGAGCCTAACAATCATTGTTGGTGCAGCTGTTTTAATTGTAGTTGCTTACTTTTCATATACCAACTTTATCTTGGGACCTCAAGAGGAGAAAGCTCAAAATGCGATGTTTGCAGCTGAGCGTTATTTCAGCCAAGATAGCTTAAAGCAAGCATTAAATGGAGATGGTACTTATCCTGGATTTGAGCAAATTGTTCAAGACTATGGCTCAACAAAATCAGGAAATCTTGCCCAGTATTATTTAGGCATGACTTACCTTAAGAAAGGTGATTTCGAAAAAGCAATTGAGGCACTTAAGAAATATGATGCTGAAGATGATGTTACTGGTGCTTTAGCTTTAGGCGGAATTGGAGCTGCAAATCAGGAATTAGGTCGTTATGACGAAGCGATCAACTTTTACAAAAAAGCATCTGACTATGATGAGAATAACTTTACAAAACCTTTATTCTTAATGAAGACTGGTAAAGTTTACGAGCAACAAAAAAATTATAGTGCTGCTTTAGAAGTATACAATCAAATTAAAAAAGATTTCCCAACATGTACAGAAGCTCGCGACATTGATAAATATATCGGTCGTGCTACTGCATTATCAGGAAAATAAGAAATCATATGTCGACAGCACATCAATCGCTATCGCATCATCAAGCTCACGAAATGCCCAATGCCGAACCTTATAAGTTCGGCATTGTCGTAGCAGAATGGAACCAAGTAATTACAGAAGCTATGGCCCAGGGTGCAATTCGTTTTTTACTAGATGCTGGCGCAAAACAAGAAAACATTTCCCGAATGAATGTCCCTGGTAGTTTTGAATTAACTGCTGGTGCATCGATGATGGCACAAGAGAACTATGATGCAGTTATTTGCATTGGCTGTGTTATCCAAGGCGAAACAAGGCATTTCGACTTTATTTGTGATGCCGTTGCAAATGGGATCACTAATCTTACGATCAAATACAACAAACCTTTTATATTTGGAGTACTAACAACTGATAATTTAGATCAGGCCATTGATCGTTCAGGTGGTAAACATGGCAACAAAGGAATTGAAGCCGCAGCCACAGCACTTAAGATGGTCGCAATAAAAATCAAATAACCATGAAAAAAAATCAACTATTACTACTGGCTATTTTTTGCTTTTTCACCACTACTCTATCCGCACAAAAGAAAGCACCTGCATCATCAAAAATACCTACTATCAAATTTTGTAATGCTTCGAGTGATACGGCTAGAACAAACAAAATGACGTTGGCTAACTTACAGGAATGGTCGAATTCGCCCAAAGTAATGGTAAAATGTAGTGATGGCAAATCATATACTTTACATCAATTCGGGATACAGGTAATTGTAAAAAGCCCGATGGAAGTTAAAGATTTTGGATTAGGGTTAGATGGATTTCCAATTATGGCAAAACGTTCTATAGGTAAATTACTACCTGGCGATACTGTTTACTTAAAGGACGTTGTTGGATTCGACGATAAAGGGTCTGAGATAAAACTTCCAGGTATAGCGATCGCCGTTACTGAGTAATTCATTATTAAATTACTTTTTCCACTCCGCATACGAAGTCGGTGTTTCGTATAATCTCAATTGCACTAATTCTAGTCCAGCAGGAATCTTCTTATTTAATCGATCACGAATATCCAACATGATATTTTCACATGTTGGCTGATAGCTCGTTAACAAAATTCTTGTCCAGTTTAACTCCGACCAATTCATATTAGCATGCTCACTATTCTGACGTAGTACCAGAGCGTGGTCGAATGTTTCTATGACTTCGCTTTTTACCCATTGTTTTATGTCAGTAAAATCGGCAATCATACCATCCAACGGTGCACCAGGCTCATCTAAAATTTTTCCAGCAATTGAAACATGTAGGATGTACGTATGACCATGTATATGACGACATTTGCCTGGATAGTTTTCCAGAGCATGAGCCATATCAAAGGTGAAGATTTTATTGAGCGTTACCATAATGCCTGCAAAAATGAATATTATTCAGCTAGCTACAAAGAATATTTATCATTATTCCAGCTTCTAGCGATGCTAAATAACGCGTGCAAACAAAAGCTTAAGCATATGCCAGGAAATAAGATTAACCACCACGCATGGAATGATTCTTTCCCTTCTAAAATTAATGAGCCCCAAGTTACCTGATCAGTAGCTAATCCAAATCCTAAGAAACTCAATGAAGCTTCCGACATAATAGCGCCTGCAAATGAAAATGCAAAGACCGCCATCAATAAAGGTTTTAAATTAGGTAGTAATTGTTTCAGCGTAATTCGCATCCATGATGCACCTGATAATTTTGCAGCTGCATAAAAGTCCATTGATTGTATCTTATAGATCTCAGCACGGGCAACACGTGCTATTTCCATCCATCCTGTAATCCCTAAAAGCAATATCAGTGTTAAGATACCTTGATGGAATATTCCCATAACTGCAACAATAAAAAACAAACGCGGCACAGAGGAAAATAAAATTGTCAATTGAGATTCGAAATTTTCGAAATTAAGCTTAACACCTACAGTTGATTTATGATTCAATCTTCCGATATAAAAGAACAAGAAAATCGACACAAGAAATAATAACACTTTAAAAATTAATGATGCTTGAACATTAAACAACACATTAAAATCAAATAACAACAAAGGAAATAAAAGTAATAACTGCAACCACGACAATCGCATCAATCCTGTATTTGAAAATGCAGAGCCAGCACCAAGCAATAATCCAATTATCAAACTAATCAATGCTGAACAAAATCCGACAATCAAGGCATAGCGTGCACCTGAAATTATTCCTGCTAATACATCACAACCTCGCAACGTTGTGCCTAACCAATGTCGATTAAACATTGAATTATCTTGTGAATCAAACGGACTTTTAAAATCGGCATTATTAAAATCACTTGCACCAGCGCGATATGGAATCAAGGGCATAATATAAAAATCATTCTCACCTATTTGTATTCGCTCTTCATTTAAAAACGGAAATGAAAGATTTCCATTACTGATTAATAAAATCGGTTTATCATTGCTTAGCAACGGCGCCATAACCGCTATCAAAGTAAAAAACAAAATTATTTTATATCCCCATTTCATTCCTTCTCCTCCTTTTTTGAGAGTAATCTACCAACTATTTTTTGCTGAAAATAATCCAATGCAACAAAACATAAAGCCGTAACTAAACCAATTAATCCAAATAGATAAATAAGAATCGGTACATCTTGACTACGCGCAGCAGTGATTAATAAATTTCCAATTCCTGCAATTGAAAACAATTGCTCTACAATAACAGCCCCTGATAGTAAAGCAGGAAACAACAAAAACAAAAATGTCGATGACGAGTATAGTGCATTTTTCAGAACATATTTATAAACTATTGTACGATTATTTACTCCCATCATTTTGGCTGATAATACGTAGTTCTTAGCATATTCTTCCTCGAAGGAACGATGCAACATCAATGTAAAAAAAACAACTGCTCCAAACGATAATGTTACAACAGGTAAAATAAAATACTTCCATGATTTTAATAATGCCAAAATTGTTATGGAATCATTTTCTGATATTGGTGCGAATGAAAAATTTGCAGGAAATAATTGCAATTGATATGGATTAGCAAATATAAAAACAAGTATCGCACCTATGAAAAATGCAGGTATGCTATAAAGAAATTGAAGTACATTAAGTGTGTAATCAACTATTCTTTTCTCCTTATTTAGAAACAACTCCGCAGCAATCACAATTGAATAAAAAACAATAACAATAATTGTAATTATCGTAATGATTAAAGTTATGATTAAAGGTTTCTTAATTACTGAATCGACTGTGTTTTTTGACATCCACGAACGCGCATAAATCCCGTTACCATTATTCCACCAATCTGAAAACCACAAACCAAATTGATTAGTCGCGTGTAAATGAAAAGTAGGAACCCATTGTTTCCAAGCTCCACTTGCATTGATGGTATTAACTGAAGCTATTGCTTTAAATGTTAAAGACTCTCGAGGAAGATTTTCAGCATATTGACGATAATAATTATTCAACGAATCAATATTTCTTGCATAGATCAATTCGCGCGACAAGCGTTGTAATTGCAACACTTGAGAAGGTGGTATCCTCCACTCTTCATTGTGAAACTGGATAAGTGATTGATAAACTTTATAAATAGTTTCAGGACTTCCTGTCTTACAACTCCAATAAATCAAAAAATCTTTTTCATCACATGCAGGTAGATATTTATAAGAATAAGGTAATGCAAGATTACTTATTGAAAAATAAAACGAAGGAAGATCTAGTCCGTATAAATGATACAATTTTAGATACGAAGGATCATAAACTGAAATCGCATGTTGCGAAAAATTGTTATTGGCAGTTACAGCTTGTAGTGGCCGGTTACTTTGATAACGAATCAATGAAAAAGAAAATGCAATTACCACAATAAACGAAGTAATAACTAAAACTATTTTGCTAATAATTCGCATTGTCTAGTTATTAACGGATGACTTATTACAAAGCGGACTTAACTCCAATGGCGAATATAAAATCCCTGGACGTTCAGCATAAAACGTTGCATGATCAAAACGCTTATGTACTACACAACGACGAACCAACCCATATAGAAAGATATAAGGCTGTTCATCATAAATAAGCTGTTGCATTTTCTTTTCTAAAATTATTTTTTTTGCTGCATCCGTCTCTTTTGCAATTGCATTAATCAAACTGTCGGAAGTAGCATTTCCAAATCCAGTATAATTACTACCATTGCCAATATAGGAGGCAGTTGACCATAGCTGACTATAATCTTCAGGGAAAGAAGAAGTATTCCATGAACCCATTGCTAAATCATAATTATGAGTGGAAACTTTTTCCATCCAAGTTGGATAATCACAAGCAACAGGTTTTATCAAAACACCTGCTTGTTTCATTCCTTCTGCGATAATCACCGCCATTTCTTTCCAATCAGGTATCGTATTGAAGTAAATTAATTCAAGCGTTAACGATACCTTTTTATTATTGATCTTCTTATCTCGAATTCCATCTTTGTCTGAATCTATCCATCCACTTGCATCAAGTAGTTCATTCGCTTTTTTTAGATCAAACGGAATTAATTTTAAATCCTGATTATATTCTTTTTTAAGTGGTGCTACTGGTCCTGCGACCCTTTTATTTATCCCCTTATTAACAACCTTAATCATATTATCTATTTGTGAAGAATAGGCAAGTGCCTTTCGAACATTAATATCATTCAAAATTAATTGCTGTTTTATTCCATCGGGATGCATATTCATAGCGATGTAAGTATAACCATATGTATCTACGAATTTGCTATGATAATTTTTATTGAATATTTTATCTTGCTGAAGCTCGAATAATAATCGCGTTGGGAAAGCGCCCGAAGCATCAAACAATTGAGAAATAAAACTAGACTTTTGCACTGCGGGATCTTGTGCTATTCGGAATGCTATTTTTTCGGGATACGCTTTATTCAATGAATCATTCAATTGAGAGGTCCAGTGATTTTTCTTTTTTACAATAGATATGTACTGACCTTGCTCCCATTTTTCCAATTGATAAGGACCTAACCCACTAACGAGCTTCGGATTTTTACCCATCTCCTCTTGATTAAACAATGTTGCCCATGCAACTAATTTCGGATTAGCAGACTGAATAAAATTGGTATCATTCATTTGATTAATTGAAACAGTACGCAGTCTATTATCAAAATCAAATTTGTTTTCCTGTAAAATTGGATAGTCGCACCACATTGGAAGATTATATTCAGATGCTGATTTAAAAACGATAGTAAACTTTAAACTATCAGATGAATCTATCAAAACATCTTTCACGTTTTCGAAAAAGAACTTATTGGACACATTATTAGTAAGCGCACATTTTGATGCTTTAATTGTAAATACAATATCACTTGCAGTTATCTGAGTACCATCATCCCAGGTGATTCCTTTTCTCAATTTAAAAGTAAGGGATTTATTATCATCTGAAAATTTCGGCATTGATTCGCAAATACTAGGTCGCATGTTACCATGTTGTAAATCGGTATTTATTAGTGCGCAATGTAAATATTGAAGTATTTCATCACGAATTTGAGACGAGCCATTAGTTGGATGCAAATTATCTGGATCCGCCAAAATATGCACATTTACCTCATTGATTTTCGACCATGAGGGGTCCCAAACTTTGGAATTAGGCAATGAATAAACTAGCTCATATGTGTTTGAAGTTAAAATTTCTTTTGATTTATCAGCATTACATGCAACTACAAAAAGAATCAAAATGAAATAGTTAAACAAAAATTGCCGAGGTGTTCTTTGCGATTTAGACATCTAACAAATATAAAATATAAGCACTGAAAAACACTTTGAATAAAATTAAAAATAAATTTTGGAGAAGTGTATTTACTTCTTACATTTGCAACCCCACATAAGGTGAGGTGCCTGAGAGGCCGAAAGGAACAGTTTGCTAAACTGTCGTACGGGTAACCGTACCGCGGGTTCGAATCCCGCCCTCACCGCCAGGTAAAATTAAAGAGTACATCGTTCTAAAATTATTAATAGTTTAGATATCGTTCGGGGTGTAGCGTAGCCCGGTATCGCGCCACATTTGGGATGTGGAGGTCGTAGGTTCGAATCCTGCCACCCCGACAATTTAGTTCTTCGACATTTAACTTTTATTCTTTTCAGATTGTCGTTTTTTGATTAACAATGAACCCTGAAATTATCGGTTCCGTAGCTCAACTGGATAGAGCAACTGCCTTCTAAGCAGTAGGTTCCGCGTTCGAGTCGCGGCGGGACCACTTTTACGATTTTTAACTTTTACAAAATCAAACTTAATTTTTACCAAGCTTTTTAGTCCATTGACCAAATAATTGAATTAATTCTTGTAGTTTACCCATATAAATGTGAATTTTGATTTCGTTAGTTACCACTTTTAATAATTAAATTCCATTCAAAAAAATTAAAAAACTTCTTTGCCATTTTTAAGCGCATTCGATTCTATTTCCCAATTAATAGATTTTTACAACCATTTTTAAAAAACCAATAAATATAATCATGAAAAAAAAGAAAAACACTTTGCTAAAATTTTTATTGCTGATTACCGCATTTGCATTAATCGGCTTGAATTCGCATGGGCAATCAATCCCATCCTATCAAAATTATTTTGCAGGATTAAATCCTAGCCAACAGCAAGATTTAGCAGACCTAAATTACGGCGATCAAACCACTGCATTTATTAATACTAGTGGCCTAACAGTTATTGGGAATGGATCAGCGCTAGTTCTTGATATAAATGCTTCTGATTTTAATGGAATAAACTTCAACAATCCATTATTAAGCAATGTAAAACTTGTCAGAATACGATACTCCTCTGGAAGCGATTTTCAACAGCCAATTAATTTAACAGGACTATCACTATTAAACAATTTACAATATGTTCATTTATTAAGTTCAATAAATGCTAGTGCTGCACAATTAAATTCTGCTTTTGTCAATATTCCTAACGCTATTTCAACCTATTATTCTATTTCAATTCCAAACTAATATTTATGAAAAAAAATATACTTCACTCAGAACTAATAAAAAAAGTATTTTTATTAATAACTATTGGATTTATTTCAATTCAAGGATTTTCACAAGTTAGAAAGCCATTTACTCAAAGGACTTCTAGCTTTACTCCTACTAGAAACATATATAGCATAAATGGAGACTTCACAATGATTGGTAATACCAACTTGACTCTTCAAAACTATTCCAATACAGCACTTAACAGCAACAACAATATGATTAAAGTTGATGCTGATGCTGACCCATCTACCAACAACTCATCTTCATCTGTATTAAATTTCTCGACAGAAAATCAAGCAAATCCTTCTTGTAGCCATGTTGTTTTTGCTGGTTTATATTGGTCAGCGAGAACAAATGGAACTCCAACTGAATTAGAAAAGCGTACAATAAAATTCAAAGGGCCAAATCAAAGTTCATATACTACACTCGAGGCAACTTCCAATGATATTTACTATCCTGGTGATGATAACATGTATGTTGGCTTCACTGAAGTAACTTCAATTGTTCAACAATGTGGACTTGGTGAATATTGGGCCGCTGACATGGCATTAACAACAGGCAATGGTGGCTCTACAGGTTATTATGGAGGTTGGGGATTGGTTGTCGTTTATGAAAACTCTTTAATGCAAAAACGAGACATTACCGTATTTGACGGATATGCCTATGTTGTAGGTGGAACTGCACAGTGGGAATTACCTGTTTCAGGCTTTAATACAGTTTTAAGTGGCAATGTGAATACTAAATTGGGAATGATTGCAGGCGAAGGCGATGTTAGTATTACTGGGGATAAATTTGAAATTCAAAAACAAAATTCATCCAATTGGCTTTTATTAAATCATGCGAATAACTCAACAACTAATTTCTTCAATAGCTCCATTTATACAGGTGGTAATGGCCGCAACCCAAATTTGGTAAACAATACTGGGATGGATATAAGTATGTTCACAATTCCAAATGCCAATAATGAAGTTATAACAAACGGACAAACATCAACCACTTTCCGATATAGCTCAACACAAGACACCTATATTATCTATTCAATCTGTATGGCCGTAGATGCATATGAGCCCTCAGTTGAAGGATTTTTATCTTTATTAAACGTGAATGGTACCTCTAGTTCTAATTCAAACATTACTGTAAATCCTGGAGATACAGTTCAATATAAAATCCAAATTAGAAACAAAGGAAATGAACAAGTAAATAATGTACGAATTGAAATTCCTCTCCCATATGCAGCTATAACATACCTTGGTAGCACTACAGTTGTTAACGCGCCAGCTTCAACAACAACAAATCCATATATTGATGTAAATGCAAGTGCTAATGGTTCCATTATTTGGAATTTTGGTAGTTTGCCAGTTCCTGCAAATCCAAATGATGTTTTAGGCGAAATGGTTTTTACGCTTAAGGTCACAGAAGATTGTGATTTATACAGAAACTATAATTGCTCTGCACCAGAAGTTGAAATCAACGGATCAATTTCTGGTATTGGTAACATTACGGGAATAGAAGTAGACAAACAACCATTTTACGTAGGGTATTCACAGAATGGAATTTGTAATTCAGAACCTGTTTTAGGTCCATTCAATATCACAATCGATTCATATAATTGGGTTGCAAACAATTGTAGTGCAGGTGACTCAACAAGGGATTTTTATTTTTGCAACCGAACTACTCCAATACCGATTACTGATGTAATTGGATTTTACGCAGCTGGGACTAGGTTTTTTAGTACTGATTTATTGACAGAATATACAATAAACAATCCTTTCCCTAGCCAAGCTGGAGTAACAAACTACAAAGCTCTTTTACCATCAGGATGTCTCTTAGCATTTTCGCTTTCTATAACGAACAATGTAATTACATCAACTCCTACAGTAACAAACTCTGTTGAATATTGTAATGGAGCAGTTGCCGTTCCTTTAACAGCAACACCAAGCAATCCTAATTACCAATTATACTATTTTGAGCCAGGAAGTAACATAGCTCAACCCCAAATTACACCAACAACATCAATTAATGGATCATATACATATCAAGTAGCGGAAGGCCCATCATCAAGCTGTATAAGCACCTCACGTTCAAATATCATTGTTCAAATAAATGAAAACCCTAGTATTAATGCGCAAATAAATCAAATTGAATGTTATGGCTCTCTAGGTAGTATAATATTATCATCTAGTGGTGGAAGTGGATTATTATCATATAGTTCAAACAATCCCCCAACTCAAAATCTTACTTCAGGAAATTACAACTATGTTGTAATTGATTCCAAAGGATGTAGTGATACAATTACAGCTGTTATTATATCAGAACCAGTACTACCAATGCTCCCAATGCTAGCATGTTATGAAACAGCTAATTGGAATAGCAACACATGTTCATGGGATATTACAGGCTCGCAACCTACGCAACCTACACTTGCATGCTATGAGACAGCAACATTCAACACTACATCATGTCAGTGGGATGTGACAGGATCACAACCTGCGCAACCAAGTTTAGCTTGTTATCAGACTGCCAACTTTAATACTACAACATGTTCATGGGATGTGACAGGTACTCAACCATCAGCACCATCATTAGCATGTTATGAGACTGCATCATTCAACACTACATCATGTCAGTGGGATGTAACAGGTTCACAACCTACACAACCAACATTAACTTGTTACCAATCTGCAAACTTTAACACTAATACATGCTCTTGGGATGTTACAGGATC
>CAINEC010000002.1 GCA_903847585.1 uncultured Bacteroidota bacterium
CCTTTCGCAATCAATTCCATTTTTAACGAATGAATATTTGTTTTCAGAACCTTCATCAAACTTCGGATAACCATTATGACAACTCATACATTCTAATCCGATAATGCGATTAAATCGAGTATTATTACCATCTTCAAATCCAGGAGGCAAATCCCACTTCTGCTTTTGCGTGTAAAAGGTCATGGGTGCCTGATATAAATATCCATTCGACTCCCATATATGTGAGTTCGTATGTTGTCCAGACCCAACAATGTATTTTACTTTTTCCCTGCGTTGATATACAGTATCCGCACCTTCTAATCGGTATTCAAGAAAATAAAGTGAATCATTTTCCCAATAAGGCGTGTACGATAAATTTTTGTATTGATCATAAACAATAGGATGATTGGAAAAATCAGCAGAGGACTTTTGTTTAGTTGCTGCATCAAACGACAAACCCATACCAGTATGAATAAAGGTTGAGTGAATACCTGTATGACATCCTTTGCATGTTTCCATCCCTACATATTTCACCGTATCTGAAAGATTTGCATAAGCAGTCCTTTTATACGGATCATCAACTTTTTTTTCTGATGAACAAAACCAATTAAATAAGCAGGCACCTGCTACGAGAACAGATAATGCCAACTTGATTAATTGAATTTTACGCATAAAACTAAATAGAAGATGAAATAATTTGCATCATCACGACATCGTGCCAACGACCATTATACAAAACCCAGTCTTTTAACACACCACATTTTTCAAATCCTGAACGTTCAAATAATTTAATGCTTGCCACATTTGATAATTCGATATGACAATAAATCTGATGAATATTAATAGTATTGAAAGCATGCTGAATAAATAAATCCAAAGCTTCACGTGCATAGCCTTTTCTTCGCTCTTCGTAATCGCCAATCAGAATACCGATACCAGCCCTTCTATTTAATGGATCAAACTCAAATAAATCAACAAAGCCAATTGTTTTCCCTCTATGTCTTTCCGACTCTGTAGTCATTTCAATTGCTAAACGTAATTGTTTAGAAGTAAAAATATCCTGCGTAGCATTCTCATAAAATTGCTCTATCGTAAATCGGCTATAGGGACTAACGGTACCACTAACCGCCCAATTTTCTGGATCATTTTCATAGATCATCATCAGATCAACATCTGATGGTTCCATGGCGCGTAATAAAATAGAAGTTCCTCTTATCATAAATTGATTATTCCTTCGAATGATTTTTGAGCAGGACCCGACAATACCACATTTATAAATTTATTTTCAGCATAATCGAATGATACGGAAAGCACTCCACCCATTGACGAAACATTTATTGGAGATGATTTAATCAATCCTAAATTAAATGCTGATAAAGCGGCAGCTGTAACACCTGTTCCACAACTCAAAGTTTCATTCTCTACCCCTCTTTCGTAGGTGCGAATTTTCAATTGATTTCCATCAACAGTTACAAAATTTACATTAATCCCATCCTTAGCATAAGTATCATTATATCTAATTTCTCTTCCAGATTTATAAACATCCAACGAAGAAACATCACTCACGAATGAAACGAAATGAGGTGAACCTGTATTTAATTCGCAAGTAGATTTATCAATTTGATTGACATCATTCACATCATTCATTTCAAGCGATACAATTCCATCTTTATCAATGCTTGCTTCATGAACACCATCGAATGCAAGAAACATTGCATGATCACCGATTAAATCAATATCCTTCGCAAACTTTACAATACAACGTCCACCATTACCGCACATTGATCCGAGATTACCATCGGCATTATAATACTTCATTACAAAGTCATACTTATTCGACTTCTCCAAAAACATTAATCCATCGGCACCAACACCAAATTTGCGGTCGCATAAATGTGCTATTTGCTCTTTCGACAATTCAACTCCACCTTGAAAATTATCTATAATAACAAAGTCGTTTCCTGTTCCCTGATACTTATAAAACTTTAATTGCATTCTGTAAATTTATTTAAAACGAGCATTCGATTTTCAATGGCTAAAATAATCAAAAAAAACTGCCTTGTTAAACGATTGTTAAAGTTAAAAATCCAAAGAATTTCAAATATAATTTTGAGCAAAAATTACGTTATCCCTTCAAATAAAACATAAAACAGCTATGAAATCTTTTAAAAACTATGCAATCGTATTTATTGTGGCAGCCGCAGGCAGCATTGCAGGTGCAAGTATTCTAAGCACAACATCGAGAGGTAATTCATTTTTTACAAAAAGAAATCAGGTTCAACCACCTGTGAAAGCTATAAATTATGAAGCATCCATACCTGGGAATCTCGATTTTACTGGGGCTGCAGAACATACGGTATCTACAGTAGTTCATGTTAAAACAACTTATCAAAATCAGAACAATTTTCAATCCTTCGATCCTTTTCAGTTTTTTTGGGGGCAGCCAATGCCACAACAACAGCAGCAACAGCAAGCAACAGGATCAGGCGTTATTCTTTCAGAAGATGGATATATTGTAACAAACAATCACGTAGTTGAAGATGCGAATCAAGTAGAAGTAACATTAGACGATAAAAGAACTTATACAGCGGATGTAATAGGCACTGACCCATCAACGGACTTAGCTTTATTAAAGATTAATGAAAAAGGATTAAGCTATGCAGTTTATGGAAATTCGGATAATGTAAAAGTTGGAGAATGGGTACTAGCTGTTGGGAATCCATTTAATTTAACATCCACTGTTACTGCAGGTATTGTAAGTGCTAAAGCTAGAAACATTAATATTCTACCTAATCAGAAATTCCCTATCGAGTCATTTATTCAAACAGATGCAGCTGTAAACCCTGGAAACAGTGGTGGTGCATTAGTGAATACGAAAGGCGAGCTAATTGGTATTAACGCAGCGATAGCCTCAAACACGGGATCTTATTCGGGTTATTCATTTGCAATTCCTGTTACCATTGTAAAGAAAGTGGTTGATGATTTACTTGAGTTTGGTAAAGTTCAAAGAGGATTTATTGGCGTAAGCATAAAAGATATTGATGCAGATCTTGCAAAAGAAAAATCAATTAAAAAACTAGATGGTGTTTATGTTGATGGATTAACCGATGGTGGTGCTGCACAAAATGCAGGAATTAAAATAGGTGACGTAATTACAAAAATAAATGGAGTTGTAATTAAAACAACACCAGCGTTACAAGAGCAGGTTGGGCGATTCAGACCAGGAGATAAAATCAGTGTTACTGTACTTAGGAATGATGCAGAAAAAGTAGTTGAGGTGGTACTAAAAAACAAAGATGGGAACACTGCAATGGTTAAAAATGAAATAGGCAATGCACTTGGTGCAACATTAGAAAATGCAAGCGATGATGAATTAAATAAATTAGGTATTGAAGCAGGAGTGAAAATTAAAGAATTACAGTCTGGGAAATTAAAAACTTCAGGCGCACGAGAAGGATTTATTATTACTTCAATCGATAATACACCAATGAAAACAACCACTGAGGTGATGAACTATTTAAAGGATAAAAAAGGTGGTGTTTTAATAGAAGGTGTTTATTCGAATGGTATGAAAGCATATTACGGATTTGGATTATAGTTAAGTTTTCATTTTAGGTTTGTTGGTTAAAAAGGCGGAAGATTTTTCTTTCGCCTTTTTTATTTGTCAGAAATTATTTTAAATTTGTTTAGTCGGTCCTTTACAATGCCGATTCACAGAGCCAACAATTTTCAGTTTAATGATGATACGAATATGAGACAACTGAAAATTACTAAATCGATTACCAGCAGAGATAGTGCATCTCTCGAAAAATATTTAGCTGATATTTCTAAGGAGGAAATGATCTCTCCTGACGAAGAAATTGTTTTAGCTAAAAAAATTCGCGAAGGTGATGAAGCCGCTTTAGATCGTTTAACAAGAGCCAATCTTCGATTTGTAGTTTCAGTTGCAAAGCAATATCAAAATCAAGGACTCACCCTACCCGACTTAATTAATGAAGGTAATTTAGGATTAATTAAAGCTGCTAAACGATTCGATGAAACAAGAGGATTCAAATTTATTTCCTACGCGGTATGGTGGATTCGTCAAAGTATAATGCAAGCCATTTCAGAGCATGCAAGAATTGTTAGACTTCCAGTAAATCAATTAGGCTCTTTAACAAAGATCAATAAAGCATTTACCAAATTAGAACAAGAATACGAACGTGAGCCTTCATTAGAGGAACTTGCTGAAATCACCGATTTAACAGTAGATAAAATTTCTGATGCATTTAGGATTTCAACTCGTCAGATTAGTGTTGATGCTCCATTGTTAAACGGCGAAGACAATTCCCTACTCGATGTAATTCAAAATAAGGAAGTAGAACAAGCCGATACGATTATGATGAATCATTCTCTGAAGAAAGAGATTGAGCGATCACTAAATATCTTAGATGAAAAAGAAAGAGATGTTATTTCCTTGTTTTTTGGTTTAGAATCAGAAGAGCCATACACCTTAGAAGAGATTGGTGAAAAATATGATTTGTCTCGTGAGCGCGTTCGACAGATAAAAGAAAAAGCGCTTAAAAAATTACGACTGAGAAGCACTTCACAACATTTAAAATCCTTTTTAGGAGAAGAATAAAAAAAGGCTCATCATTCGATGAGCCTTTCCTTTTTATGCTAATAAATTTTAATAGTAAGTTAAACGAATAACATCAGCTAAATATTTAGCAAAACGTAATACCTGACGGCTATATCCATATTCGTTATCATACCAAATATAAAGCACCATTGCTTTCTTATCTTTCGATATAATTGTTGCTGGACTATCTACGATTGATGCACAAGGATTACCGATTAGATCGCTAGATACAAGCTCATTGCTTTGCATAAATTGAATCTGCTCTACTAATGCTCCATTCAAAGCCGCATCCTTTAAAATATCGTTTACCATTTCTTTAGTAACTTCCTTATTAACGGTAAGGTTTAAGATAGCTAATGATACATCAGGTGTCGGTACACGCACTGAATTACCAGTAAGTTTACCATCCAACTGTGGAATAACCTTAGTAACTGCTTTATCAGCTCCAGTTTCAGTAATTACCATGTTCATCGCAGCAGAACGTCCACGGCGATATTTGCTATGATAGTTATCTAATAAATTCTGGTCATTTGTATAAGAGTGAATGGTTTCAATATGACCTCTTTCAATTCCTAGCGTTTTTTCAATTACCTCTAACACTGGAACAATTGCATTGGTAGTACAAGAAGCTGCAGAGAATATTTTCTCGTCTGCTGCATGGTTCTTTTGATTAACACCATACACTACATTTGGAATATCACCTTTTCCTGGAGCCGTTAATAATACTTTATCAACGCCTTTAGCAGAAAGATGTTTTGATAAACCAGCACGATCTCTTGAAGCACCAGTATTATCAATTAATAAGGCATTATTGATTCCATATTTCGTGTAGTCGATGTCTTCAGGATTCTTAGCATCGATTACATATATGGTATGACCATTTACGATTAAAGCATTCTTTTCTTTGTCTTCTATAACAGTTCCTGGGAATGGTCCGTGAACTGAATCATTTCTTAATAACTCAGCACGCTTTGATAAATCATCTTCTGAACGGCTACGCACAACAATCGCTTTTAAACGAAGCTGTTCCCCTTTTCCTGCTTGAGCTACTAACTCACGCGCAAGGATACGTCCGATACGACCAAAACCATAAAGTACGATATCACGAGGTACGAGTTGCTTTTTATCTAATCCAATAAAATCAGCTAACTTCTTATTTAAAAAAGATTGTAAATCAGTTCCTGCCTTTTCATGATCCCATTCGAACGCCAATTTACCAACATCAATTTTAGAAGGAGCTATATCCATTTCAAGAATAGCATTTGCAATTGCCAATGTATCTTTAACGTGAATTGGTTTCTTAACAAAATCATGAGCATACTGATGTAAGTTCATAATTTGACTTGCACTTCTGTCTACTAATTGATTTCTGAAAATAACCAGTTCAATAGACTTATTAAACCATAAATTACCAATAATATGGATTAATTCAATAGCGGATTTTTCTGATTCAATCCAATCGCCTAATTGACGATCATAGTTCTGCATTAGATCAGAATTGGAATTTGTTGATGACATAATAGATTTTTTTGGGTGTGCAAATTTAGGGATTATCAAGGCATAAAAAAAGCCTTAAATGGACGAATTTACAAAGTCAATAAAATAAAAAAGGTCCTGAAAATCAGGACCTTTAAGGGTGAATGAAGGGTCTCGAACCCTCGACCTCCTGAACCACAATCAGGCGCTCTAACCAACTGAGCTACAATCACCGTAAGTGGGTGCAAAATTAAAATTTTATTTTTAATTAAAGCAAATTGCTAAAAATAAATTCTGAGGCTTCCTGATTTCATCATATTAATGGTTGAAGTGTTACATTTGCTACATGTCGAATAAAACTACTTTATCTGTTAAGGGAATGACCTGTGCGAGTTGCGCTCAGGGCATTGACAGACACTTAACAAGTAAAGGAATCACGGGAGTGCATGTATTTTATGATAGCGGTGAGGTAGAATTTGAGTCCATTGGAGAACAACAAACCGATTTTGTAATAACTGAAATCAATAAACTAGGTTATCAAGCATCGGGATTAAAAATCGAAGATCAGAATGAAAAGAATTACTCTCCACTTTTCATAAAGACAATATTAGCTTTGATTGCGACTATTCCACTGTGGTCTACCATGACCGTAAGTGTGACTTGGATGCATAGCTTTTTGTTTCAGATAATTTTATCATCAATTGCATTAATCATAGGACTTCATCACTTCGGAAAAAGTGCTTTAGGATCTATGCTTCAATTACGTCCGAATATGGACGTACTGATTATGATGGGCGCTATCACCTCATACATTTATAGCATTGTAGGCTATCTACTCGCATTTTCACACGATGAATGGATGAATTATAATTTTTTTGAAACGACAGCCTCCATCATCACATTTGTATTAATTGGAAACTTGATTGAAGAAAAAAGTTTGAAGCGAACCAACTCTTCTATTTCAGCATTAATTAAAATGCAGCCCTCAAAAGCACGACGAATAACAAATGCGTATAGCAATAATGAAGGATCAGTTGAAATAGAAATTGAATTATTAAACCCAAATGATTTACTATTGGTAAATTCAGGAGATAAAATACCTGCAGATGGTTTGATTTACGAAGGCTTTGGATTAGTAGATGCATCCGCATTAACCGGCGAATCGATACCAGAATCAAAATCAGTTAATGATAAAGTTTTAGCTGGAACTATTTTGTTGGAAGGATCTATCAAATTCATTGTAGAAAAATGTGGAAATGACACATCCCTTTCAAGTATGATTGATCTCGTAAAAAAATCGACTTTCAAAAAACCGGCAATTCAGAAGTTAAGTGATAAAATCAGTTTGGTTTTTGTTCCTGCAGTGATTGGGATTTCTATCATCACGTTTTTTATTAATAACTTATTGCTTGATATTTCTGCAACCAATTCAATGTTAAGAGCGATTGCTGTATTAGTCATTTCTTGTCCTTGTGCAATGGGATTAGCTATCCCAACTGCTGTAGCTGTGAGCATTGGCAATGCTGCGAAAAAAGGAATACTTATTAAAGGTGGTGATGTATTCGATAAAATACAGAACATAGAAGAAATAGTATTCGACAAAACTGGTACATTAACTACCGGAAAGTTTAAAATCGAAACAATTAATTATACTAACGACGATGTATTAACCCCACGAATATTATTTTCGCTCGAACAATATTCGAGTCACCCGATAGCCAAATCAATTATAGCACATCTTGAGAATTCTGATTTAGCTAATGCATCTATCGCATTTCATGAAGTTCAGGAAATCAAAGGCAAAGGAATATTTGCGAAGGATAAAGATGGCAATGAATACTATTTAGGAAGTGGTAAATTTGCTCCAATAGAAACGGATTCAAAATATCAAGTGTATTTATTTAAAAATAAAGAACTCTTAGCCTTCATTGAATTAAAAGATGAAATAAGACAAGAAGCAAAAGAAGTAATTGAATGGTTAAAGTCAGAAAAAATCAAAACCACTATTCTTAGCGGCGACACGAACGAACGTTGTAAATCAATTGCAAAAGAACTTGGAATAGACCATTATTTTTCTCAGCAATTACCACAGGAAAAAGCTGATTATATCGAGCGACAATCAAAAACACATGCAGTGGCCATGATTGGCGATGGAATCAACGATGCTGCTGCGTTAAGTTTAGCGAATTTGAGTTTAGCAATTGGAGATGGAAGTTCAATAGCTATTAGCACTGGTGAGATTATTTTAATGACTAAAAAACCATTAGAGGGTTTAAATAAAATTAAAGAACTCTCTCAATTCACAAATAAAATTATCCGACAAAATTTATTTTGGGCTTTCATTTATAATATCATTGCTATTCCATTTGCCGCTACAGGTTTATTGCATCCAATGATAGCTTCCTTATCGATGGGATTTTCAGATGTAATTGTAATTGGTAATTCATTAAGGATTAAAAGTAAATAAGTGAAGCAACTATTCAACAAATTAACAATTGCCAATTATCTCCAATTCTTTCAGATTGCGAGGTATACGGGATTATTTCTTTCAGGAGTCATACTAGCGAAATGTGGCGTTGAATTGACAGTCATTGGACAGTATGAGTTTATTTTATTTTTAGGTGGACTAGTGAGCTTCTTTTGGATTGGAGGTATTTATCAAACATTACTTTCAAGTTATCATCAAGAGTCCGACAAAAAAGGACTACTAAGTAAAACAATTAGTAGTCAGTTTTTTCTTGGAATAATTTCGTCTGTAATTGCTGTTTTATATTTATTCATTTTTGATAAGTCGCTGAACTTCGGCTACCTAACAATTACTTTAATTGGTGCTTACTTATTGCTTAACACACTAACATTTTTCAATGAGCATTATTATCTGATCAAAGAAAATACTAATAAACTAACGCTCTATGCGATTGGTAATTTCTGCATTCAGATTTTAGCAATTTCGTTAGTCGTTTTAACTTCTCCTAGTGCTTTGAACTTTTCAATAGCACTTGTTGGGATTTCAATATGGAAAGCGGTTGTTCTTTTCTACAACTTAAAAACGGAAAAAATAAGCTTACGAATAATTCCAGATTGGCCATTTTTAAAAGCATGTAGTCCGTTAATATTCGGATTACTAATTAGTGGATCTGCCGACTATATCGACAGCTTTTTGGTGATACATTTTTTCGGTAATGAATCCTTCGCTATTTTCAAATATGGAGCAAAAGAATTTCCATTATCCTTGTTATTAGCCAACTCATTGAGTCTTGCTATGGTGAGTCAAATAGCAAAACCAGGAAATCAGGAAGTTGCAATAAATGAATTAAAGCAACAGAGTTCACGATTAATGAATATTTTGTTTCCGATTACTTGGATTTTTTTATTGGCGAGTAAATTTTTATATCCTTTGATTTTCAGTGCAGCATTTGAGCAAAGCGCAAGTATTTTTAATATTTACTTACTCTTAATCATCAGTAGAATGATTTTTCCTCAATCTGTATTAATGGCAATCAATCGACGTGATTTAATTTTAAAAACAGCCTATTGGGAAGTCATTATTAACATCTTTTCGAGCGTAATTTTAATGTGGAAGTTTGGAATTATTGGAATTGCCTATGGGACTTTTGTGGCATTTTTGAGTGAAAAGTTAATCTTGGCTTATCGACTTAATAGGCTAAAAATTGATTTTCAACAATATACGAATTTCGGCAAGTGGATTATATTCACACTAATCACGATTTTGCTTTATTTTTTTGTTGAAAACTTTCTGTAGGCAAAAACACAATTCATTACTTGGAAATAAACGAAAAACTATTAGATTTGTCGTTCGAGTGTTTTTACAACCCGAAAAACAATAAATAATTTAAATTTACAATCAATAACTAAAACCATTTAACATGAAAAAACTACTACTTTGCGGAATCGCATTAACAGTAGCACTTTCTGTTTCAGCTCAAAACCGCGCAGGTAACAAAGTTACCTTAAAGAATGCGAGCCGTTACAACAAAGTGGCTAAAGCTCAAAAGCAAACAACTGGCGTTGACAATTACACACCAGTACGCGTACCTGCTGCACCGTCAGCAAGCGTTTCTCAATCGTACAGAACAAGTGCAGCTCAAACTGAGTTTGTAATTGGAAACACATTGTATGATTTACAATCTAACCGTGGACCAGCTCGTCGTTTAGTTAACAACTCTGACGGAACTTTCTCTGCGGCTTGGACATTCTCAGCTAACCAATCGGGATATCCTGATCGTGGTACTGGTTACAACTACTATGATGGAACAGCTTGGGGTGCATTACCTACAGCTCGTATTGAAGGTGTTCGTACTGGATTTGCTAACATCGCAGTTTCAGGTGGTAACGAATACTCTTTAGCTCACAATGGATCTGGTGCTGGTGTTTTATTAACAAGAACTAAAGGTGCTGGTGCTTGGACAACTTATACTCCAGCTGGTGGAACTACTCCAGGAGCTGACGTTTGGTTCAGAATGGCAGCTGGTGGAGCTAATGGTAACACAGTACATGCTATCGTAAACTCTCAAGGTTCAGGAACAACTCCAATCTTAGGTCAAAGTGGTCCTTTAACTTACTCTCGTTCACAAGACGGTGGAGCTACTTGGGATATTCAACACGTTGTATTACCTGGTTGCGATTCTTCTTTCTATGCTGGTTTCAGTGCAGAAAACTATAGCATCGATTGCAGTGGAAACACTGTAGTTATTGCTGCTTGTGACCTAATGATGGATGTTGTTATGTGGAAATCTACTGACAACGGAACAACTTGGACAAAAACAATTATCGAAGCTGCTCCTATCGCTGATTATAATACAGCATTAGATTATGCTCCACTTACATCTGATGTTGATGGTGACGGAGTTGCTGATACCATCTTATCAAATGCTGGTGATATGAACGTAACATTAGATAACAACGGAATGGTTCACGCTACGTGGAGCTTAATGCGTTGCTTAGATGATGATACTACTGCTGGTACTTCATTAGGAGTATTCTTAACAACTTCTGGTATCATGTACTGGAATGAAGGTATGTCAGCTCCAGCTGAAGTTGCTGGTTTAGTTGATCAAAATGGTGACGGACAATTCACATTACCTGCTGGTAACGGAACTGACCTTCCATTTGGCCGTTACGGTAATGGTGGTTTAACTATCCACCCACAAATCGGATTTGATGGAAACAACAACGTATTCTTAGTTTACTCTGCAGTTTCTGAAGCTACAGATACTATTAACTACAATGCTGCATTACGTCACATTTTCTTAACTTACTCTACAGATATGGGAGCTACTTGGTCTGTTGCAGAAGATTTAGTTCCTTCAGCTGCTCAAGGTGGTGACGGAGAATACCAAGAAGGTGTTTGGCCATCAATCGCTAAGAATAACGGTAACGCTGTTAGCATCGTTTATCAACGTGACCCATGCCCTGAGTATTTCGTAAACAATACTTCAGTTTATGGTCCTCAAAACACTTCAACTAACGATATTATCTTCGTTTCTTGGACTAATCCAGTTGGTGTTTCAGAAGTTGCTACTGCAAATTCATTCTCAATGAGCCAAAACTACCCTAACCCAGTTAACGGTACAACTCGTTTCGAATTGAATTTAAATACTAATTCTGATGTAACAGTTGAATTATACAACGTATTAGGTAAATTAGTTAAGACTGAAACGTTAAACAACTTAAACGCTGGTTCTAACGTAATCACTTTAGACCTTGCTGGTTTCAACGCAGGATTATATACTTACTCTGTAACTGTAGGTGCTGAGAAATTAACTCGCACATTAATGGTTAAGTAATTAGTATATTACTAATATCAAAAAACCCTGTAGTTAAAAGCTACAGGGTTTTTTATTGGCAATATTTTTTTTAAAACTAGCTATTTTATATCGAAAATAGAATCAACACCGATCGACCTTTCAATTAAAAAACCTTCCCCAAAACGAGAATTAATCGGTCGACCGAAATCAAATCCACGAGCCTCTACAAAGTCCATAAATGCTTTCGTAGAAATTAATGTCTGCGGTTCATTCTGATCCTGATCGAGTGTATAAAACTGACTCTTAAACGCACCAATTGCAGATAATTTTTGATCAACAAATTTTTCTACGTCAACAACAAAGTCAGGCTTATGATAATGGTCTTGTATGTAATGATAAACGGCCTTGGGTCTCCACTCTTGCTGTTCAATTCCTTCGTAATGCGTTTCAATCTTCCTTAATCCTGATAAGAAACAAGCGGTAGAAACTAATTTACTTCCTTTAGCATGATCTGGATGTCGATCACTCACTACATTACACAATACAACCTCCGGTTTGAAATAACGAATCCACTTTATCACTTCCAGCTGATTCACCTCGCTATCTAAAAAGAATCCATCTCTAAGACCTAAATTAAGACGCATTTCAACGCCTAAAATACGCGCACTTTCAATGGCTTCTTTATCTCGAATATCGGCATTCCCTCTCGAGCCCAATTCCCCTCTTGTTAAGTCAATAATTCCAACTTTTTTTCCATTGGCCACTTCCAACGCAATCGTTCCCCCTGCACCTAACTCTACGTCGTCGGGATGCGCTCCAAAGGCTAAAATATCCAGCTTTATCATATTTAAAAATTAAGCAAATTCATATCAGTATTTGAACAAACCCAATCGCTTAAAAGTTTCGCTTATTCAAGTCTATTTTTTTGCAATATTATTAAATTAAATAGCACCTTTGCATTTAAATGTCATTTACGAATAAAGTTGTTCAATTAGTGCTTTTAGAAGCTAGGCTTGAATGGAAAAACAAACAGTCCATTACTGCCCTTCTCATTTATTCGCTTGCAAGTATTTTCGTTACTTACCTGGCATTTCAACAGACAATCGATTTAACCACATGGAATTCGTTATTCTGGCTGATTATGCTTTTTGCTTCAACTAATGCGATTGCTAAAAGCTTTTTACAAGACTCCAAAGGACTTCAGTTGTATTATTATAGTATGCTTTCACCAAAGCAATTGATTCTTGCAAAGATTATCTACAATCTTGCGTTGCTTAGTGGATTATCACTGATTAACTTTTTTATTTTTCAAATCGTTTTTCCTATCAATATTGATCAATTGGGACAGTATCTATTAAGCATTTTACTCGGCTCTATTGGATTATCTACTGTACTAACCATGGTAGCAGGAATTGTTTCCAAAGCAAATAACAATGCGGCCTTACTCGCAATTTTAGGATTCCCTTTACTTTTTCCTCTCTTGAGTATAATTATCCAATGTTCGATGAATGCGATTAACGGTTTCGATTGGATGGTCAATCAACAATTGTTCATTGTACTTATCAGTTTAAATTTAATTACCGTACTCCTATCCTACTTGCTGTTTCCTTATCTTTGGCGTGAATAAAATGGACTCGTTTACTAAAAATAAAATTGCTCGTGCATGGTGGTGGAAAATCATTGCCATCATATGCTTGGTTTATACTTGTTATTATGGATTTATTGGCAACGTTCCAGCGATGGTTGTTTTGCATGAGACCATAAGAAATCTCTATTTCCATGTTACCATGTGGATGGCTATGATGTTAATGATGCTCATTAATGCAATTTATTCCATCAAGTATTTAAGTAGTTTAAACAAATATGATGATTTAGTTGCGGAAGAATCAGGCAAAATGGCAATGGTATTCTCTGCAGCTGGATTAATTACAGGAATGGTTTGGGCGAATTATACGTGGGGAGCACCTTGGACAAATGATCCGCAATTAAACGGAACTGCTGCCACAATTTTAATGTATGCGGCTTATTTCATTCTTAGAAATGCAATTCCTGATGAAAACAAGAAAGCGAAAATAGCTGGAGTCTATGCGATTTTTGCCTTTGTGATGATGTTTGTATTCATCATGGTCATACCTAAAATGTACAACTCATTACATCCAGGCAAAGGTGGAAATCCAGGTTTTAACAAGTACGATCTTGATTCTGATATGCGTATGGTATTTTATCCGGCTGTTATTGGATGGTGTTTATTAGGAACATGGCTCATGAGTTTAAAAGTTCGTATCCGAAGAATAAAAGAAATCACTGAAGAAAATTAATTATGAAAAAAACAATTATTCTTTCCCTTCTGTTTCTGTTTGTATTAGTTTCAGCGCATGCTCAAGATGCTAACCAGGTTGAAATGGCGGATGCATTAAGAGCGAATGGAAAAATTTATGTGGTGGCTATCGTTGCAGCAATTGTCATCACAATTCTTTCAGTATATGTTATTATGATTGATAGAAAAGTAACTAAGCTAGAAGAAAAAATAAATCAGAAATAAAACACTTTTGATTCAACAATCGAAATGAAAAAAATACACATCGCCTTAATAGTTTTAATTGCCATTTTATTGGGCGTAATTATCAGTACCGTTAGTGAATCAGGGACCTATGTAAGCTTTAAAACAGCGACAGAAAAACCAGACCGCACGTATCATATTATTGGCAAAGTAAATCTTCAAAAAGAATTTATTTATAATCCAGAGAAAGATGCGAACGTGTTTGGCTTTTTTATGACAGATACTATTGGAACTGAAAAGAGGGTTTTATACAACGGAACAAAGCCGCAAGACTTTGAATTAGCAGAACGAATAGTAGTTGTTGGAAAAATGAAAGGTGATGATTTTATCGCATCACAAGTGTTGATGAAATGTCCTTCGAAGTACAATAAAACAGGAGAAGAAGAAGGTGGAGAATGGAGTAATGGTTCGCAAAGACCGCAATAATATAAGATAACATTGATGGGAATACAGTACTTAAACGAACATTTAATGTTCGGAAAAATCGGGAATGCGTTTGTTGTTTTATCATTTACTGCTTCCATTGTTGCTATGTTGTCGTATGCTTTTCAAGTATACCGCAATGAAGAAGAATCATTATCCTGGAATAAATTAGCTCGCTTTAGTTTTTTCATTCACGCATGCAGCGTATTCGGAATTATTTCTTTGTTGTTTTATTTAATTCAATCGCATTATTTTGAATACTACTATGTATGGCAACATTCAAGTACAACGTTGCCAGAAAAATATATGTGGGCTTGTTTGTGGGAAGGACAAGAAGGAAGTTTTTTAATCTGGACAGTATGGCATGTAGTATTATCTATCTTGTTAGTTTGGAAAGGGAAAAAATGGGAAGCACCAACCATGATGTTCATTATGATGATCCAGGTGTTTTTAGCTTCGATGTTATTGGGATTGCAATTTGGTGATATTAAAATTGGATCTAACCCTTTTATCTTACTTCGTAATCATCCTGATTTTGCCAATTTGCCATTCATACACCTGCCTGATTATTTAGCTAAGTTGAAAGATGGACGTGGATTAAATCCGTTATTACAAAACTATTGGATGGTCATTCACCCTCCTACTTTGTTTTTAGGATTTGCTGCCACTGCTATTCCTTTTGCTTTTGCGATGGGTGGATTAGTAACTCGTCAGTATCGTGAGTGGGTAAAGCCTGCATTGCCGTGGACCTTCTTCGGAATTGCAATATTAGGAATAGGAATTTTAATGGGTGGAGCATGGGCTTATGAAGCACTAAGCTTTGGTGGATTCTGGGCGTGGGACCCTGTTGAAAATGCATCGCTCGTACCTTGGATAACGTTAGTGGGTGGAGCACATGTTATGTTGATTTATAAAAAGAACGGAACATCGTTGTTTACAGCAGTCATGTTACTTGCTGTAACATTCATTCTTGTTCTTTACTCTACCTTTCTAACACGCAGTGGAATTCTTGGCGAAACATCGGTACATGCATTTACGAATTTAGGAATGACAGGACAATTACTGTTATACATGCTATTTTTCATTGTACTTACTATCGTTTTATTAATTGTACATCGAAAAGCTATCAGTAATCCAACAGAAGACGAAGCGTTGAGCAGTCGTGAGTTTTGGATGTTTATGGGAATGTTAGTTTTATTGATTTCTGCAATACAAATTACATTTACAACATCCATTCCAGTTATCAATAAAGTCTTCGGATTAAAGATGGCACCGCCAGTAGATGCTATCGATTTTTACAATTCATGGCAAACACCATTAGCAGCAATTATTGCATTACTCATTGCTGTTAGTCAGTTTTTTAAATGGAAACAATCGGATTGGAAATCGGTTGCAAAAAAACTTGCGTTATCTTTTATAATTGCACTTGTTGTAACTATTGTATTTCAAATTAGCGTAGGATTTGCAAGAGTACAACACATTATTCTTTTCATGACATCGTTGTGGGCGATATTAGCTAATCTTGATTATTTAATTCGCGTACTAAAAGGGAAGTTTAATTTTTCAGGAGGTAGCGTTGCGCATATTGGAATAGGTTTGATTTTATTAGGAGCTTTAGTATCCAACGCTAAAAAAGAAATTATCAGTGAGAACAGATTGAATGTTGATTTAGGAAAAGACTTTCCGAATAAAGAAAACATTCTTTTGTATCAAGGTGATACTCTTGCGATGGGAGAATATTATGTAACTTACAAAGGAAAAGAGAAAGAAGGTATTCACCAATACTACGAAGTAGAATATTTAAAAGCCAATCATAACGCGGGTGGCTTTACGAAAGAATTTTCCTTGAAGCCATTTATTCAGCTGAACGAACGAATGGGGAATGTGAGTGAACCTGCAACTCGCCATTTCTTGCACAAAGACATCTACACGCATGTTACCTATGCAGAAATGGATAACAAAAACCAGGTGGATGAAAAAGGATACAAAGAACCTAAGAAACATTTATTAGCGGTTGGAGATACGATTGTAGTTAGCAACAGTTTATTTGTACTTCTTGAAATTGATAAAGCAGTTGATAAAAAAGCAAATGCGTTAAACGAAAATGATATTGCTTTAGGATTAAAGTTAAAGGTCACAGACATCAACAAAAAAGATTATTTCATTGAGCCTTTATTTATCATTCGTGGAAATGAAAAAATAACAGTGCCTGCTGAGATTGAAAAGCTGGGATTAAAGTTTGACTTTACTTCTATCGATACACAAGCAAACAAATTTGAAGTTAGTTTATCGGAGAAGAAAAGCAACAGCCGTGATTTTATTATCATGAAAGCTTTAATCTTTCCAGGAATTAATATTCTGTGGATTGGATGTGTCTTAATGTTTGTTGGGACATGGATTGCTATACGAAAACAAATTTCTGATTTAAAGCGCGAGGCATGAATGTAAGCATTGTTGGATCGGGCAATCTCGCTTCTCATTTAATTCCTCGTTTACTCGAAAAAGGAATTAAAGTTCAGCAAATCTTTTCTCGCAATCATAAAACAGGAAAGTCATTAGCCAAAAAACATAAGCTTGATTTTATTGAAGACATTTCTTTATTTAATTTAAATGTAGATGTCGTTATACTTTGCGTTTCAGATAGCAGCATTAAAGAGCTTGCGCCAAACTTTAAAAACTACAGGGGTATTTTGGTGCATACTTCCGGAACAGCGCCTATAAGTGATTTAAATAAGCACAAAGGAAACAACGGTGTGCTATATCCTTTACAAACATTTAGTCCGAAGGTAAAAGTTAACTGGAATGAAATACCTGTATTTGTTGAAGGTAATAACTCGGCTACAAAAAAGAAGCTTTTACGATTAGCAAAACGACTTTCAAAGAAGTCATATGTACTGAGAAGCGATCAGCGTAAGGAATTACATTTAGCTGCTGTGTTCGTGAATAATTTTGTGAATGCATGCTACACGATTGCGCATACACATTTGCAAAAGAAAAATTTGAAGTGGGAATATCTTTTACCACTCATCGACCAAACCACGTTAAAAGTTCATAGCCACGCACCCAAAGACGTACAAACAGGACCTGCAAGACGTAATGATCAAAAGATTATTCAAGAGCACCTTCAATTATTGAAGAAGAATAAGCAAGCGTTGGAGGTTTATCGGGTGATGTCGGAGTTTATTAAATCTTCCTATTAGGTGCGGGATTAAATTTTCCTACAAGAAATACCCACTACAGGCTGGTCATTCATTATCACATTCCAGAAATCATTAACATATTCTTGTTCTCCTTCTTTCGATAATTCCATTGTATGCCATGCGATTTCATTTAATCCTGAAGATGCTAAAACACGATTATAGGTAGCTCTTTCTAAATGATAATTGGTGACGGAAACAAAGCTATCATCTGGCTGATAAAAGCGATAAACAATTTCGGCACCCTCTTCAAAACTTTTATTTTCTCTTGTAAATCGATAAGGCAATAATGATTCAACAGTTCCTCTGTAATCGGGATTACTATTGATGGTAATAAATCGTCCGCCTGGTTTTAAGTGTTTGAATATTGCATCACACATTGCTTTTAATGATTGCTCATCATGCGCATAATTCAATAAATAACTGGCGCAAATTAAATCGTATTGCTTATCAAAAGAAATTGAAGCAGCATCACAACAAACATAAGTAAGTGATAATGGCTTTGCTTTTTCTAATTCTTCTGCCAATGCAATCATGCCAGCGGATAAATCAACACCCACAACTGAATCAGCACCTCTTAATTTAAACTGACGAGTATAAAATCCATCGCCACAAGCTAAATCTAAAACATCTTTTCCGTGTATGTCGCCAATTAAATTAAAGTAAGTATATGCTTCAATGTGTTTTCTCCAAGGCATTAATTTAGAAGCCTGGTACTCTTGTGCAATTGCATCGTAATTTGTTGCCATATTTAATTTTTATTTTTAAATTATTTTTTATTCTTATTCAAAAAGGCACCATATACAATTGCTGCCACAGCAAATCCAACAAACCAAGAGTAATTATAAAGATGAATCAACCATTCAGGAAACGAATCATTTTGCAAGACATGTATCGCAGTAAGAAATCCAGGAACACTTGGCAATACACCAATAACAAATGCGACAATTGCTACACTATTAAATCCACTATTGTATTGATATATACCATCGTGGCGATATAAGTCATCAACAACAAGTTGTTTTTTACGAATGAAAAAATAATCGACAATCATAATTCCACCAATAGGTCCTAACAAACTAGAGTATGCAATTAACCAAGTGAAAATATAGCCTGAAGGATCTGCAATTAATTTCCAAGGAAAAATTAAAAGTCCGATGATACCCGTTATATAACCACCTTTCTTAAAATCAATTTTTGAAGGAGACAGATTAGAAAAGTCGTTGGCAGGACTAACAATATTCGCAGCAATATTAGTTGCAAGCGTCGATAATGAAATTGCAATCATCGCAATGCTAATCATCCATTTATTTTCAAAGTTGGAAGCTAAGTCAATCGGATTCCAAATTACTTTTCCAAATATGATTGCTGTAGCAGATGTTACAATTACTCCAATAAATGCAAACAACGTCATTGAAGGTGCTAGTCCAATAGCCTGCCCAATTACTTGTGCTCGCTGACTTTTTGCATAGCGTGTAAAGTCAGGAATATTTAATGAAAGCGTAGCCCAGAATCCAACCATTCCTGTTAAGGCTGGAAAGAAGAATGCAAAAAATTCTGAGCTTGAATTAAACTTTGATGGTTGTGATAAAATGGGACCTAAACCATGAACATCTTTTATTGCCCAATACAAAAGTGCTAATGCTGCTACAGGTAATACAAATGCTTTAAACACGAGTAGTTTTCTTATGCTCTCAACACCTTTATGAACTACGAACATATTCAGCAACCAAAATATAACAAAAGTTATTGCAGGTCCGGTTTCAAGCATCCATGAAGCTGGAAAAACAGAAGGCAATGAATCAAGCGATGGAATCCAAAGTCGTAACATTTGATACAAAGCAAATCCTCCAATCCATGTTTGTATTCCGAACCAACCACAAGCAACAATAGCTCTTAATAAGGCTGGAATATTTGCACCTAACACACCGAAGCTAGCGCGTGCTAAAACAGGAAATGGAATTCCATATTTCGCACCTGCATGTCCGTTTAAAATCATTGGTATTAAGACAATGACATTTCCCAGAAATACAGTTAACACCGCCTGCCACCAATTCATTCCTCCTTCTATTAGCGAACTTGCCAACATATAGGTCGGAATGCATAGACTCATGCTTATCCACAATGCAGTATAATTCCATATACCCCATGTGCGTTTTTCTGATACTACGGGAGCTAGGTCCTGACTAATAAGAATTGATTGATTTGATTTACCCTGCATAGAATGATAATTACTATCGCAAGATATAGAATTGAATAGTGATAAATTTTAAATGAGGAATAAAAAATGAATTAAATATTAACAAGGCCTAAACGTAAATTGGTATGCTTAAACAGATGTGGGTTTAACCCACACCTATTTATGATGGTGTTATTTATTTTTAATTTATTGTTTTTTCGGGCTGAATAGGTGCAGGTTTAAACCTGCACCTGCTTAATGTGATTTTATTTATCGCAAACCAATCGATGATGATCTTTTTGGTTTTTAATGTAATTATAAATTTTATTTAAATCGCGTTCCGAAACAGCGAAAGCTGCATAGCCACGTTGCCAAATAAAATAATCACCGATAAAATTAGATTGATTAATAAAAAACGAACTGCTCCCTTTAACATGTTTAATTGTATCTGCAATCGATTTCGTTTTGTTCATTAAAAACAAACAATGGATGTGATCTTGAGCTCCATTTACAATTTTCGGAATACATCCCAATTCATAAAATTGTTTTGAAATAAATTTATAAAGCTGCATTTCAAAACTACTATCAATTAATCGCATTCGGTTTTTTGTTGACCAAACAGCATGAACCCAAACCTGGCTATTCGATTTTGTCATGAATCAAAAATAAATCAATCAAAAAACAATTAATTCTTTTTTTTGATTTGTTAATAAATTTTCATTCCATATACAGCGTAGGGCTTAAACCCTACGCTGTAAAAATACATCTGATTATATCCCCGCCAACACCTTCCTAACGCCATCCGTAGCCGTAGAACGTACGAGCGTGAAATCATTGGCACCGTAGGGCAATTCTGATTTAGGGTCGATTAAAAATTTCTGTGTTGCTTTATTGGCATAATGCACAAGACCTGCTGCAGGATAAACTTGTAAGGATGTACCAATCACAATAAAAACATCCGCCTCTTGTGCGATTTCAATCGCTTTGTCCATCATTGGAACTTGTTCTCCGAACCAAACAATATGCGGACGTAATTGAAAACCTTTTTCACAATGATCGCCCCATTTTAATTCCCAATCTTGTAATGTATAAATTAGTTCAGGATGTACCGTGCTACGAACTTTCATTAACTCGCCATGCAAATGAATTACATTAGTAGATCCTGCTCGCTCATGTAGGTCATCCACATTTTGTGTAATGACTGTTACCTGATGTCTCTTCTCTAATTCTGCAATGGCAAGATGTCCATCGTTGGGCTTGCACTCCATTAATTGCTTTCTGCGCTCGTTGTAAAAACGTAATACTAATTCCGGATTTGATTGAAATGCTTCCGGAGTTGCGACTTCTTCAATTGCATGATTCTCCCAAAGGCCATCTGCATCGCGAAAAGTTTTTAACCCGCTTTCGGCACTCATGCCGGCACCCGTGAATACAACTATATTTTTCATTCGATAATTCTCCAATTGTCTTCAAAATGAAATCCACGTAACAAATCACCAATAGGCATTCGCTTTTTACCTGGCAATTGTGCTTCTAACACATTAATAAATCCATCAGCTCCACTAATCTTTAAAAACGATTTCCCATCTGTTACTAATTGATGCGTTAAAAACACGCCAGCCTCCTCTTTCTCCGATTTAAAAATCTTCATGGCAAAAATTGAATCGTCCTGCTTCTGAAATTCGACAAATGCACCTGGATAAGGAGACAATCCTCGAATATGATTATGTATTTCAGCAATTGTTTTTGAGAAATTCAATTTACAATCGTCTTTAAATATTTTAGGAGCATGTTTTAATTCATCAGTAGAATTAAAGAAAGAACTTTGAGGCATTGCTTCAATTTTTCCTTTTTCAATTTGCTGTACCGTCTTCAAAACAAGCGTTGCTCCTATTTGCATCATTCGATCATGCAACTCTCCTGCAGATTCATTTTCACCAATAGGAACTTCTTCCCTAAATATAATACTACCCGTATCAATTTCATGTTGAAGAAAAAATGTTGTTAGTCCAGTTATTTTTTCTCCGTTCATCACTGCGCGATTTATCGGTGCTGCACCTCTATATTGTGGCAATAAAGATCCATGTAAATTAAAAGTTCCCAATGGCGGCATCGACCATAACACTTCTGGCATCATGCGAAATGCTACTACAATTTGCAAATCGGCTTGTAGTGATTTTACCTCATCTAAAAACGATTGAGCTTTTAATTTTTCTGGTTGCAACACTTTTAATCCTTTGGACAAAGCATATTCTTTTACTGCAGAAAAGGTAAGCTGTTGTCCACGACCAGCAGGCTTATCCGGTGCGGTAACAACGGCTACTACATCATAACCATTTTCAACTAATATATTCAAAGAAGGAACTGCGAATTCAGGAGTTCCGTAATAGATAATTTTCATTTTTTCAGATAAACTATTTCATTCACTTTAATTAATGGTCCGCCCATACAAACAGAAACACCACCTTTTATAAAACTAAACTTCACTCCTATTTTCAATCCATTTACTTTAACAGAATCAGGAAGCACCGAAGGTTCATAGCGTTTGTTATTATCATCAGCTAATAAAAACTGACAGCCATCTACATTACGGTTATCTAAAACCGTTAAAATCGTATAACCTTGTTTTATAAAATCAGATTCAATTGTTTTGGTTGATTTGCATCCAATAATAAAAATGGTAAACAACAAAAAGACTTTTATTTTATCCATGACTATAGGCAATTTGATTCATTTTAGATTTCCATTTTCCAGAATAAAGATAACCAAAACAAAAAACAGTCATCAACGACCAATAAAGAATTTCAACCATCCACATTGATGAAGCAGTAGACTTCAGTACAAAAGAACAAATGAAAATATAGAATAGGTAAATAGAGATATTAACGATTTCTAAATTCATTGCAACCCCAGTAGCACCCGTTCCGGAGAGGGAACTTAATTGAATCATTCCTACAGAAAATATTAAGGTAGAAATACAAATAATTGGAAAATCGCGAAAGGCCCCTTCAATTAATGAACTATCGGATGTGGTCAAATGAAATAACCAATCGGGATAGATTAAAATCAAACCAACAGTGACAACACCTACAATCAAACTAAACAATGTAATTCTTTTTACCAGTGACATTACCTGATCGGATTTATTTTGTCCAATTAGATTAGAGACCATTGTGTTTGCTGCTTGTGAGAATCCCCAAATTGGCGTCATAAGCACCATGTAAATACTACGCAAAACATTTGAAATAGCAAGCTCATGTGAGCCCAAGCGTCCAATTAACACAAAGAAAATAAACCAGGCTACCATTGAAATCAAATGTTGAAATACAATTGGCAATGAAAGCATCGTAATTTGTTTCATCTGAGGGAAGCTCACCGATTTAAACTTAAACAATCCGAATGCTTTAAATTCTTTATGCCAAAAAGTATAAGCGATTGCATAAACGGCTGCAATTGTTTCTGCGAGTGATGATGCCAGTCCACTACCCGCTACACCTAATGCCGGTGCTCCCCAATTACCTAGGGTAAACATATAGTTGAATACAATATTTAGCGACATCATTAAAAACGTGGAGTAGCTAATGATACGTGTATATGCAATACCAGTATAGAATGAACGTAAAGCAGTTAATACCATCATGAACATCAAACTCCATGAACGTGTTTCGAGGTATTCGCAACAATAAAGAGCAACATCCTTTTCATTTACGAACATGGAAACCATCCAAGGTAAAAAGGAATATAGCACAATGATCATCAATGCGGCTATTCCTACCGTTAGTACAAGTCCGTTATCAAACACCTTATTAATTTCCTTATCCTGCCCTTCACCATTTCTACGAGCAATAAGAATCTGAATCCCTGTTCCGAATCCGAAGCCAATCATCACTCCGATAAAGTAGAATAATCCGCCGAGTGCAGAAGCTGCTAACTGAGGTTCACCAAGACGCGCAACAAAGGCTACATCGGTAAAATTAATAACAGCATTAGCCAACGACCCAAGCATAATAGGTGCTGCAATTTGCCAGATAGTTAGGTAATCAGATTTAATCTTCATTCTTTGATAAAGAATAAATCATTTTATAATGTGGAATATTCGCTTCATAAAATAAATCGCCAACAGGTTCGAATCCGTTACGTGCATACACATTCATGGCCGCTACCTGTGCATGTAAGTAAATTAATTTTTCGAATGGAATAACATCAGACAACACCTGTTTTACAAGTGCTCCTCCAATCCCTTTATTTCTAAATTCCGGCAACACAGAAAAACGTTCTAATTTAATTCCTTTATCGGTATGGCGCCATCGTGATGTAGCTGCTGGTTGATCATCAACAAAAACAAGATAATGTTTTGCTATAGACTCATACTCATCATACTCCTCTTCTCGATCTACATTTTGTTCTTCTACAAACACCTTTTGACGAATAGCAAAAGCAATATCAGCGTGCGGTTTATCATTAATATCGAAAGAGATTATTTTCATTTGGAATAATTTTCACAAATGTAAACAACCTGCGGCAAATCATTTAACTAAAATCCATTGTTTTGTCAAATAGGTTTGATTCTCATCAGCAACATTTACGGTATAAGTTCCAGCATTTAATTCGCTTGCGTTTATAGCTAAGTACCCATTGTTTAGACTCAAATTATCCTGATACACTACTTGACCTGTAATAGTTGTAATTCTTATGTTGACTTGAGAGATTTCACTATTATCTAATTGAATTTGCAAATTGTTATTATAAGATGGATTAGGGTACAATGATGTAATTACTTCATTAGTCCAG
>CAINEC010000003.1 GCA_903847585.1 uncultured Bacteroidota bacterium
CCCTTTTTTAATAAAAAATGGGGCAAGCTACTTACATCGCACCGCTCAACCACTTATCCTTGCTACCTTCCGGTCCTGGGGAGGTTCGAGGGAGCTGGTCGTATAAGACTTACCCCGAGACAAAAGTAGAAATTTAAGGTCAGTGATAAAAATGAACTTGAATAAATTGTTAAATATTTTCAAAACTATACTCTAAAACTCTGATTTGTAATGGATAATAAATTATACGCCAATCAATTTTTAACATTGTTATCGAGAATGAAAAAGGAATAAGGTCATTGTTTAATTTAGCAAAAAAAATCACCATATGAAATTCTTTATCGACACAGCAAATCTTGATCAAATCCGCGAAGCCTATGATTTAGGTGTATTAGACGGTGTAACTACTAATCCATCATTAATGGCCAAGGAAGGCATTAAGGGAAAAGATGCTGTTTTGAAGCACTACGTAGATATCTGCCAGATTGCAAAAGGTGGTGATGTGAGTGCAGAAGTAATTTCAACCGACTATGAAGGAATTATTCGTGAAGGGGAAGAGTTGGCAGAGTTACATCCTCAGATTGTTGTGAAAGTACCAATGATTAAAGATGGTGTTAAAGCAATCCGTTATTTTTCAAATAAAGGAATCAAGACCAACTGTACATTGGTATTTTCAGCAGGACAAGCATTATTAGCTGCTAAGGCAGGTGCTACCTATGTATCTCCTTTTATCGGACGTTTAGACGATATTTCATTTGATGGATTAGAGTTAATCGATCAGATTGTACACATCTATCGTGAGTATGGTTATGAAACGCAAGTATTAGCTGCGAGTATTCGTCACACAATGCATATCATTAAATGTGCAGAGGTGGGTGCTGACGTTGTTACGACTCCTTTACAGCCAATCTTAGATTTGTTAAAGCATCCGTTAACTGATTCTGGTTTAGCGAAGTTTTTAGCAGACGCGCAGAAGTTCGCATAATTTTATTGTTGGAAATATTACTGTAATTCTCAGATGAAATTGCGCAAGCGAATATTGTTGATGCTGCCCTTCTTTTTTGTGGGATGTGGTAGTTGTGGGGAAGAAAGTAATGACTCAAGTCGACCTTCATTAAATTTCCAAGCAACTAAGAATAAGGCGCAGGAAGCTCTAGCATATTGTAAGTCTAAAAACTTCAATACTGATTTCTGTATTCTAATTGACATGAGCTTGCATTCTGGTGTAAACAGATTTTTAGTTTGGGATTTTAAAGGTGATAGCACCATGCATCGATTTTTAGTCGGACATGGTTGTGGTGATTCGCCCTGGAGTCTTGATCAGTCGAAAGACAATCCAGTATTCAGCAATGAAGACAATAGTCATTGCACATCGTTAGGGAAATATAAAATCGGTGAGCGTGGTTATAGTAATTGGGGCGTGAATTTTAAATATCTTTTGCATGGATTGGAATCAACTAATAGTAATGCATTAAAAAGAGTCATCGTTTTTCATTCATGGGAAATGATTTCTGATGAAGAAGTTTACCCCGCAGGAACGCCAGAAGGATGGGGTTGTCCTGCAGTATCTAATAATAGTTTCAGGATTGTTGATCCATTGCTAAGAGCGAGTGCAAAGCCAGTGTTGATGTGGATTTATAAGTGAAGTTTGAAATAAACAATTTACATATTTAAATCACCTTGTCTTAGTTGACGATAAGTCTGAGTGTTAGGACTATCTTTTTTAGATTATTAAATTATTTCAATTTTTCAATTTAAAATGGTAGTTTAGTTTATTAGAAAAATCATAATTCCCATATAAATGAAATCAGATCAAATCATCATTACTAATCCTTGCGACAAAGATTGGAACTCCATGCAAGTTACTAATAAGGGAAAGTTTTGTGGTAGTTGTAATAAAACGGTTATTGATTTTTCTACATGGGAAGTTGAAGAAATTAAGGAGTATCTTAAAAGTAAAAATCACCAAGTTTGCGGACATTTTAATACATTGCAAGTAGCAGTTAAACGACCTAAACATCACCAATATTTAGTCAATCTTTATTTGAAAACAGATTCTAGTTTTCGTATTCCTGTAATTAAATCGATAGCTCTTTCTTTTATTGTTTTATGTATGTCCGCTGTTGGATGTACTCGTCCAACTACAGGTGAGATAGTGATACCAAGAGATGAGGATACTGTAAAAGTTGATTCTAATTTGATTAAGGATAGTTTAAAAGCTGAACAAAAATTAATGGGTGACACAATCTTATTAGGTGAAGTTTCCAGAGTGCCATCAAAGAATCAAAAGAATAAATAGCAGTTTTGCTAATTGATTAGTTTAAAATTTTAATGATGGATACCGTAAATCTAATTAACTCCTATTTTGAAAGTTTGTCTTCTGAAAAGCGAGATGATATGATGATATTACATCGTTTGATTTTATCCATCAAGCCTGATTTTCGACTATTTTTTGATGATAAGAATTATGAGTTTTAAATATAATGATTTAAAGAGCTTCAAATGAAAAACTATCTAATTAGATCTTTTCTTTTAATTATATTTTTAATTACAGCTTGTGAGGGTGGAACTACCTTTACTAAAGTTATAAATAATAAATCTTCAGAAAGTATAACAGTAGTAATTTATACAAGGTACGGGTCAACTGGGGAGGTGGTAATAAACGCTCATGAATATAAAACTGTTTTCACGGATGAGCAAAACAGATCTTTTGTAGGTGACTCATTTAATTGTGCGTCATTAATAGACTCAGTAGATTTTAATATTAGCAATGGTAAAATATTAATTAAGGACGTTATGAATTCAGACAATTGGATTCAAAAAAGCACTAAAGGTCGTAATTCGAGAGAATATTGTATTTTTGAAATAACTGATAATGATTTACAATAACTAATAAATAGAAAATCAATATGACACATTATAATCCCAAAGACTGGATTACCTTTATTTTTAGATTTCATAAGTCTGATACGTTTAGGACATTAACTCCAATGATGATTTTGATTGGAGTTTATTCTGGATTGATTGCCTATTTGGAAATTGAGTTTTGGCAACTTTCTGAAAATAGTCACGTGAAAAATTTAACCATCATGCATACCACGGTTGGTTTTGTATTGTCGTTATTATTGGCTTATAGAACCAACACTGCTTATGACCGTTGGTGGGAAGGACGTAAATTATGGGGCTCGCTTGTAAATAACAGTCGCAATTTAGCAATTAAGTTAAGCGCATTCTTGAAAGATGAAAACGATATCACTTATTTTAAAAAGTTAATTCCTGCTTATTCTTCCGTTCTTGCAAATCATCTAATGAATGATGAAACAAGTATGACATTATTTGAAGGATTAGATTTGGAGATTGATCACCATAAGCATAAGCCTAATCAGGTAGCTAGCTTGATATTTAAAAAAGTTAATAATCTATATCATTCAGGTAAAATCACAGGTGAACAATTTATTATTATTAATGCTGAACTTCAATCATTCACCGATGTATGTGGTGCTTGTGAACGAATTAAAAACACACCAATACCGTTCTCTTATAATGCATTTATTAAAAAATTCATTTTCTTTTTTGTTATGACACTTCCATTCGGATTTGTTTTTAATCTTGGATATTTCGTTATACCTGTTGTTGTTTTTATATTTTATGTTTTAGCAAGTTTAGAGTTGATCGCAGAGGAAATAGAAGACCCTTTTGGTTATGATACGAATGACTTACCGTTGATTAAAATTGCATCAAACATAAAGAGGCATGTAGAGGATATAATGTGATTGATGGTTATTTGATTTTTATAGATATGGTTGTTAATTGATAAAACTGAATGTTGTGCAGATTAAAATAATTAAAAAATACGGATGAAATTATTAAATTTGAAATAATGTGTAATTTGTTAAAAATTTTAATTGTTGTTTTTATTTTTAGTTCTTGTGAAAAAAACAGGATAAATAAAAAAAACAGTATTTCATCTAATCAATCATGTCAGCCATTAGAAGAAACTGTAATTGAGGATTTGCCAGATAGTATTTCTCCACAAATTGTTCAATTAAATGAGCGAATAGCTCCTAAGCAAGTTTCTTTTGACGAACACCGTTTTTTAAGTGAAATTGATTTTTCGAATGGGGTTTCCCAAGCGAGAAGAGATTCATTGGTAGATAATCGCAAGAATAATATTTTGGGCAAATTAAATATTCAGAATTTTACCACTGATGATGGTTTAGCCTTAGATGCAATAGGATGTTCCATGGTTGATAGTAAAGGTAATATTTGGTTTGGAACTTATGGCAGTGGTGTAAGTAAATATAATGGGAAATCATTTACTAATTTTTCATATAATGAAGGATTGTCAGATAATGTAATATTAAGTATTGTTGAAGATAATATTGGAAACATTTGGTTCGGTACTTTACATGGTCTTTGTTATTACGACGGAAGATCAATTAAAAAAATATTAGAGAATAATGTTTTGGCTAATTATTCAATATATAGCTTGTTTAAAGACCGGGTGGGGAAAATTTGGATTGGAACAGATGGACATGGTGTTTTTTGTTATAACGGAAAAAAAATTATTTCATATGCTGCAAAAGAAGGATTTACAAATAAAAATGTTTATTCTATCATACAAGATAAGTTAGGTAATATTTGGTTTGGTACTGATGGTGATGGTATAATTTGTTTTAATGGCAAGTCTTTTAAAAAATTTACTACAACAAATGGTCTAGCGTCAAATACAGTTTTTAGTTTACTAGAGGATAAAGATGGGAATTTATGGGTTGGTACTTTATATGGTGGTGTTAGTTTTTTTAATGGTTTAAATTTCAAAAACTTTTTAGGTGAGAGCGAATTAGGTAATAAAACTGTATTTAAAATTATACAAGATAAATCGGGAATAATCTGGTGCGCTACTGACGGATCAGGTGTTAGTGCATATGATGGGAAATCTTTTAAATATTTAACAACAGACAATGGCTTGGCTTATAACACTGTCTACAGCATTGCAGAAGATAATTCTGGTAATATATGGTTCAGTACGTTAGGTGGTGGTGTAAGTCGTTATTCAGGTAGTGCGATAACTTCTTATACGACAGAACATGGATTGGCTAATAGTATTGTAATGTCAATTGAAGAAGATTCAAAGGGAAATCTTTGGTTGGGATATGATATTGGTGGGATTAGTTGTTATGAAGGCACGAAGTTTTTTGCTCTAAATAATGATTTAAAAATCAACTCATCTGTATATAGTATATGTCAAGACAGTAAAAACAATATTTGGATTGCGACTTTGGGTGAAGGTGTAAAATGTTTAAGTAACAATAAACTGATAACATATACCAAAGAGCAAGGTTTAGTGTCAGATAAAATATTTTATATACATGAGGACAAGAGTGGTAATATTTGGTTCGCATCTTACGATGAAGGTATATGTAAATTCGATGGAAAATCATTTGTTAATTACACAACTAAACAAGGTCTTGCTAGCAATCAATTAATTTCTATTGGTGAAGATGATTATGGATACCTTTATTTTGGCACTGATGGTGGCGGTGTAAGTCGATATGATGGAAAATCATTTATAAATTTAAGTATTGAAAACGGTCTTTCAAGTAATAAGGTTTTTTCAATCGAAAAAGATTTAAAAGGGAATTTGTGGTTTGGAACTGATGAGGGATTAAGTGTTCTTTCTAATAAAATAATAAACGAGTTCTTTTCTAAAGGAGTAGATTTTGTAAATAAAAATTATATTAATAAAGTAGATTTATTTACAAGATTTACTAATAAAGATGGATTGCCTAATCTAACGGTAACGCAAGTTAAATCACTACCTGATGGTAGAATTGCGATAGGTACAAATTTAGGTGTTGCAATTTTTACTCCTGACTTAGATTATCCTCGCATTAAAAACATGGAGGTTTACAATACGAGTACTGGCTTTCCTATTAAAGATGTTAATAATGGTCGGAATAGTTTGTTTTATGATTCTAAAGGAGTTTTTTGGATAGGCACGGGGTCAGAAAAATCTGCATTAAT
This sequence comes from uncultured Bacteroidota bacterium, assembly GCA_903847585.1. Classification (GTDB taxonomy): domain Bacteria; phylum Bacteroidota; class Bacteroidia; order AKYH767-A; family OLB10; genus CAINEC01. The sequence goes on from CAINEC010000003.1 coordinate 6,007, forward strand.
TCGATTTGATTATAATAAGCTTAAGAAAAATTCAAAGAGTTCATCAGTAGAAATAAAATCATTAAAGATTAATAATGAAAGTATCTGTTGGTATGATTTGTTAGATAACAATTCTAAATGTAAGGTAGACAGTGCGATTTTAAATTTACAAGAATTTAGTACTTATGGTTTCGAATTGTCTAATGACAACCGACTAAATTTGATAGAAAAGTTTGGGGATATTGAATTCGATAGTGTTTCACTTTTTAATGCAATTCCAATGAATTTGAAATTGCCATATGAGCATAATAATTTAACCTTTGAGTTTGAAGCTATTGAGACTGATCGTCCATTTTTGGTTAATTATCAATATCAATTAGAAGGTAATGATATTGAATGGAGTCCAGTAACTGCAAATAATATAGCATCCTACAGCAATATAAAAGAAGGTGATTATGTTTTTAAATTAAAAGTTCAAAATTCAAATGGTATTTGGAGTGAACCAATAAAATATTCTTTTAAGGTATTACCTCCTTTACACCGAACTTGGTGGGCGTATTTATTTTATTTTATATTTATTGTAATGGTTGTTTGGCTTTTTATTAAATGGAGGGAACGAAAGTTGTTTGCTGAAAAAATTTGGTTGCAAAAATTAGTTGATGAAAGAACTGTTGTTGTCGAAAATCAAAAGCAAGAGCTAATAAAAAAGAATAAGCGAATTGAAGAAGAAAAATTAGAAGTTGATAGACAAAGGAGGCGAAGTGATGATTTGTTATTAAATATTTTGCCTTTTGATGTTGCTGAAGAATTAAAAAGTAATGGTAGTGCTGAAGCTAGGCAATATGATATGGTAACCATATTGTTTACCGATTTTAAGGATTTTACGCAATTGGCTAGTTCTATGAACCCTAAGGAATTAGTAGAAGAGTTAAATACTTATTTCAAAGGTTTTGATGAGATCATTGATCGATACAATATAGAAAAGATAAAAACAATTGGAGATAGTTATATGTGTGTTTGTGGTTTACCCCAAGCAAATGATTTACATGCAGAATTAATTATGGATGCTGCAATTGAAATCCAGAACTATCTGCATGAAATGGCAATTAATAGAATAGCTGAAGGTAAAAGTCCATTCTTAGCACGTATTGGTATTCACTCAGGACCTGTTGTTGCTGGGATTGTTGGCACAAAAAAGTTTTCATATGATGTTTGGGGCGATACGGTAAACATTGCAAGTCGAATGGAAAGTCATGGTGAAGTTGGTAAAATAAATATTAGTTTGGATTCCTATAATTTGATTAAGGAAAAATATAGTTGTACATATAGAGGAGAATTTCCAATTAAGGGGAGTGGAAATTTTAAAATGTACTTCTTAGATTTTAAATTGTAGAGTTGTTTTATTTTGGACTTTTTATAAAGGCTTAACAAATGATTCTTTGGATAACACTTTTTTTAGTATTGGTTATTTATTTATAAAAGCAAAATTAATTATGGCAAGAAATTACCTCATAATATCATGCGCTACAAATAGCTTTAAACATCGTCATAAAAAGAAATTTTTGAAATGGTTGAGTAATATCGTTTCAGATTATTATGAAGATTTAGGTATGGATATAATGAATAACGATGATTATAGTGATGACTATGATGAACGCTTTTCATGGGATGCTGAAGAATGGAGGGATAATATTATTGATGGTCATGAACTTATTTCAGATGATATGTTGTATAAGTTTGATGAATTATTAATCGATTCATTTACGGAAGTAGGAGAAGAAATAGCATCTGTGGGTTATGATCATTATGGAATGGGTCATTCAGGGTGGAATGGCGTGTATGAATTTTGTGGTATGTATTTGCTTACCGGCAGCGACTATAACGAAGGACCTTCAAGTGATAAATATGAATTGTTGAATTATCTAGATTTTGATGATGAAAGACATGATGTTTTTAAATCGAAGTATGCTGATTGAATAAAATAAATAGAAACTATAATTTTTTTAATTAAATTTTAATTATTTTTGAGAGTTTATCATTATTTCAAGATGAGGTTCAAAACATTTTATTTCTTAGTTTTTTTCAGTCATGCTATTTATGCACAAAAGTCTGTCACTAATCAAAATTTATCATGGATTGGTTTAAATACAACGTTAGAAATTAATGATAAGTGGTATTTTCAAAATGAAATACAGAGCAGAAACTTCGTTGATCCATTTACAAAGCATCAATTATTATTCAGAGGCCACTTGCATAGAAAATTTGGAGTTAGTGGTTACGAGGGTTCATTGGGATTCTGTTATTTTTTGCAAAATTCAAATAACCCATTAGCCGTTATTAATCTAACCGTTCCAGAATGGAGGCCACATATCGAAATTGCGAATAAACAAAAAATAAAAAATATTATAATCGATCAACGATATCGGTTAGAAGCGAGGTATTATCATAATACTAATTTTGATAGATCGTTGCTGATTGATGGGTATAAGTTTGGTAATTTCAGATTTCGTTACAGAGCCCAAGCTACAATTCCTATATCCGACTTGGTTAGAAAGTTAAATTTGAAATTAAAAATTGGTGATGAGGTTATGTTGAATGGTGGTACAAATATTAAGTTAAATGTTTTCGATCAGAATCGATTATATGCTTCATTAGTTTTTGAATTTAATCCAGATTATAATCTAGAGTTTGGTTATATTAATTGGTTTCAGGAGTTACCTGATGGTTCTTTTTATCAAAGAAATATTGCTCAAATAAGTTTTAATCATAAGTTGAAATTAAAAAGGGAAAAAGTTGTTGACACTGATTAGTGTCATTGCTTTAAATCTCGATATTTAAATCCGAAAAGAAAAGTAATATGGAAGCTATTTTATTATACGTAATTATTGCAATGCTACTAATTGTGGTAGTGTTGATTTTTTCTAATAGAAGTAAAAATGATAACAATAATCTCTTAGAGTTAGAGAAGAAGATTAATGATTTGCAAAGTGGACTAATCACAATCGAACGTGCTTTGAAAGATGATTTTCGTCTTAATCGAGAAGAAAGTGCTAACGTGGCTAATATTAATCGTCAAGAATTGAATAAGGCAATTGTTGAATTTAGAAATGAAATGGCCTTGGCAATTCAGCAATTAAGCAAGCAAAATATTGATGCTTTAGACAGAAATATTAATCAGTTTAATAATCTACAGCGAGAGAAACTAGGACAGTTAGAGGAACGTCAAGGCAAGCTAGTAGAAGCAACCGAGAAAAAATTAGAAAGTATCCGTGTAACGGTAGAAGAGAAATTAGAAAAAACTTTAAGTGAGCGACTAGGACAAAGTTTCGATACTGTCGGTAAGCAGTTAATGGAAGTGCAAAAAGGACTCGGTGAAATGCAAAACCTTGCACAGGATGTTGGTGGATTAAAGAGAGTCTTGAGCAATGTGAAATTAAGAGGTGGAATAGGAGAGGTGCAGCTGGCTATGTTATTAGAGCAGATTCTCGCGCCTGAACAATATGAGGCAAATGTTAAAACGAAAGCGGGTAGTAATGATTTAGTCGAATTTGCAATCAAATTACCAGGGCGTGATGATAACAACTCTCAAGTATGGTTGCCAATTGATGCTAAGTTTCCGAAGGATGTATATGAGCAATTGCAAAATGCATATGATAATGGTGATACCGCATTGATTGAAACTGCACAAAAGAATTTAGATAACACGATTCGTAAGATGGCGAAAGATATTTCTTCGAAATATATCGATCCACCACATACCACGGAATTCGGAATTCTGTTTTTACCCTTCGAAGGGATCTTTGCTGAAGTAGTTCGTAAAGCAAGTTTATTGGAAGAGCTTAATCGTGATTATAAAATTGTGGTGACTGGACCAACCACATTAGCTGCTATTTTAAATAGTCTTCAACTTGGATTTAAAACATTGGCAATACAAAAGCGAAGTAGTGAGGTTTGGAAGGTGTTGGCAGAGGTGAAAAAGGAATTTGAAAACTTTGGTGGATTAATGCAGAAGGCGCAGAAAAATATTCAAACGGGATTAGATACCTTAGATGATGTAATGGGCAAACGCACAAAAGCTATACAGCGTAAATTGAGAAGCGTTGAAACATCTGGCGATATAGACCCGAAATTATCCTTGCCTGAGGTTAGTCCTGCTGAAGAGGTCGAAGATGATGATAACTAAGGAATATTGAATAAGCAATTGTCAATAATATTACCAATGGTAAATATGAATAAGCGATTATTACTTAGTTCTGTTGTGTTCTATTTTATAGGATTATTAAGTTGGACATTATTATTCAAGAACAATTCTTTGTTTAATAAAGTGTTGTTTGATGTTCATTTAATTTATACATCTACGATTGTAGCATATTTTATTCTTCATTATTTTGTTGCTGATTCGATTCTTGATTTTATTAAGGTTTTTGTGAGAGTCGTATTTCGTGTTTGGCTTTTAATATTTATTACGTTTGCTATATCACGTTCGATGGAAAGAGTAGGAGTGTTTTTATCGCTGACATTTATTTTTGGTTATTTCGAAGCGTTGTTGGATATTAAAAAATGGTTAGATTCAGAGCCAAATTTGTTTTTTATAAATACTAAAAATATCAAATCCAATAAAGTGAATCATGCATTAACATCCATTTTGTTTTTGAGTTTGATTCATGTTTTAAGTGCTATTACTGTTTTTGTGTTTTATGTTTTATATGGTCAATATGCTATGGAATTATTGTAATTTAATAATTCGAATTTTAGAAAAAGTATGAGTGAAGATTTAAATAGATTTATAAAACCACAGGATGCAGATTATCCAAATGCTTTGAAAGAAATTAAAGCAGGAAATAAATCGTCACACTGGATTTGGTATATTTTTCCTCAATTAAAAGGATTGGGGAATTCTGGATTTTCAAATTTCTATGGAATTAACGATTTGAATGAAGCGATAGACTATTTAGCTCACCCTGTTTTAGGTCCGCGATTAATTGAAATAACAACCGCATTTTATAATCTTGAAAATGTATCTGCATCTTCGGTATTAGGTCGTGATGATATAAAACTAAAATCATGCATGACATTATTCGATTTAGCTGATGGGAATAATGAAAATATTTTTCGTGAAGTATTAAATAAATATTTTGATGGTGAAAGGGATGTAAGAACTCTTGATCTACTAAAAATTTAAATTTGTTTATCAGGGTAAAGGGCATGCTTACATTTCTTATTATTTCCGTTTCATTAATTGTTTTTTTCTTTGTAATAGTAATTGCTCTAGCATCAAAAGGGTTTCGAAATAAATTTGGTCCCGATTGGGTGCCAGGCGAATTACAAATACGATTTAATATTGTTTGTCGACAGCAAGAAGATCGAAAGAAAATTCGTTTTTTTCTGACTCCACCTGATGCTGATAATGTCCTACGTCAAATTGATGAACATATTAGAGTAGATATAATTAATTTAAAGGCTGGGCATCCTCCAATGAAGCATAAGCAACTACATTCATGGTCGATGGTTGACATGAATACTTTTGAATGCAGGAATAATAAAACGGATAAGGTAAAGGCTGTTTTTTATTTGAATAATAACGAGTTGGTCTATTTCAAGTAATTATTTTCTTGCATTTAAATGACATCGTTCATTTTATAAGTTTTTAGCGAATTTTTGTAAACTATATTTTCGGTTTGTTGTTAGTTAGATACTTAGCTATTAATCCTTATATTCTTTATATTCTTTATGATTTCATCTATTACTAAAAAAGGACTTCTAATTTGTCTTGTACTTATTAATTTCCTTTGTTTTAAATCAAACGCTCAAACGAATGTCTCGGGTGGTATTTATCAAAACACCACATGGACAACCACTGGATCTCCTTACCTTGTTACCGGTTCTATCGTCGTATTTCCTGGTAATACGCTTACCATTGAGCCAGGAGTACAGGTTATTGTAACAGCTGATAACACTTTTAACACTGGTAATTTTATTTATTTAGAAGTTCGCGGTGCTTTAGTAGCTAATGGTACTTTGGGACAACCGATTGTATTTACAAGTACAGATACAACGGCTGGTTTTTATAATTGGTTAGGTATTCGAATTAAAGGAAGTCAGGGAGGTAATGTGCAGATGAACAACTTTGAACTTTATAATACCTGGTATGGAATACATAACGATATTTCCGAGCCCGGAATCACCTATGCTTTTGATAATTGTCTTTTTCAATCCAATAATTACGCTCTTCAGTTAAATGCCGATTTGGTATATAATAATTGTTCGTTTATTCAAAATGGTGTTGGACAAGCTGCTCAGATTTCCTACGGAACAATGACGGCTACTAATTGTATTTTTACCGATAACTTTTGTTCTGTTACCTGGTCAAACGGAATAAATTTGCAAGGATGTACATTCACAGGTAACCAAAATAATATTATCGGTTGTGCGGGATTAATTGATAGCTGTCAGTTTATAAATAACAACTATGCGTTTACGCAATGTTCAGGACTTGATATCAGAAATTGTTTATTTACGGGTAATGCAAATGGAGTAGAAGGCGATGCAAATTGTCAGATCACTAATTCGATTTTTGATAATAATATTATCGCTGTGAGAATTGGAGATAATGGTAACATTACCAATAATCAAATTGTGAATAATGAAATAGGAATTCAGATCACTGCTTATACTCCTAATTCTACCGTTATTGAAAATAATATTATCTGTAGTAATACAATTCATAATCTTGAGAATTTAACTGATAAAAACTATCAAGTCAATTTAAATTGCTTTTGTTCGCAGGATTCAACCGTAATAGAAAATGGAATTTATGATGGTTATGATGATATTACTCGTGGTTTAGTAAATTATGCTATTTACGACGATTCCTGTCAGACTATTTTGTCGTACGTGACAAAAGTCCAGCTAGGAGGAACAACAGGACTAAACGAGTTGTCTAATGAAATGAAGGTTTGGTATAGCAATCATTATTTAACCATTCAATCAACTTCTATTTCTTTCATTGAGGTTATTGATGTTAATGGACGTATGATTAATTCTTATCCTATTAACACAGACAATACATCTATGGCGATTGATTTAATTTCAGGTGTATATTTCGTACGAAATCAAGAAGGATATTGTAAGCGATTTATTGTAGCTGAATAATTATGAAAAGGGAATTAATGGCGTTTAGACTTTGGCTTTTTGTCAGTTTGATTTTTCTTTCAAGTTGTAGTGCAATTATGAGCGGCATGTATGGATTGCGCAATGTGAAATCAATCGATAAAAGTGATATTGTGAAATATGGTAATCAATATCATGTTCCTGTCGATAATAGTTTTGTTTTAGATACCAACTATGTCGGTTTTGTAAAAGGTCTTTATGGTTCTACTAATGAAGAGCAAATAAGCAATCATTTGCAACCATTGCAGGCAATGTATTTTAATGAAAACGGAAGTTTGATTTCATTTCATGTCAATTGTTATGCTGGTGGATTCCCTAATTTAAAATGGAATCGAAATCAAATCATGGAAGTATTTCCTCCTTCGCAACAAGCCCCTGTTGATTCATTAATCAGATTCAATAACATCAGTCCGTATTTTATTTCGAATTCTTCAAACGATATATTAATGAATAATCAAAAAAAGTATACCGTAGTTGTTTTTTGGAATCGATTTATGGGTCGTCAGTCAAAACGTTTCATTAGTGAAATTCAGAAGAATTGTTCACTTGCTAATAAAAATGAAGTTGAATTAATTTATGTAAATAACGATTATCTGTTTTTGGATAAATAATTTTTGAGATGATAATAATTACATCCAATTTCTCTAATGGTATTTGATACAGATTATAATGCTATTCTTTCTAAAATCGATTTGATCGATCCAATTGATTATGGCAAAACGCGTAATTATTTAAACGGAAGTGTAACTCGACTTTCACCGTATATTTCGAGAGGTGTTATTTCAACGCGACAAGTGGCAAGTATCATTTTAGGAAAGGGGTATAAGCCATATGAAATTGAATCGTTTTTAAAAGAGCTGGCATGGCGAGATTTTTTTCAGCAAGTGTGGATCCATTTAGGTGATGACATCAATACAGATATTAAGAATAAACAAGAGTTTAAACATCAGTTAATGCCTCAAAAAATGATGAGTGCGAATACGGGTGTTGATGCGATTGATAATGCTATTGAAGATTTGTATCAAACCGGTTATATGCATAACCATGCACGTATGTATGTGGCGAGCCTTACTTGTAATCTGGCGAAGAGTCATTGGTATATGCCAGCTAAATGGATGTATTATCATTTGCTCGATGCTGATTGGGCCAGCAATGCATTGAGTTGGCAATGGGTCGCATCAGCTTTTAGTAGTAAGAAGTATTTTGCCAATCAGGAAAACATAAATAAGTTCTGCAATACCAATCAAAGGGAAACAATACTCGATCATTCTTATGAAGAATTGGAGGTGCTTGATTTATCTGAAAATTTTAGTGAGCTGGTCGATTTGAAATGGAAAACAAACCTGCCTGAAAAGATTGAAATTAAAGTCGATAATAATATTCCAACGTACATCTACAATTTTTATAATCTCGATTGTAATTGGGATGTTGAAGTAGATGCAAATAGGATTTTGTTATTAGAGCCATCATTTTTCAATCACTACCCTGTATGCGATAATACCATTGATTTTGTAATTCGGTTATCGAAAAATATTAAAGGAATTCAAGTTTTTGTTGGAGCATTTAGTGAACTATTACAACTTGTCGATTCTTCATCAATCCATTATAAAGAACATCCTACAAACAAGCATTATCAAGGAATGGAGCACGCTCGTGAATGGATGTTTGAAAATTCCTTTGGCTATGTTCCATCATTTTTTAAATACTGGCAACGCGCTCAAAAAGTAAAGCGTAATTTTTAGTAGGATGAAGCAAGCTATCAATATAGTTTGGCTAAAGCGAGATCTTCGAACGCAAGATCATGCTTCTTTTGCAGCTGCAGAAAAAGAGTCCCTACCATATTTAATTATTTTTTTATTTGAACCTGAAATGATATCCTATAAGGATACTAGTTTGCGACATCTGCGCTTTCAATATTTATCAATCAAGGATATGAATAAAACCTTGCTTGCATCAAATAAAAAAGTGGAGATCTTATATGGAGATGCAGTGGATGTCTTTGATTATTTATGTAATGGTTTTTCAGTAAATAAGGTTTTTAGTTATCAGGAAAGTGGAACATTGATCACATATAATCGTGATATATTAGTTTCAGAATTATTCAAGAAAAATGGAAGTGAATGGATAGAGTTTCAACGCGACGGGATCAAGCGTGCAATTAATAATAGAGATGGTTGGGACGTAAGTTGGAAAGAAGTAATGCATGCTCCAATAATTAAAAATGAATTCACTGTTCGAGATGAAATTGTACTCGAGCATCCATTTAAGTTATTGCCACGATTAGTGAAATCATTTTCTGAATATCCAGTTGTGATGCAACCACCTGGAGAAACCAACGCATTTAGATACTTATCTTCTTTTATTCATCAGCGTGGAAAATTATATCATAAGCATATTAGTAAGCCTTTGGAAAGTCGTACGAGTTGTAGTCGACTATCACCTTATATCAGTTGGGGAAATTTAAGCATACGACAAGCATATCAGTATGTGAATACTTCAAAGGCCGTTGGTGAACATCCATTTCCTTATAGTAATTTCATTACTCGTTTGCATTGGCATTGCCATTTCATTCAAAAGTTTGAGATGGAATGCACGTATGAGTTTTTTTGTTTGAATAAGGTGTATGAAGATTTACACTTGCCTTTGTACAAAGCTTATTTGCAAGCTTGGAAAAGCGCTACGACTGGTTATCCTTTAGTGGATGCATGCATGATTTGTCTGAAAGAAACTGGATGGATAAATTTTCGAATGCGTGCAATGTTAGTTTCCTTCCTTTGTCATCATTTGATGCAGCATTGGCGTTATGGAGTTTATCATTTAGCTAAATTGTTTTTAGACTATGAACCCGGAATTCATTATCCTCAATTTCAGATGCAGGCAGGAACAACAGGTGTAAATACCATTCGTATTTATAATCCTATAAAGCAGAGTTTAGAACAAGATCCCAACGGTGATTTTATTAAAACGTGGTTGCCTCAATTAAAAAATATTCCTGCTGAGTTCATTCATGAACCATGGAAGATGTCGACTGAACAACAAGAGCAGTATCAGGTTAAAATAGGAAAGGATTATCCATTGCCTATCGTAGATATTATCGAAACAGGTAAAGAAGCCCGAACATTATTTTGGTCTTTCAGGAAAACTCAAAATATGATAGCTGAAAACAATCGAATTCTTCAAAGTCATGTAAATAAGAAATAAGTTAAGTGGTGTTTTTTTCAATTATAGAAAATTGATTCATGTCATTTATTGGGAATATTTGATGATTCGCTATTTAGAATGATTCTAAATAGCTAGTTTTGTCCTCTCAAAAAGCAAAAACATGTTACGAAAATCC
>CAINEC010000004.1 GCA_903847585.1 uncultured Bacteroidota bacterium
AAATAAGGAGCGCTTGTTAAAATATTTACTTTGTTTAGCAATCGGTATTCCTATCTGGTGTAGCGTTGGAATCTTGATGAAGTTCAGTGTTAAATTATCGGGTCCTGATTTGTTAAATATTATTGGTGGTCCTGCTTTGATAACGAAGGCCGTTATGTTTACTTATCTTGGATTTTCATTTGGTGATTTGTTAAGCGGCGGTATGTCGCAGTTAATGAAGAGCAGAAAAAAAGTACTTTATATCTATCTGTTTTTTTGTGCGTTGTTTTATTTCGGATTTTTATATTCGAAAGATATTAGTTTAGATTTATATTACTTTTATTTCTTCTTGTTAGGTGTTACATCGGGCTACTGGACCATCTTTGTTACGATGGCTGCAGAGCAATTCGGAACTAATTTAAGAGCAACCGTGGCTACTACAACACCAAATATTGTTAGAGGCTCCGTAGTGCCTATTGTGTTATTGTTCAAATATTGGGAGCCATCCTTAGGTACAATAAACTCTGCAGTTGCTTTAGGTGTTATATCATTTATCCCAGCATTCGTTGGTGTGTATTTTATCAAAGAAACATTTAGTAAAGACTTGCATTATCATGAGCAATAAAAAGACACTAGTGTTAGGTGCTTCTACAAATCCTGAACGTTATTCTTATCGCGCAATTCTTAGTTTGTTATCTCATGGACATGAAGTCTGTGCTGTTGGATTACGTGATGGAAAAATAGGTGAATGTGCAATTGTAAAAGAGCAATTAAACTTCGAAGATGTAGATACTATCACTGTTTATGTAAATCCAGATAATCAGAAAGTATATTTTGATTACATTCTTCGCATCAATCCAAAACGAGTTATTTTAAATCCTGGAACAGAAAATCCTGAATTAGAAAAGAAACTTACAGCTAACAACATCCCTTTCGAGCATGCTTGCACTTTAGTGTTATTAGCTTCTAATCAGTATTAGATTCACTGATAAAAGTAAAGGATGTACCAACGCCTACTTCTGAATCTACGCGAACTTTCATCTGATGGAAATTGGCAATCGTTTTTACAATAGGCAATCCTAAACCAAATCCCTCTGCTGTTGAATTATGTAATCGTTTAAAGCGATCGAAAATAGTTGGGATGTCTTCTTTCTTCATTCCAACACCTGTATCTTTTATTTCAATTGTAAATTCGTTACCGATTGTTTTAGTTGTGATAATAATATTTCCGCCTGCTTTATTGTATTTGATGGCGTTGTTAATCACATTCGTAAACATGGTGTATAGAAGGGCTTTGTTGCCAGGGTTGATTTCAATGTTCTCGTAAAACTGACGAATGATTTTTATATCTTTTTCTATCAATCGCTCTTCAATTTCTTCAAGCACTTCTTCCAGCAATTGAAGCAAATCTATTTTTTCGTTTTTCAAATATTGATCATTTTCAATTTTTGAAATAAGTAAAAGCGCTTTAATAATTTTACTCATGCGATTAAGCGTGCGTTGTGAGTCCGAAAGTTTAATCATAACTTCCTCGTTCAACTCATGCTCTATCATTAAATTCTCTAAGCGGTTTTGTATAATACTAATTGGTGTTTGCAATTCGTGAGATACATTAGAGATAAATTCTTTCTCAATTTGAAATGCATCTTTTAGCATCGACATCATTTCATTGATACGTGTATCAAGTTTGTTAAACTCTCGAGTGGTTGTATTAACTTTTGTAAAATCGAAATTATTAGGTGATGGAACAGGCTTTAATTTTCGCTCCATAATTTTATTTAGTGGACGCATTAATATGGTTACGAAGCCTAGATCGATGAATAAACTCACCAATACAAAAAACAACATGATGATAAACGAGAATTGCTGGAACGTGTTTTTCAATTGTTCGATAGAGCCAATTCCTTCTCCTACATTTAATTCGTATAACTGATTATCGTAGGTAAACGGTCGTTTGATGATACGATGTTTCATTGTTTCACCGTTTGATGAGCGCCACTCTTCATCATTAATTTCCATATCTCTCGACATCTTCCTCGGGTCGAGGATAGGGTAGATGGCAACAAATTCTTCTTTCAGGATATTATAACTTTCGAAACTACAATCTTGCTCTAATGTAATTTCTTCGATACCGCCTTTCTTTACAGTTAGTAATACACGTTCAGATCTTGCAACTAAACGTTTATCGATATGATCATAAACCAACTTCTGTACGATGACAGGAAGAATAGCATTAAAAGCTAACACGATTATCAATTTCGATAATCCGTTGTAAATCGCGAACTTGGTTTGTATAGTTGGCGACTTTCTTCTCTTAATGAAGTTGGGTAAAAATTTCATATTTATAAATTAACTCGGTAGCCAACACCTCTTACTGTTTCAAACCAATCAACCGAGCCATGTGCTGAAAGTTTTTTTCTTAAGTTCTTGATGTGAACATCAATATAGTTCGATTCGTAATCATCATCTAATACATCACCCCAGATATGCTCCGTTAATTGTGTTCTAGTTAATACTCTGTTTTTGTGTAATCCAAGGTAATGCAATAAGTCGAATTCTTTTTTAGTCAGATTAATAGCGTTGCCATTACATTGTACTGTACGATTGGATATATCGATTTCATATTCTGCAATCTGCATTACATTCGATTTTAATCCATGCTTACGACGTAAAATGGCTTGCATACGCGCCTGAAGCTCTGCCAATGAAAATGGTTTTCCAATATAGTCATCGGCACCTAAATCGAGTCCCATAATTTTATCTTCCACTTCACTACGTGCTGTTAAAATGATAAAGGCTGCTTCACATTTTTTCTTTTTTGCTTCTCTCAAAAGTTCTAGTCCATCCATATCAGGCAAACCTAA
>CAINEC010000005.1 GCA_903847585.1 uncultured Bacteroidota bacterium
AAAGCCTACGATTAACAAAAGCATAGAAATTGCCAATTCATACCAAACTACGCCGAATGCAATACGCACCATCATGACAACTGGCGAAGTAAATGGAATAAAAGAACACCAATAGGCGAGGGCGCTGTTTGGATTGCTTATTACGCTTTGAGCTACAATAAAAGAGAATATCAGCGGAATTGTTATTGGTAAAATAAATTGTTGCGTATCGGTTTCATTATCCACTGCCGACCCGACAGCAGCAAATAAGGCACTATATAAGAGGTATCCACCAATGAAATAGAAAATAAAGCAACCTAAAACCAACGGAATGTTTATGGTGGCTAAATTGTTCTGCATTTCACTGGCTACATCGAAATTTTCGTTGGAAGTCTTTTGGATTTGTTGCTCAATCTTTTGTGAGTCATATTTCGAGTCGTAAAATGCCTTCGAAACCACAGTGGTTATTGAAATCGTCAGAATTACCCATAAGGCAAATTGCGTTAAACCAACCAGTGCAATACCTAATATCTTACCCATCATTAGCTCGAAAGGCTTTACAGAACTAATTAAAACCTCAATTATTCGGTTAGTTTTTTCTTCAATTACTCCCCGCATTACTTGCGTTCCATAAAAAATAATGAAAAAGTAGATTAGACCTCCTGTAAAGAAACCGACAATGGTCATCAGTTCTGAGCTGTTGTCTTTCCCTGAAAGTGTTTGCGTTTTAATGGAAATGTCAGTTTTAACAGATTCTATTTGGGCTTCTGTTATTCCAAGCGACTTAATTCGGGTTCCTTCAATTTCATGATTAATTACATCTTCAATAGCGGATTTAACCTCAATTCCCAATTGCTTTTCAGATATCAACGTAATTAAATGTGCATTTTTGATGTAATCGGCAGGTACATATAATATAGCGTCAGCCTTGTAGTTGCTAAAGTTCTGTTTTGCTTCTTTTAATGAAACGCTATCATTTATAAATCGAATTTCTTTTGTGTTAGCCAGATGAGTGGTGAAAATGCTGGGTGCTTCATCGATAATTAGAATAGTATTAGTCTCTTTTTCTGAAAACTTTTGAATAAGAAGTGGCATTAAAGTTAAAAGAGCAAATAGGATAGGGCCCAGAATAGTCATTATTATAAATGACTTCTTTTTAACTCTCGTGAGGTATTCCCTGGCAATAATTAATTTTATCTTATTCATGTATGTCGTTTTTTACGGTTCTTACAAAGATCTCATTCATTGAAGGAATCACTTCTTTAACAGAGGCTACTTTTACTTTACTTAATAGAGCCGACAATAGAGGATTAAGGTTATCGTCATTTAGTTTGACTAATAATCGCCTATTGTCTTCAAAAACATCATCACTTATTATATTGTATTCAGATAATTCATGCGATAAGTTGTCGCCTTTATATACTATAGAATACGTATTGTCGGAATGTTTCCTGATAACCTCTTTAATTGCACCCGACAAAATAAGCCTAGACTTATTTATAAGTGCAATGTCTGTACATAGTTCTTCAACACTTTCCATCCGATGTGTGGATAGGATAATGGTAGTCCCTTTCTTTTGGATATTCAAAAGTTCATCTTTAATAAGGTCAGCATTGATAGGGTCGAATCCTGAAAAGGGTTCATCTAGTATAATAAGGAGTGGTTCATGAACTATAGTGACAATAAATTGCACTTTCTGCTGCATTCCTTTACTTAGTTCTTCTATTTTTTTATTCCACCATTGGGTAATTTCAAACTTTTCAAACCAGTATTTCAGCTTTTTTATTGCTTCAACTCTAGACAATCCTTTTAATTGAGCCAAATAAACAGCTTGTTCACCAACATCCATCTTCTTATAAAGGCCACGCTCTTCTGGCATATATCCTATTAAGTTAATGTCGCTGCTCTTTAAAGGCTGATCATTAAACAAAATAGTTCCTGAATCTGGTTTAGTTATCTGAGTAAGGAGCCGTATGAAGGTAGTTTTCCCCGCCCCATTAGGCCCGAGAAGTCCAAAAACAGAGTTTTTAGGTATTGAAAGACTAAAGTCATCAAGTGCTTTATGGCCAGAATAAGCTTTGTTTAATCCTGAAACTTGTATAATCGATTGCATATTTATTAAAATTCGGTGTCCCAAAGTAACCGCATTTTTTCAAAAAATGTAAGGTGAGACATTAAATTAATGTAAATGCCAACATAAAATGGAGTTGTATTGCCACACTGTTTCAGTCGATTTCAGTCATTTCTGAGAATGATTGTATGACTCACTAAAACTTAATATACTGATAATCAATAAATATGCATGTTTTCAGCAAAATAATGTTGAAAATATTTTGAGTTATCAAAACCTTAACTACTTTTGCACTCCCGTTCGCGGATATCCGCAGTTGAATGTGAAAAAAGTTCTAAAAAAGTTTCAAATAAATTTGGTAGTGTAAAAATAAAGTTGTTATCTTTGCACCCCCGAAACAACGAAAAAACGGGATAGTTCATACAGATTGTAATTAAATAAAAATATAGTGTCGGAGTGATTGACACAGTTACAACGTTCTTTGAAGGATTGGAAGGAAATAATAAGCCTGTCCCGCCACCGGCGGGATGGTAAGAAATCTGAGCAAATCATTTCTACTTAGTGTAGATAACAAAAATTTACAATGGAGAGTTTGATCCTGGCTCAGGATTAACGCTAGCGGCAGGCCTAATACATGCAAGTCGAACGGGATTTCGGGTAGCAATATCTGAATGAGAGTGGCGCACGGGTGCGTAACGCGTATGCAACCTACCTTTAACTGGGGAATAGCCTTCCGAAAGGAAGATTAATACCGCATAATGCATTGATGGAGCATTTCATTGATGCCAAAACTCTGGTGGTTAAAGATGGGCATGCGTCCGATTAGCTAGTTGGCGAGGTAACGGCTCACCAAGGCTACGATCGGTAGGGGGTCTGAGAGGATGATCCCCCACACTGGTACTGAGACACGGACCAGACTCCTACGGGAGGCAGCAGTAAGGAATATTGG
>CAINEC010000006.1 GCA_903847585.1 uncultured Bacteroidota bacterium
GGTTTATACCCTGTTCACGTTTTCCAAACATCAGGAACATTCTGGGTTTGTGTAGATGCAGTAGATGCTAACGGAAACGTATTAACGTGGTGTGATAGCGTAAACAGTAATCGTGTAGGCTCTGTTGGATTTAACGAAATCAGCAAGAATGCAATCATCGCATTCCCTAATCCTGCAAATGATCAGGTAACAATCAAAAACATTGGCGCTAACCAATCAGTAGAAATTTATAGTGTGGATGGTAAATTAATTTACACAGCAATCACTACTACAGTTGATGTTATTGTCAACACAGCAACATGGAACACTGGTTTATACATCGTTCGTATTAACGAAGGAAATAATAGTAAAGTGGGAAAAATTTCTGTTCAACATTAACGCATTGACCGGAAATCAATCCTGATGGTTTTAATCAGGACTAAAAGCCCTGTAGTATTTACTACGGGGCTTTTTATTTTACTATTTTTATAACCACTTTTGTAGGGTCATGAAGATTTCCGTAGCCATCATCACATTTAACGAAGAACGTAACATCGAACGCTGTTTAAAAAGCGTAGTAGCGTTGGCGGATGAAATTATTGTGGTGGACTCTTTATCTTCTGATCGTACGGTAGATATTGCGAAGGAAAATGGTGCTAACGTAGTATTGCAAAAATTCTTGGGCTACATTGAACAAAAGAACTTTGCAATTGATCAATGCGCAAACGATTGGGTTCTTTCGTTGGATGCCGATGAATGTTTGTCGGAGGAACTACAGCAAGAAATAATTTCCTTAAAGAATAAGTCTGTTCAAGCAGATGGATTCATCATGCCGCGTTTGTCGCATTACTGCGGACAATGGATAAAACACGGAGCCTGGTATCCCGATAAAAAAGTTCGTTTGTTTAATCGTGTAGTAGCAAAGTGGGGAGGAATTAATCCGCACGATAAAATATTTTTTACCAATGCGAATCACACTATTCAACAATTGAACGGCGATATTTTGCATTACACTATCAATACAAAAGAGGAACATAAAAAGCAGGCAAAACGATTTTCAGAAATCACCGCGAAGGAGTTATTTAATCAGCAGAAATCGACGAATGTATTTAAGATATATCTGAAACCCATTGTGCGTTTCATTCGTGATTATTTTTTTAAAGCAGGATTTTTGGATGGTAAAGCAGGACTTCAAATTGCTATCATCTCTGCACATCATGTTTATTTGCGTGAGTATACCTTGAAAGAATTAATTCAATCCGCTAAGCCATGAGAATTCTTCATATCTCAACACCTACGGGATGGCGTGGAGGAGAACAACAAGTTGCTCATCTCATCAACGGATTAACCAACGAGGTAGAATTACAATTGCTAATCATTCCTTTTCAAAGTGAACTGCAGAAGAAAATGGAATCTGCACTTACTTGTGTTGGATACGAACGAAAGGGTTCTGTTAATTTATCGCTAGCTCGATTAATAAAAAATGTTTGTGCTAAACATAAAATCGATTTGATTCACGCACACGATTCTCATGCACATACAGCAGCATTTTTAGCAGCAGTAATTTATAAGAATCAAACTCCAATTGTTTTAAGCAGACGAGTAGATTTTAAAGTTTCTAGTAATTTATTTTCTCGATGGAAGTACAACCATTCGAGTATTAAAAGTATCATTGCCGTTTCAGAAGCGATTAAAACAATTTTACTTCCTGTAATCAATAAAAAAGAAATCATCAACGTAGTTTATGATTGCATCGACCTTACTCGTTATGAAGGTGAGGCGGACGTACATTTTTTGAAGAGAGAATTAAATCTTCCATTAACGACAAAATTAATTGGTAACTTATCTGCGCTCGCTGATCATAAAGATTATCCTACATTTATTCGTACAGCAAAGGAGCTCCTTAGCCGACATAACGATATTCATTTTGTTGTTGCAGGTGATGGTCCTTTGAAAGAAGAAATAATGAATAGGGTAAAGGCGGAACAGTTAGAAAAACATATTTCTTTTTTAGGATTTCGTAAAGATGTCCCGCAATTGTTAAAATCGCTGGATGTATTTTTAATGACCTCTAAAACAGAAGGACTAGGATCGGTAATTCTGGAAGCCTTTGCTTGTGGTGTTCCTGTTGTAGCTACTACTGCTGGAGGAATTCCTGAAATTGTGAAGAATGGAGAAACGGGTTTAACAGTGAATATAGGAGATGAAACAGCTCTCGCTTCTGCAGTAGAGAAAATCATTGCTAACCCAGATTATAAAAACAGCTTAGTAAAGAATGCTACTGCATTTGTGAATCAATTTTCAGTGAAGGCGACCGCACTTCAAACAAAAGCCATCTATCAATCGTTGTTAAAATGATGACAAGTGAGCTGCAACAAAAAGTAGAGGTCCTGCCGAATAATCCAGGCGTTTACCAATATTATAATTCCGAAGGAAGTTTACTCTATATTGGTAAAGCAAAAAATTTAAAGAAGCGCGTTAGTAGTTACTTTAATAAGTTACACGATAGTCATAAAACTAATGTATTGGTAAAGCAAATTGCCGATATCAAATACATAGTTGTAGAAACCGAGTATGATGCGCTGTTGTTGGAAAACAACCTCATTAAAAAACATCAGCCTAAATACAACATCCTATTAAAAGACGATAAGACCTATCCATGGATTGTTATCAAGCATGAAGATTTTCCGAGGGTGATGGTGACGCGCAAGCCGGTGAAAGATGGTTCTATTTACTTCGGACCATATGCATCAGGAACGATGATGTACACCTTGCTGGAGTTGATAAAAGAGTTATTCAAATTAAGAACCTGTAATTTGCAATTAACTAGAACCAATATTGAAAAACATAAATTTCGTTTATGTCTCGAACATCATATTGGAAATTGTAAAGGCCCTTGTGAAGGATTACAAACTCGCGAAGATTACGACGAAAGCATCACGGCTATTAAAAGTATTTTGAAGGGAAATATCAATACCGTAATTGATCACCTCGAACAACAGATGTTAAGTCACGCTACCAAATATGAATTTGAGCAGGCACAGAGTTACAAAGAAAAAATTGATGCGTTAGAAAAATACAAAGGCAGAAGCGTAGTGGTGAGTCCTACCATTCATCACGTAGATGTATTTTCATTTATTGATGATCAGCAAGGAGCCTTTATCAATTACCTGCGTGTGATTAGCGGTGCTATTATTCAATCGCATACCATTGAGTTAAAACGCAAACTCGACGAAACACCATCAGACTTATTACTGCTGGCGATTGCGGAGATGCGTGAACGTTACCAAAGTGATTCGAAAGAAATCATTGTGCCGTTTGATTTAGAAATCGATATTCCTGGTGTGATGGTAACCGTGCCGAAGATTGGCGATAAAAAGCATTTGCTTGATTTATCAGAGAAGAACGCCCGTTACTTCCGTAAAGATCGTTTAGAGCAAGCAGATAAATTAAATCCGGAGCATCGCATTGAACGTTTGATGGAAGCAATGAAAAAAGATTTACGCTTACCGGTGAAGCCGTATCATATTGAATGTTTCGATAACTCGAACTTCCAGGGTGATTATGCGGTGGCAGCGATGAGTGTATTTAAGAATGGAAGGCCTTCAAAAAGCGACTACCGACATTTTAACATTAAGACGGTGGTGGGTCCTGATGATTTTGCCTCGATGGAAGAAATCATTTACAGACGCTATAAACGATTATTAGAAGAAGAGAAGGAATTACCGCAGTTGATAGTAATTGATGGCGGTAAAGGACAATTAGGCGCAGCGTTAAACAGTTTAGCCAAGCTCGACTTACGCGGACAGATTAGCATTATTGGTATTGCTAAAAAATTAGAGGAGATTTATTATCCCGGTGATCCGTTGCCGTTATACCTGGATAAAAAGGGCGAGACCTTACGCATTATTCAGCAGTTAAGAGATGAAGTCCACCGTTTTGGAATTACGCACCATCGCAACAAGCGCAGCAAAGGGGTTATTAAAACGGAGTTATCCGACATTAAGGGCATCGGCGACAAGCTAGCGGAAAAGTTACTTCGCGAATTTAAATCGGTGAAGCGCATCAAAGAAGCCTCACTCGAAGAACTCACCGCCCTCATAGGCAAAGCCAAAGCCGAGCTGGTGATTAACGGGTTGAAGGGGGAGGGGTGATTTGTTTTGATAAAGAAGGAATAATAACTATTTTCGAAAATATATCCTTTTAAATTAACACGAAGAGAAAATGAAAAAAGTAGAAGTAGTAGCTGCTATTATAATACATGCTAATAAAATATTATGTGTTCAAAGAGGTGAAAACAAATTACCATACATTTCTAAGAAATTTGAATTCCCGGGTGGTAAAATTGAAGAAGGAGAAACAAAAGAAGAAACGATTAAGAGAGAGATTAAGGAAGAGTTGAATATGGATATTAATGTCATGAAGGAGTTTATCACAGTAAATCATCAGTATCCAGATTTTAATTTAACGATGCATAGTTTTATTTGTGATTGCAATAGTCCTGAATTAACATTAACTGAGCATATAGATTACAAATGGCTTTCAAAAAATGAGTTGGAACATTTAGACTGGGCCGCAGCGGATATTCCAATTGTAAATAAATTAATTAATAGTTCAAATGAATTATAGTTTAGAACAAAGTTTAAAAGCGGGGTTTATCAATTATCAAAGTCCAGCTAATAATGAATACCTACCACAATTTTTAGTAAATGATAAAATTGAAAACAAAAAAATATTGTCTACAATTTTACATGAACTTAATACATGTGATGAGTTTTGGTTTTCTGTTGCATTTGTAACTACTAGTGGAATTGCGGCATTGATAGAAACTCTAATCACATTAAAAAATAAAGGAATAAAAGGTAAAATACTCGTTTCACAATACTTAAATTTTACACAACCAGAGGCGTTAAAGAGATTATTAAAATTTGAAAATATTGAATTAAAAATTGCTGTTGATAATGAATTCCATTCAAAAGGCTATTTATTCAGGAAGAAGAACATTTACAATTTAATAATTGGTAGTAGTAATCTAACAGCAAATGCATTATGCAGTAATGTTGAATGGAATTTAAAAATCAGTGCTAATGATAATAGCCATATTATTCTTAATGCTTTAAAAGAATTTGATAGTGAATATAAAAAAGCGGTTTTCGTTACAGAAGAATTTATAAGTAGCTATTTTAAGTTATACCAACAGCAGTTCGAATTATCAAGGGCACTTAAAAATCAATTTGAATTAACGGGTAATCAAAATATAACCCCAAATTCAATGCAAAAAGAGGCTTTGAAAAGAATCGAAAGTATTCGCCTAGAAAATAAAAACAAAGCGCTCTTAATATCCGCAACAGGTACAGGCAAAACATATTTATCTGCTTTTGATGTTAAACGAGCAAATCCAAAGAAATTTTTATTTGTTGTACATAGATTGAATATTGCAAAAGCTGCACAAAAGGCATATCAAAATATTTTTGGAAAATCTAAAAGCATGGGAGTTTTTTCAGGAAATGTTAAAGATGTAGAAGCCGATTTTATTTTTTCCACAATACAAACAATATCAAAAGAAGATAATTTAAAACTTTTTAAACCAGATGAATTCGAGTACATTGTAATTGATGAAACACACAGGGCAAGTGCAGACTCCTATCAAAGCATTTTGAATTATTTTAACCCTAAGTTTTTATTAGGTATGACAGCGACACCTGAACGAACAGATGGTTTAGATGTATTCAAATTATTTGATTACAATATTGCTTATGAAATACGATTACATAAAGCACTCGAAGAAAATATTTTAAGTTCATTTCATTATTATGGTGTAACTGATATAACAGTTGATGGTAAAGTTTTAGAAGAGAATGCTGATTTTAAATTATTAACCTCTAATGAAAGGATAGATAAAATAATTGAAAAAGCTCAGCTTTATGGTTGTGACGATGGTAATGTTAGAGGTCTTATTTTCTGCTCAAAAACAGACGAGGCGATTGAGCTCTCCAAAGGATTTAATAAACGAGGACTTAAAACAATTACCTTATCTGCCATAAATACTGAACAAGAGAGAGCTACTGCAATTGAGAAGTTGGAATCAAACAGTAAAGAGTTAGATTATATTTTTACAGTAGACATATTTAACGAAGGGATAGATATTCCACGCGTCAATCAGATAATAATGTTAAGGCCTACACAATCTGCTATAATATTTGTACAACAATTAGGTAGAGGGTTAAGAAAAATTGTTGATAAGGATTATTTAACAGTAATAGACTTCATTGGTAATTATCAGAATAATTTTTTAGTTCCAATTGCACTTTTTGGCGATTCATCTTACAATAAAGATAAATTAAGAAAGTTAATGACTAGTGGTAGTAATCAAATACCAGGAGCATCTACAATAAATTTTGATAAAATAGCAAAAGAGAAAATATTTAATGCTATTGATACAGCTAATATGCAACGTTTAAGGGATTTAGATAATGACTATAAGCTTCTGAAATTTAAAATTGGAAGGATTCCAATGATGGTTGACTTTTTAGAACATGGCGGACGAGATCCGTTTTTATTTGTTAAGCAATCTAAATCATATTTTAATTACATTCTTCGACATGAATCACAATTGATTAATTCATTAACGAAAGAGGAAAACAAATTATTAGAGCTTTTCTCGAACGAGATCAATAACAGTAAAAGGGTTGAAGAATCAATTATATTAGAAACTATACTTAAAAAAAATCAAATATCAATATTAGATTTTAAAAACATTATCAAATTAAAATATGAATATGAATGCTCTGATGATGTCGTGGCTTCGTGTATAAACAATTTAAATTTTGATTTTGTTAGGAATGAAAGAGCTATTGTAAACTTAGTTGAAAATGAAATAATAATTGGGAATGGTTTAAAAAATGCAATTAAAAACGAAGTGTTTTTAACGTTTTTAAAAGATAATATCAATTACGCAATAAAACAGTATGATTCTATCTACAATAAAAAGTCATTTATTAATGGTTTCATTAGATATAATAAATATACTAGAAAGGATGTTTGTAGAATACTCAATTGGCCAAACGATATAAGCAGTACTGTGTATGGATACAGAACTAATAATAAAAAAACACCATGCTTTGTTACTTATCATAAATCAAATGATATATCGGAGAACACAAAGTACAATGATTATTTTATTGATCAATATACTTTCGCATGGGAGTCACGTTCCAATAGAAGAATTGATAGCTCAGAAATCAAGAATGTAATAGAATCTGATAGAATTTTGCTATTCGTGAAAAAAGAAGATGATGAGGGCTTTGAATTTTATTTTATTGGTGATGTTAAAATTAAGAAGGGAAGTATTCGACAAAGTGCTATGGAAAATACAGATGCGCCAGTAGTCCAATTTGATTTTATCTTAGATAAGCCAGTAGAGCCACAAATTTTCGAATATTTAACCACAAAACATTTAGAAGAAGATATTAAAAATACTAATGAAAACATTTTTCCTTTTAAAGTTTTAGATTTTGATAATGAAAATTCATCATCTAATGCAATTCCACTAATTAATTTGAAGGCAGCTGCGGGTGAGTTTAGCAACCTTCAAAATATTGAAGTAGAATCGTGGATACAACTTAACAAACCATTTATTTACAAACCAGGTTATTTCGTTTGTCAAGTAATAGGAGATTCTATGAATAAAACTATTCCCAACGGCTCATGGTGTTTATTTAAAGAATATACTGGCGGTAGTAGAAATGGCAAAACTGTACTAGTATATCGCGAGGATTTTATTGATTCTGATTTCGGTAATGGATATACTGTTAAGATATATGAAAGCAAAAAAATAGCAGATGATAATAGTTGGAGACATGAAAGTATAACTCTAAAATCGAATTCTTCTGATCCAAATTATAAAGACCTCGAATTAAGTGAAGATGAATTGATCAAGTTTAAAGTTGTGGGAGAGTTTGTAGAAGTATTACAATAATATCACCCCTTCACCAACCTATCAAACTTTTCCTTTAAGGCTTTTTTGAGGGCAGGACTACCAACAACAATTAACTCGTCGGAGAAGCCCATGATGAAACGAGTAATGGGTGTAAGGTTATACACCTTTGTTTTGAAAAGGTATTGATGTGTCTTGCTGGATTTTACTTTCTTAATGTATTTCTCGGTTGATGGATACTGCTCTTTTAATAAAACGTAGGAACGTACCGTTAGTAATAACTCAATCTCATATTGCTGCTTGGCAAATGGAAATCCGAATACATCCGGTTGATGTGCCTCATGTAATTTTTCGAACTGGAAATTTTTGGTGCCTACCGTTACTCCACTGATGCGTTCGATGTTAAAGTACTTGTTGGTTTTCGTTTTTACCTCGTAAGCAATTAGATTTTGATAGTTATCTGTAAAGGCAATCGGCTCCACAACGCGGTCGCTAATGGAATTAGAATTTGTGCTATGGTATTTTTTTAAGGTTGCTTGCTTCTTGTCTTTAATCGCCGTGTTTAATGCATCTACAATTTTATTAAGATGCACTTTTAATAGTAAATTGGTGTCGCTGTTTAAAGAAGATCGTACGTAAAGCTTTTTTAAAATGCCATCTTTTAATTTTGTTTTCTTCCCTGCTGTTAGTAATAGTTTTTTTAAGAGCATCACCTCTTCATCCGTGAAATTATTCTCGTAGCTGTCTTCGTTACCGCCTAATATTTGATAATGTCCGAAGGCGTCTTTCTCCACGCTAAAACCTAACTCCGTTAAGAGCGCAAAATAACGATACACCGTTCGCTCGGTACTGTTTAATACATCAGATAAAAACCGAATCGATTTTGCAGGATTCGTTTTTAAAAGCGTAATTAATTTTAATACACGAAGGATTTTATGTTGGTTGTACATGCTAACAACAATTGATTATTTCTTTTGAAACTTCGATTGATACGTTAAGCCATCATGCATCACATGTATCAAATACATTCCATTTGCTAATGCAGAAATATCTTTATTCAGTATGCGCTTCTCTTGCGAGGAAATATAATAATTTTCATCAGAAACTAGTTTTCCTGAAAGATCTTCTATACGTAAATTGATTTTACCATTAATGGTTTCTGGCAGACGAATACTAATAACATCATTTGCAGGATTCGGATAAATAGCTAATGTATTTGTAGCTTGTATGCTTCCAATGCCTGCTGTTGTTCCTGTAACAAAAGTGAACTTAGGACTCCAAGGACCTAATACAGTTCCATCTAAACTGCGCATGCGCCAGTAGTAACGTGTGTTAGGCAATAGACTAAATTGTTGAGACGTGTTCGTTAATCCAGTAAGGTTATGAATCAAATAGGTTCCACTAAAAGAGGTAGCTGTTGCAACTTGTAAAGTGTAAGAGGAAGCTCCGTTGGAAGGGTTCCATAATAACACAGGATTAGTTACCACATTCGTTGCTGAATCGGGAGGGAAAACTAATTCAGGAGCGCCAGCAATCGTAGTAAAATCATTTACCGCAGAATTTACACTTTCATGTCCGCCGTTGTTTGATCGCACTCTCCAGTAGTATTTAGTGTATCCTAAAAATGTAGGCGATTGAATATAGGTTAACGCAGTTGTCTTCGAAAAGTAAATAGAAGAGAACAAAGAATCTGTACTAAACTCTACGGTATATAAAATGGCTTCGGGCACTGCTGTCCATTGATACGGCGTAGTAGCTAATACTCCCGTTGCATGATTAGCAGGTAAAGTTTGCGTAGGTGCGTTAGGGATAGTATCGTTCACTCCAATGTATGTTACAAACATTTCAATCTTTTGTAGAGGTACATCATTCGCATCTCTCGGAGAAGCTACTATGGTATCTACCACCTCCATTCCTGAAGTTACCTTTCCAAATACCGTGTATTGTCCATCTAAGAAAGTAGCATTCGCAACGCAAACATAAAACTGTGAGCTTGCACTATTAATATTCGTATCGCGCGCTGCACCAATAATACCTCTTAAATGTCGCACAGGACTAAATTCTGCATTTACTGTTGGCTGATTCGGATTTCCATTTCCCCAAGTAGAGATTGGTCCGTTGATGGAGTTAGGATCTCCACCTTGAATAACAAAACCTGGAACTACACGATGAAAGGCGGTGCTATCAAACGCTTGTGCATTCGCAAGGCTATCAAAATTATTTACGTGATTCGGTGCTATGAGCGGAAACAATTCAATGTTGAATGTTCCGAGATAATTTCCTGCACGTGTTGTTACAATTTGGTAACGGGGTTTATCAATTCCTTGTGCATGAATAAAAGTTGTTGCAAAAAGAAAACTACTTACAAGAAGTAAAATTAATCGTTGTGGGTTGAATAATTTATTTTCCATATTTTTTGTCTGCTAATTTTAGTGCATCATAAACGTTAACAATTCCTGCTGATTTACAAAGGTCGCTATACAAAACCATCGTATCAGGTGAGCCTGGTTTTTTAACTTGTTGCGTTGGTTTATAAACGGTCTTCATTAAAAGCTCTTTTAATTGAGGCGCAGTGATAGAAGGATAATAAGATATAATTAAAGCTGCTACTCCAGCTACAACAGGTGCAGCCATACTCGTTCCATTTTTAGGAGCATATTCGTTATTTAAAATCGTTGAATTAATTTTTACACCTGGTGCAAATAGATCAACATAGTTTTTTCCGTAGTTAGAAAATCCTCCAGGATTTCCATCAGCAGCAGAAGCACCAACATCAATCCAATTTTTCCATGCATTCCCTTTTACCTTTTTATAATTCGGATTTGGGAAACGTTGTTCAACATCTAAATCTAAGGCTTCATTACCTGCTGCATGCACTAGCAAAACATTTTTTGAGATCGCATATTGCACAGCATCATCAATAAATTCTTTTTTGTACGATAAAGGTTTTCCAAAACTCATGTTAATCACACGTGCTCCATTATCCACTGCATAACGAATTGCAAGAGCAATGTCTTTGTCGCGCTCATCACCGTTCGGCACAACACGTAAAATCATTAGTTGTACATTATCAGCAATGCCATCAATTCCTTTATCGTTGTTTCTTACAGCTCCAATAATTCCGCTAACATGCGTTCCATGATCTCCTTCGGAAACAATAGTTCTATTTCCATAATTACGATCGTTGATGTTAGCATCATCATCTCCAACCAATAAGCGTGGATCGTATTGTAAATTAACGTGGTATTGTAAATGCGATTTATTAGAATCCATCGTTCGCTTCATATCTGCAATTGCCTTTGTATAGGCAGTACCTTTTTGCAAGTTGCCTATTAAACGATTCGTAGTAATTATGATCAACGAATCGGTAGAAGGATTCTCTTGCAAATCTTTTATTGAAAGCGTATCACGATTTAATTTCTTTTGCAACGATTCGAAATAAGAGATGGAAGACGATAAGCGCTTATCAATCGTTTCGTATTCCTTCTTTCTACTTTCATAAATACTTAACGCCTTTTGATAGTTGGCATATTCATCTTGATACTTTACAGTATCAGAAGGAAATTTAAAAAATGATTGATATGTTCGTACTAAGCGTGTGACTTCATAATTATCGATTTCATAACTCTGAATTTTATTCCCAAGATAATTCCAACCATTTATATCGTCGATGTATCCGTTCTTGTCATCATCAACGCTGTTGCCCATTTTCTCGTTTTTATTTTTCCAGATATGCGCTTTTAAATCTTCGTGATTGATGTCGGTACCATCATCTATAACGGCTACTATTACCGAAGTAGATGTTTTCCCTTTTAATAGTTCATCATAAGCACGATTTGTCCCAACGCCATAAACGGAATCCTTTGATAAATCAAGATTCTGCCAGTTAGCCGGAAGCTTTTGAGAATAAGAAACAAGATGAAATGCAACAAGACAAGTAATAAGCACAGGTCGGAAGAAACGATTAGCTAACATAAGGGTGTTTTAATTATTCCCGAAAGATAAACACTCTCTTTTAAGTTAAAAAGTCCTATTTATTGTTTAAAGCTATAATTAATAACAGGGTTGTTAAATAATACGGGCAGCTTGCTCCAGGTCTCGATGGTATTTCTCGACTTAACAACAATATAATAGCTGTTTCCTAGGAGTGTGGATGGAAACAGAATGCTCACAGTTCCATCAATCAATAAAAGACCTTTCTGCGAGGTAACTAATGTCCCAGTGCCTGTATAAAGTTCACAGGTTATCGAATCGCAGGCGTTCGGGTTGGTTGATAAACCTTTATTGTAAAGAATAGGTTGCAGTACTTGTCCGCTTAAATAATAACCCTCTAAAAACAACTGTAACTGTAGCGTAATAAACGAACATGCGGTACTAGAAATAAATATGGAATCGCTGGTAATGCAGTCCGTAGTTACGGAATAATACCCAGCTGATTTTACATAAATGCTGTTGGTGGTTTCGCCTGTATTCCACAGATAGTTAGTGCCTGAAGATGAGGTTAACAATAAAGAATCTCCATTGCAAAATGAAGTAGCATTGTTAGCGGTAGTAATTGTTGATTTTATGGAATAGGTTAACGAAATATCATCAATTCGATATTGCGAAGAAGTTCCATTTTGTCGGAATTGTAAACGAAGGTTACTTGTTTGCGGAATACTACCAGCAACAGTTATATAAGTCCATGACGCTGTTGAAGTAATTGGATTTATTGTTAGCGAAATATAATTTACTCCATCTGTGCTATACCTTACTTGTAGTTCACTTCCGTTTACTGCAGTATTGCTTCTAGATAATCCGAAGGAAAGTAGCAGATTAGATCTTCCGATGGTATTAATTCCTGAAATGATAAATGTTCTTCCAACAGTATTCGTTAAAAAAACATTCGCACCGCCACTGGCATCAGTATAGCCGCTCGATGTTGCGGTGATTCGTACATCCCCAGTGCCCGACATGGTGAGTGAATCAGATTCAAATCCATTGTTCGTTTCATGCGTAGCGATGGAGGTAGTAGCACTCACAGTTCCCATGTTTTCATGAAATACTAATCCTGTATTTGTTGGAGTAATTATATTTACGATGGTTGTGAAAGATGTAGCACTACATCCATTTATATCTGTTACAGTAACGAAATAACTTCCAGGAGTATTTACGGATATGCTTGACGTTATAGCACCATTGGACCATAAATAAGCACTACCAGAAGAAGCTTGTAAAATCTGATTACTCCCATCACAGATAGAAACCGTTCCACTTGGAGTTATAGTAGCTGATTGTGATAATGAAACCGTCATCGAATAAACACTCATCGTATCGTTACTAGCATTTATATCACCCGATAAAGTTGAATATCCCTGAAAGAAATAGGTTCCCGAAGTGGAAAAATTATAAGTGCTCGTGAGTACGATAGTTGTATCTTGATTTGAAGTAAGAATCCCTGTATTTAGATTGGCAGTATAAGTTTGAATGTTGGATAGAGGATTTGTCACTTTTAAAGTAATAGTAGCTGGCGCACTCGAAAAATCAATCGCTGTTGAATTAAAATTCTTGACTTTTACACTTAACGATTTATTGGTGTTCGAACAATTTGTAACAGTTGGTGCAATGAATGCAGTTACACCAATATCTTTCGAAGATAAAGTAGGAAAAACAAAGGTGGCCATTACAGGAAGATGGTCAGAGCCATCA
>CAINEC010000007.1 GCA_903847585.1 uncultured Bacteroidota bacterium
CGTGTATTAGCAGTAGTATCTACAGTATGTCCACGTGTAGGCGAAGGATCATCATTATCAATGATTGCATATCCAAACCCAACACATACAAACTTAACAGTAGAGTTTACTGCAGAGCAATCACAAGATGTGAACATGACAATGCGTGATGCATCAGGTCGCGTTGTTTACGCTGAAAGTAAAACAGTAGCAGCTGGAGCAAATGCAAATACAATCGATGTATCAGCATTCGCAAAAGGAATCTACATGTTACAAGTTCAGTCAAACAACACAACTGAAACGTTACGTGTGATCGTAGAATAATTCCAAGGGATTAATCCCTGAATTAAATACAATGCAAGAGCGGCAGCCATTCGGCTGCCGCTCTTGTTTTAAATAGTATATGATTGTTTTGTTTACTTTAATAGTGATTAGGGTACTTTGTATGTACTTACTTTTTTCATTCTCAAACTAGCAAATTAACAGATTCGCAAATTAGCACACGCTGAAGCAGAACTCTGCGAGTACGCTTCATCATTTCATTTTCAAATTTTCAAATTTTCAAATTGTCAGATTAGCAGATTAGCAGATTAGCACATTTTCAAATTATCAAATTAGCATATTTTCAAATTAGCAAATTTTCAATCCCGATAGCTATCGGGACAAATTATCAAATTATCAGATTAGCACATTGGCACATTAGCACATTTTCAAATTAGCATATTTTCAATCCCGATAGCTATCGGGACAAATTATCAAATTATCAAATTATCACATTAGCACATTTTCAAATTATCAAATTATCAAATTATCAAATTTTCAAATTAGCAAATCAAATTAATCGTTTGTAAATACTTAATACCGGCTATTCATTTTTTGCTGAATTACTTTTGTTGCTGTGATCTACACGCATGCACATAACTGGCCTCTATTTAAAGCCGTTCCTGTACTTAGGATATTGATTCCATTTCTCATCGGAATAATTCTTAATCTAATCGGATTAGGATCGTTGAATTTTATTGGGTTAATAGGTATAATAACAATACTATGTTTTGTTGTCTACCAGCGTTTGTTTAAATCAATAAACAAGCAAATCGTTTTTTATTTTGTTTTGCTGCTGCTAGGTTATTTACATACAAATACACACCGTAAAAATCTTTATTTAAATCACTACTCGAAATTTTCAAATGAACATTCACGAGTAATTATTACTTCGATTTCCGAAGTGAAAGCGAAGTCGATAAAGGTATTTGCAGATGTTGTACAGCGTGGTGATGTGAATTCTTGCGGAAAAATTTTACTTTATTTAAAAAAGGATAGTGCTTCACTAAAGTTGAATTATGGAGATGAAATTTCGACAATTTTAAATTGTAGAACTATTGAGAATGTTCCAAACTCTAATTTTGATTACAAACAATATCTTGCTAACAAGCAAGTGTATCAGCAAGCGTATTTAAAGTCGGGTGATTGGAAATTAATTGCAACACATCAAGGAAATATTTTCACTTCACTCGCTTATCAATATCGTGAACAATGTCATGATGTATTAAAGAATTCACTGCATAATATCGATGCTTATGCAGTTGCATCAGCTTTGCTCATTGGCGACGATGATGATATTTCTAAATCTGTTTATAAAGCCTACACCGACTCAGGGACATTACATGTATTATCAGTGTCCGGTATGCATGTAGGCGTGATTTATCTTTTGCTTGTTACGTTATTCGGAAAATTCGAACGGAATAAATATACCAAACATTTCTATTTTTTACTCATGCTAATTCTGATTTGGATGTATAGTGTTTTGTCTGGATCATCAGCTTCTGTATTTCGAGCGGCCACTATGTTAACCGTAGTTATTATTGGAAAATGGATCAATGGAAATAGTCCAATTTATAATTCACTCGTGCTTTCCATGTTCGCGTTGTTGTTGTATAATCCTTTTTACTTAACCGATAAAGGTTTTATATTATCTTATCTCGCTGTCTACGGAATTGTTTATTTGCAACCTAAAATTGTAGGACTTTGGAGAGTGAAAAATAAGTATGGTTATAAACTGTGGGAGTTTACTTCTGTATCAATTGCTGCACAAATCATGACGCTTCCAGTAAGTTTATTTCTGTTCGGAAAGTTTCCGAATTATTTTATTCTTGCAAACTGGGTAGTTATACCCTTAAGCACGATGGCTATTTATTTATCAATAGCACAAATTGTATTTCAACAATGGACAGTTTTACTCAACATTATTTCCTTCTGTAATGAAAAGGTGATTTGCTGGATGAATGATTTTTTACAATGGCTAACAAAAATTAATGGTGCTGTTACCAATAATATTGATATCGCCTTGCTGCAATGCTTGATTCTTTATTTTATCATTTTTGTATTGGTCGATTGGCTATCAACAAAACGTTACGCATCGCTTTTAGCATTCCTTAGCGGATATGCATTAATGTTAGTTGTAAGCTTAACGTATGAAATAAGTCGATTATAATTCACTCAGTTTGAAAGTTTCATTCACACGGATTCCTTTTTCTGTATTTTTTAAAGTGCAACATTCGTTAATCGCATCGTGCTCGAAAAATAATACATAGTCGTTAGCTACTGCTTCATTTAAGAATTTCGTTTTCTCATCTAAGGTTAACAACGGACGAGTATCATATCCCATCACATAAGGAATAGGAAGGTGAGCTGTCGCAGGTAATAAATCTGCCATAAAAACAATCGTTCTTCCCTTATACTCAATGCAAGGTAACATCATTGCATCCGTATGTCCGTACATGTATTTGATGTTGATACCTTCTGAAAACACATCTCCTTCTTGAATAAATTTCAGTTGACCAGATTCTTGAATGGGTAAAATATTTTCTTTCAGGAATGAAGCCTTTTCTCTTGCATTCGGCTTAGTTGCCCATTCCCAATGTTTTTCATTACTCCAAAACGTAGCATTTTTAAAAGCAGGGCGGAAACCATCTTTACTTGAATTCCATTCAATGCTACCACCACAATGATCAAAATGCAAATGCGTTAAAAACACATCGGTGATATCATCTTTTGAATATCCTAATGATTTAAGAGACGCATCCAATGAATCATTACCATGCAAGTAATAATGTCCAAAGAATTTATCGTCTTGTTTATTTCCAATTCCATTATCCACTAAAATCAAACGATTATTATCTTCTATCAGAAGGCAACGCATTGCCCAGGTACACATATTATTCTCATCTGCTGGATACGACTTGCTCCATAATGTTTTAGGCACAACGCCAAACATTGCACCTCCATCAAGTTTAAATAATCCCGTATTGATCGTATGTAATTGCATAAAATAAATTTTTGTAAAAGTATTTAATTGATTTGAATTGGCCTCTTCACAAATCATTGTTATTAAGTAGGCTGGTTTGTTCGATTTTTATTTCATTGGAACAATAACTTTGAAATCAAATTTAGTTGTATGAGAATTCATTTTATCGCGATAGGTGGAGCTGCCATGCATAATCTGGCATTGGCATTACATAGTAAAGGGTATAACGTTACGGGCTCCGATGATGAGATTAATGAGCCATCTAAAAGTCGTTTAGCGAAATTAGGTTTACTTCCGACTGAAATGGGTTGGTTTCCTGAAAAGATTACTGCGGATATCGATGCCATTATTTTAGGGATGCATGCGCGTATTGATAATCCAGAGTTGGTAAAAGCGAATGAACTTGGACTTAAAATATTTTCTTATCCTGAATATTTATACGAGCAATCGAAAGATAAACGCCGTGTTGTAATAGGAGGAAGTCATGGTAAGACATCTATCACAGCGATGATTTTACATGTGTTGAGTGCGTGTGATATGCAATTCGATTATATGGTTGGATCGCAGTTAGAAGGTTTTGATACCATGGTGCGATTAAGTCATGATGCACCAGTGATTATTTTAGAGGGCGATGAATATTTATCGTCTCCCATCGATCGCCGACCAAAGTTTCATTTGTATCATGCAGACATTGCTTTGTTGAGTGGTATTGCATGGGATCATATCAATGTGTTTCCAACATTTGATAATTATGTAGAGCAGTTCCGAATTTTTGTCCGACAGTTACCCGCAAATGGAACATTGGTGTATTGCGAGAATGATGAGGAAGTAGTGAATGTGAGTAAAGAGACAAACGATACTGTAAAGAAATTACCGTATGCTATTCCTGCTCATGAAATACGAGATGGAATTACATATTTGAAAACTGATTCAGGTGAAGTTTCTTTGATGGTCTTCGGAAAACATAATCTGATGAACATCGAAGGCGCAAGAAATATTTGTAATGAAATAGGAGTGAGCGATGAACAATTTTATAAAGCTATTTCAACTTTTAAAGGCGCAGCTCGTCGATTGGAATTAGTATCGCGAAGTGACGAACGAATTGTATATAAAGATTTCGCGCATTCTCCTTCAAAGTTAAAAGCAACCATTGCAGCTGTGAAAGAACAATTTACAAATCGACGATTAGTTGCGTGTATGGAGCTGCATACATTCAGTAGTTTGAATGCTGCATTTCTTGATGAATATGCAAACTCAATGGATCTTGCGGATGAAGCCATCGTGTATTTTAATGCACATACCATCGAGCATAAAAAACTTCCACCAATAACAGTCGAGCAGGTGCGCAAATCGTTTGCAAGAGAAGATATCATTGTAATCGATACAACAGAAGCATTAAAAAATCATCTTTATTCAATCCCTAAAAATGGCGATGTGATTTTAATGATGAGTTCTGGGACTTTTGATGGGTTAGATTTGAAACAAATTTAATTCATTATATAGAGGGTTTCTATTTGTTGTTTTTTGAAAATCATCAAATAAATAAAAAAAATTAGAGATTAATAATAGAGTGTGTTTTAGCACCTGTTGATAATTTTTTTTATTTTATTTTATTTTATTATCTTCGATTACAAATCATAACCTATGAAGAAAATCGCATTGCTATTTATAATGATAGCAGCTTTATCCTCTTTCTCAAAAGCACAATCAATTTATTTCAATTTTACAAATGGCACAAATGGGCAGTACCCATTAATCGATGTGCAGCATATTGATTTTTCAAGTACGGATATGCAAATGCATTTAACCAACGGTGCGCTCGTAAGTTGGAATACAACAGCCATTATAAGTTATAAATACTTGCCTTACATTACGTCGCTTTCAGAAGTGCCGGATATTACCATTAACATGGAAGTATTTCCTAATCCTTCTAGCGGTGATGTGCAAATTAAATACATGTTGCCATTACATCAGAAATTAGAATTGGCTATTTATGATTTACAAGGAAAATTAATTGAGCAACGAAAAATAGGAGAGCAAGGATCTGGAAGCTATACGCAATTGTGGCATTCCAATACGAAAGGAGTTTATGTAATTAAACTTTCTACGGAGCAGCAAGTGATTAGTAAGAAGATTGTGATTCAGTAAGATTTCTAATCAGTATTCAAATGAAAAAAATAATTCTATTGTCATTCTTGTTTTTAGCGAACAATTTGTTTGGACAAACATTTATGAATCTATATTATAAAAATGGGAACGTAATGATAGTTCCAATTGCTAATGTGGATAGCATGTATTATGTTGTAAATTCTTCTACTTGTCCTTCTACGCTCGTTGATATAGATGGCAATGTGTATAATACAGTAGTTGTTGGTTCACAGTGTTGGATGAAAGAGAATTTAAAAACTACCCATTTTAATAACGGGGCAACTATTGCATCTGGATTAACTAATGTGCAATGGAGCTCTACCACTTCAGGTGCTTGTACAGATTATAATAACGATACTGCTAATACTTCGAAATATGGTAAATTATATAATTGGTATGCTTTAAATGATCCTGCCGGCTTATGTCCTGTTGGATGGCATGAACCTAAATTAACTGAATGGAATGTTCTAATTAAGACAATCGATGCTAATGCAGATACAAATTGTGTTAATTGTACACCAAGTTTAACAGCTGGTGGAGATATGAAAGAAGCAGGCATCTTACATTGGTTAAATCCAAATACTGGAGCTACCAATAGTAGTGGGTTCACTGCATTGCCTGGTGGTGTACGAAATGGATCGAATGGTTATTATAGCCAAATTGATAACTATGCCTATTTCTGGTCTGTTTCGCCTTATTCAACTACTACAACATATTATTTTTCAATAAGAGCAAACGACGCCTTTATTACGAATAATAATGTTGTAAACAATAGTGGTTTTTCTGTTAGATGTATAAAAGACTAAATATGTTAGATTAATCTTTCTATGAATAAACTAATTTTAATTCTATTCTTCGTTTTTGGTTTTGTTGCTAATTTATATTCGCAAACAAACCTAAATATTCAGTACACTAATGGTACATTATCATCTATACCACTTGCCGATCTTGATAGTATTAATTACACAATCAACATCGATACTTGTCCTGCTTTTGTAACAGATGTAGAAGGAAATATTTATGATGTTGTTGCTTTTGGTAACCAATGCTGGATGAAAGAAAATTTGAAAACTTCGCATTATAGAAATGGAGCATTAATTCCGAGCCCTGCTAATGATGCTCAGTGGAATGCCACTGTAACAGGGGCTTGTGCCGATTATAATTACAGTACTGCTAACACCAATATTTATGGTAAGTTGTATAATTATTTTGCAGTTGCTGATACGCAAGGACTTTGTCCTGTTGGTTGGCATGTTACTGAGGATTGGGAGTGGAATGTAGTAGTAAAAAGAATTGACCCCTATGCGGATACTACTTGTTTATGTTATCAAAGTTTAACGGCAGGCACAGCGCTAAAAGAAACAGGATATATTCATTGGATTGGTCCAGTTAGTTCGTCGCATTCTACAAATAGCAGCCGTTTGACATTATTTGCTGGAGGTCATCGTTTGGGTCAAGGTTCGTTCAATACTTTAAGACAAGAAGCTTTTTTCTGGACGGCCACAAAAATCCCTGGTACATTTCCATATGCAAGGTATCTAACTTATCTTAACAATTGTATTCTAAGAACGAATGGATATAATGGCAAATATGGCTTGTCGGTTCGTTGTGTAAAGGATTAATACAAATAATAGCAAAAACAAAAAAGGCCGTCTCACGACAGCCTTTTCTTTTATATTCAAAATTAATTACGAATTCATCGAGACTAAAAACTCTTCATTCGATTTAGTACCACGCATACGGTCGTGTGTTTCTTTAAAATAAAATCAAAAACAAAAATGGCCTTAGTTTATTCGGTTTTTGGCGAAGTAAAAATTACGTAAAGCAAATTTAGAAGTTCTGAGCCTGCGAAGAAATCACTGAATTTGTAGTGATTTTTTCAAGACAAAAATTTGCCTGCAAAAGAATAAAGTATAGCCTTGACTTTTTCTTTGGTTCTTTCATTTTGTGTCAAGACAAAAGAAAGAACATTTGAATGAATATTAAACATTAGATTACTGTTTAAGTGGTAGTACGATTTCAAATTTGAATTAATTCTCCAAAAAAGCAAAAAGGCCGTCTCACGACAGCCTTTTCTTTTATATTCAAAATTAATTACGAATTCATCGAGACTAAAAACTCTTCATTCGATTTAGTACCACGCATACGGTCGAGTAAGAAATCCATTGCTTCAATCGGATTCATATCCGCTAAGTGATTCCTTAAAATCCACATCTTCTGTAACATCTCACGGTCTAATAATAAATCATCTCTTCGCGTACTTGATGCTACTAAGTCAATAGCAGGGAATACACGCTTGTTCGCTAACTTACGATCTAACTGTAATTCCATATTACCCGTTCCTTTGAACTCTTCAAAGATTACTTCATCCATCTTCGATCCTGTATCTGTTAATGCCGTTGCAAGAATCGTTAATGATCCACCATTCTCAATCTTACGTGCAGCTCCAAAGAATCGCTTAGGCTTTTGTAATGCGTTTGCTTCCACACCACCTGATAATACTTTACCCGATGCAGGAGCAACTGTATTATACGCACGCGCTAAACGTGTAATAGAGTCTAATAAGATACATACATCATGTCCGCATTCAACCATTCTCTTCGCTTTCTCTAATACGATATTCGCAATCTTCACATGACGATCTGCAGGCTCATCAAACGTAGATGAAATAACTTCTGCTTTTACACTACGTGCCATATCGGTTACCTCTTCCGGACGTTCATCAATTAATAAAATAATTAAATAAACTTCTGGATGGTTTGATGCAATGGCATTCGCAACTTCTTTTAATAAAACCGTTTTACCCGTCTTAGGCTGCGCTACAATTAATCCACGTTGTCCTTTACCAATCGGAGTAAATAAATCCATTACACGCGTTGAATAATTCGATGGACCATGAATTAAATTGAACTTTTCATGAGCAAACAATGGCGTTAAGAAATCAAATGGCACACGATCACGAATAATCTCAGGTGCTTGTCCGTTGATGGTTTCTATTTTCACTAATGGAAAATATTTTTCGCCCTCACGGGGAGGCCTTACCGCACAACGAATAGTGTCACCCGTTTTTAATCCGTATTGCTTAATATGATTTTGCGCTACAAAAACATCATCAGGAGATGGTAAGTAGTTATAGTCTGATGAACGTAAGAATCCAAATCCTTCCGGCATTAATTCCAATACACCTTCTGTTTGCACATTACCGCCAAAGTCAAATGCAGGCTCTTGGTTTTGCACAGGACGTCTGTTTTGAAATTCGCGTTGCGGATAAGCAGGCTTTTGGTTTTCATGTGCTGGTCGTGCCGGTGCAGGTTCTTTTACATCTTGCGTTGGAGCAGGAGTAGTATTTTCTACAACCGTAGGTGCAGCAACAGGAGCAGATTCAGCAACCACTGTTGGTGCTTGTTGTCTTGCAGGAGGAGCAACACGCTCTTCACCTTCTGGTTTACCTGGAATAATTCGCATACGCTTTGGACGACCATCGTTATTGTCAGGTTGCGTACGAACTTGTGCAGGTGCAGGAGCACTTGTTTTTTCAGCTGCTACTTCTGATTTTTCTTCTTTCACGGCCCTTGGTTTTTTAACCTCCGTTTCTTCTTTTGCAGGAGCTGTTTTCTTCGCTTTCACTGGCTTCGATGATTCAACTTTTGCAGGGGCATCAATACCTAATCCAGCATAATCGATATCTGGATGCAAGGCTTGATGGTCTAGGATTTTGTAAACTAAATCTTGTTTTTTAAGATTTTCAAAAGCTTCAATTTTTAATTTTTTTGCCAGATCTTTTAGTTCAGGCAATAGCTTTTCATTCAACTGAATGATGTCAAACATAATATTTCTTTAAAGGTTTGTAAAAACATATACGCTCTTGAGCGTTACAATTTTTAAATGAGATAAGTTGGGAGTTGTGATTTCTTCGACAATTCGAAGAGGTAGCAGAACAAAAATCGCCAGACAGGCAATTACACTGCAATAATACGGCTTTTTAACATATAATGTCAAGACTTCTATTCAAAATCTCCATATTTTATTAACAAGGCTATATGCACTAAGTAGGGCATTTATTGATTTTTAGATAATTTAGCCCCATGATACAACGCATTCAAACCTTATATCTTGCCCTTATTGCTGCTATTTGCTTCACGGTTGCCTCTGTGAAATTGTACGAATTGACCCCTGGAGAAACGGCTAAAAGCAGCATTTCATACACAGCTACGGTCTGGAAAATTACTGGTACCGATAAAGCTCAGGAAACAGTAATCTCTAATGCCCCATATCTTGGTTTGATTCTATTATTTGTTGGATTCTTGTCCTTAATCACAGCCTGGATGTATAAATCAAGAAAAAAGCAAATGACGATTTGTAAAATCATGTTGTTATGCTCACTAGCTTGGGTAGGATTTTTCCTATCAGGTATCAATACGCTTCGTGTATTATCAGGAGCAGGGTATCAGTTTAAACTTTATCCTTTCACGGCAATTGTAGTGCTTGTTCCGCTGTTTATCGTGCTTGCACTTCGTGGAATTAAAAAAGATGATGAGTTAGTCCGTTCAGCCGATCGTTTACGCTAAGGAGCCTCTTAATCCGAGTTCAATTACTTCTGCATTCTGCATTTTACCTGCGTTTATTTCAAAGCGTATCATGGTCCTCATTTTATGAAATCCATGTACGCCAGCTGCACCCGGATTCATATGTAAAATCCCTAATTGCTGATCACGGACAACTTTTAAAATATGGCTATGTCCGCAGATAAATAAATCAGGCCTGTTCATAATCAGTTTTTCTTTTATGCCCTTGGAATAACGGGTAGGATATCCGCCAATATGTGTGATAAAAACTTTTAATCCTTCGCATGTAAAAAACAAATCCAACGGAAAAGCCGAACGTAATACATGTCCGTCGACATTGCCATAAACAGCCCTTAACGGTTTTAATTTAGCAATGCGATCAGTTAATTCAATTGTGCCGATATCACCTGCATGCCATACTTCATCAGCATTAGCAACATGCGATAGAATAGCATCATCTAGGTAGCCATGTGTATCGGATAATAAAAGGATTTTCTTCATCCTTAAATATTCTCCAATGCTTCATTCGACATCCAGCCGGTATTGCCATTGGCAATTTTGATTTTCTTCCAGCCTTCTTGCTCTTCCACGATTTCTACCTTGGTGCCATTGTGTAGCAAAAACAAATTAGTTCCCTTTGCATCAGGAGCACTTTTAGCATACGCGCTGCTATCCATAATAATAGCAAAGCTATAGTTGTAAATTAATCGATTCGCTGATCTTGCAACGATAAACAAGCAAAGTGATAATCCGAAAATAATTGTTGCAGCGTAAAAGCTTTTCTTTTTCTTCTCTACGGTTTTAGCAAACAAATAGATTAAAAACATTCCTGCGGCTATCCATAGTGTTATAATTGCAAATGCCGACCATTCAGTAGGAGAGAAGGTGGTAATAAAAATACTCCACCATTTTTCGTAAAACAATTGCGGAATAGGATCAATTTTGTCAGAAGCCTTCGCATTTGCCAGTTTTAAATTATACTCGATGTCTTCATCAGCAGGAGCAATCTTTTTAGCTCGCTCATAATTCAAAATCGCTTTTGCATAATCGCCTGTTTTGTAATAGCAATTACCAAGATTAAAAAACAAGGCCGTGCTTTTCTTTCCGTCATTCACCAGGTTTTGATATTGCATGCTCGCCTCTGCATAATTACCCGATTTGTAAAGCTTGCTTGCTTTTTCATACTGTTGTTCTGCTGTAGGACTATTTGCTGCAGAAACAGCAAAGCATGTTGAAAGGATGCATAGTAGTATTAAAAAATAATTTCTCATGACTTCATTCCTCCTTCGATATCGGTTATGATTTGAATAGCGTCTTGATAAAGCTTGTTCGATTGTGCCGTAACATCTAATCCGCCATATTGAGCCATCTCACACGTAGCAATACAATTCGTGAATTGTTGAATTGATTGTTCGCTCACATTTTTACTTTTTAATTGCTCCGCGATATTTTCTTTTGAAAGTTCGGAAACAGGTATCGTTAGTTTGTCACTCGCATAACCCCATAATGCTTTTGATATTTCTTCAAACGCTAAAGCATGCTTATTTTCATTAATTAATTTACCTGCAGATGCTAATCGCTTTTGCGCATAGGCTGTTGCTTTCTTACTTCTCACTAAAACGGAATTCGCAGCGTTGAATGCAGATTGTCGCTTGTAATAAACTCCACCAGCGGCAGCCAATAAAGGCGTAAGGCATAATACATAAAACAACCATGATCCAAAAAATCTTCCTCCATCAGAAGGGAATAATTGTTTATCGGTTTTTAAGTAACGAATATCTCTTCCCAATACTTGCACATCACTCTTCGATCCTGAACTGCTTGCGGATGATGAACCACTTCCTTTACCCACTTTGATTTTAAATGGACCTGCCGTTTTCGATACGTATTGTTGTTTTGCTAAATCGAAATAAGTAAATGTTACTGGTGGAATTTCATAATCACCTTCGTGTCTTGGGATAATTAAATACTCAATCGTTTTACTTCCATTAACACCCGCATCACTTGCTTTGTAATTCTCTCCAATTTTCGGATCATATGTTTCTAAATCTTCTGGAAAGCTTACATCGGGAGCAGTAGCTAATTTCAAATTTCCATTACCTGTAATTTTAAATTTCAAGTTGACAGGTTCATTTTCTTTAGTTACGGATTTATCTAAGCTTGCATCAAACGATAAAGATCCAACAGCACCACTATAAGTAGCCGGTGCAGTCCCTGGTAATTCTTTCACATTTATTTTTACAGGAATACTCTTCGCAGTACATTTAACTTGCTGAACTCCTCCAAAGGCATCTGCAAAAAACGGATCGTTAAACATTCCAAAAGGATCCATCATTCGCTGATTTCTTACTCTTATTCGAGCAATACATTCTAATTCCATCGGATCAATTGTAAGTACACCTGATTGCTGCGGGAAAAGGACAGCCTTCTTTATAACGGCTGTGGTGTAACGTACTCCATCAATCACTTCAACACTGGTAGGAGGAGGGTTAGGTATTTCAATATCTTGATTCCAGAATCCATTAAAAGCTGGCGCCTTCGAAACAGAATAACTATTAACGTCAATGTTGGTGTAAATTTTAAAAGTAACTGTCAATGCTTCTCCTTCAAATACAGAACTCTTATTGACAATTGCTCTTACGAATAAATTTTTATCACTTATTCCTTCAGATTGATTTCCGTTTTGTCCTCTGTTATTTGGATTGCCACCCTGTTGAGGATTTCCTTTTACAACAGTTAAATTGACAATATTTGAATTGATGCGTTTGCCTTGTACTTCAATAGAGGCTGGTCCGATTTTAAAATTGCCTTCTGACTTAGGCTGTAAAAAGAAGGTGAATGATAATGACTGTGTATAGGAATTATTGACAATGCTAATATTGTTACTTTTGTTTGGTCCGCTTAAAACATTGAAGTTGCTTAAGTCAGGCGAACGAAAGTTTTGTCCATCGCAATTCAAAGTAAATGTTACTTGAAATTGTTCTCCTACACCAACCGTCGACTTAGATGCTGTAGCAGATAGAAATGCATTTTGTGCATAGCCGAAACAACTAAGTAGTATGAAAGAAAGTAATAATCCCAGTTTGAGTTTAATCCGGTACATCTGAAAGATTTTTTGCAAAATAAATTATTTGAGATTAAACAAATTAGCCATTAACAAATCATTAACGCTAATTATTCAAGGTAAACGGCTTCGCTTCCTTCAGTAAGGTCAACACGAATATGTTCTTGCAGGGTAGTGCTTAGTGTGATTCCCACAAAGTCAGCAGCTACGGGATAGCGTTTATGATCTCTGTTTACCAATAAGGCAGTTCTTATTTTTT
This sequence comes from uncultured Bacteroidota bacterium, assembly GCA_903847585.1. GTDB lineage: Bacteria > Bacteroidota > Bacteroidia > AKYH767-A > OLB10 > CAINEC01. The sequence continues at coordinate 13,320 of CAINEC010000007.1, forward strand.
TGACATCTCCCTCTAAAAATGGCTTTAAGCTATACATCAGCGTCTTTCCAGAGTTCAATACATCATCAACAATTATGATTGTTTTGTTTTTGAAATCGGCAATCTGGTGATTCGGATTTAGCTGGTAATTCGTTGGATTTTCTTTATCCAATTTGATTTCAATGAGTCGTGTAGGAACAGGGCATATTGATTTCAATACCTCGTTTAACAACACAGCAAAGCGATACCCGCTATTACTTATTCCTGCTATGATCAACTCTTGTTCATTGCTTGAATCCTCGTAAATCTGATAAGCAATTCTGTCGATTCGTTGTTTTATCTGAACCGCGTTGAGTATTAAACTAGGTTGATTCATTTTCTTATTCTTGATATTCGGTTATAGCTGGAAATTCTCTTAAGCGACCACCACCCCAGAAATATTTTTGATAATATTCTTCTTTCAGATCACTGATAATAACACCGTTTGATGTGCTCGAGTGAATGAATTTGTCATTGCCTAAATAGAGCCCAACATGGGAAACTTCTGAATGTCTAATCTTGAAAAATACAATATCACCTTCCTTTAATTCTGATTTGTTAATTTTTTCTACTTCGTTGTAAATTTCGGAGCATCTTCTTCCTTTTAGCTTAACACCGTAAACACCATTGTACATGCAGGTAACAAATCCTGAGCAATCAACTCCGTTTAGCGACATGCCAGCAGAGCGATAGGGTGTACCTAGCCAAGTTTCTAAGGTGTCGTACAAAAGTGAATTAAACTTATCAGGAACCTGAAAACCGAATACCTGCGAGTAATATCCGTTTTGGTAGCAATAATAACTATCTCCATAGGCATCCGTAGTGGATACCTGAGCATATCCGCCTTGGTAGGCAAATAAAAGTGCTAATAAGATAATTTTAAATGAATTCACAGGTCAAATTTAAGCATTATTTACTGATTTTTTCAGAGATAAAACCACGAAGAGTTCATTCCCCTTACGTGGAGCAATGGAATTATAGCATTCTTCCATTTTTCTGATCTCAAAATAATCATCAAATAACGTCCAATACTCGTCTTTAGTGCCTCCAAAGGGTGGCCCTTGCTTTTCAAATTTGCAATTAAATAACACCCCGACTAATTTCCCATCGGGATTTAAGAGGCGCTGCATTTTCTCTACATAGGATTTTCGCAACGAAGGATCTAAAGCACAGAAAAAGGTTTGCTCTAAGATTAAATCAAATTTTTCTTCCAGGTCAAAAAAATCGATTAGTATCAAATGATCTTTTGGAAAATCAGGAAATTGCTTGCTGAAATTATTCAAAGGTTCAGCAACATAATCCAGTAAAAATACATTGGTAAATCCTTGTTGCCATAGGTAGGCTGCTTCATGCGCGTTACCACAACCAGGAATTAATATCTTAATTGACTTATCAGTTAGTTGATCGATGTATTCTTTGATGGGAGTCGTAATCGTTCCTGCATCCCAGCCTGTTTGCTGCGTGGCATATCGCTCTTGCCAATAATTGCTATTTAACATTGGATGGAGTTAGAATGAATAATGATTTAGGTTCAACGGTGACAGTAATTTCATTTACAGGTTCCATCGATTCACCATCAATATGCAAATGAACAGGTTTGTTTGATCTTGCTATAAACGATTTGCATTTATAGGTTTGAATGTATTTATTGTCTTTTAATTTTCCTGTAAACAAACGATATAAAATAGCTGGAATATTTAACACCGGTGGTAGTTCAACGGCAACTATTTCAATTATTCCATCAGTTAAATCTGCGGTAGGTGCAATAATAGCTGCATTACCAAACTGACTCGCATTAGCAATCACTAACATGTGTTTTTTTACTTGCTTCTTCTGATTGTCGAAGGAGATTTCAAAATCTTGTAAGGGATATTTGAAATACTCAGTAAGTCCGATTTTAGTGTAAGTAGAAAGTCCTCGTTTACCATGATGATTAAAACGATATGCCACATAACCATCAAAGCCAAATCCTGATACGTTTACTGCAAATCGGTTGTTGATCGTTAGTGTATCAATACTATTTACCTTAGCATTGTAAAGTTGAAGTATGGCTTGGTTGTAATCGGTACTCATTCCAATATGTTTGGCGAGTCCATTACCTGATCCCATAGGAATAATCCCTAATGCTGCATCTTTCCCTTTTAAAACAGAACCCACTTCGTTGATGGTGCCATCGCCACCAACGGCTATGAAGTAACGAACTCCATCTTCTAATCCTTTTGAAGTAATTTCTTTCGCATGTCCGCCATATTCTGTTTGGCAAATCGTTAATTGAAATAACTCATTCAGCTTAGAAATTTTAATTGCATCAGCAGCTCGTTGTCCTAACCCTTTTCCTGAAATAGGATTGTAAATGACGATCGCTTTGTTCATGGTTTACAAATGGTATTAGTAAGCATTGCGTTTCTGAATTCTTGTAAGTAGGCTTTTAAAAGCAATTCTTCTTTATTGAATTTTATTTTATTATTTACCAAGTTATTCTTTAGTAAACTATCGTTCGATAAATCGTAAACACCAGTAGTTTTCTCACCATCAAACTGCACTAATTTTTTATCACTGATAAGTTGCCAGATGCCATTACTGTAATTCATGTTAAACGAATTTGTAGCATTAATTGGATTTCCAAATGCACTGAACTTACCTGAGTAATGCAGCATTTTTAAAGTGGTAGGTAAAATGTCGGTTTGTTGCGTAATGCCCTCGTAATTGCCTTTTAATTTTAACGCAGGACAGAAATAAATAATCGGAATAGCAAATTGACCTGCCGAATTCGTATAGTAGTCGCCGTTAGAAGGCCCCGTATGATCAGCAACGATGATAAACAGGGTATTGTTAAACCATTTTTTTGTTGAGGCATTTTTGAAAAACAATTCAAGCGCATAGTCGGCATAGCGTACGCTTTCGTGATATTTTTCTTTTCCTTTCGGGAATTTATTTTTGAATTTAGCAGGTATTACATAAGGGTCGTGAGAAGAAAGTGAAAAGAAGGCGCAGTGAAATGGTTCTTTCATATCGCTAACTTTTTCATTCATGAAATTCAAAAACGAATCATCATAAATTCCCCATCGTCCGTCATCATCTTCTGCTTTACCTTTGTATTCATTCTTCCCAAAGTATTTTTGATATCCAGCTACCTTACTGAAATTATCAAATCCCATCGTGCCGTTATGCCCGCCATGAAAGAAGGCAGTGCTATAACCCGAATTGCCAAGTATCGACGCAAATGAATTTATTCGGTTCACGTTATAGGCTCCCGTAATAAATGGTTCATCGGTTAAATGAGGTATCGAACTTAATATTGCTGGAATTCCTTCTATAGAGCGTTTTCCATTGGCAAAAGCATTGGTGCAAATCAGACTTTCTTTTGCTAATGAATCAAGAAATGGAGTGTAGGTTTCTCCATTCGTAAAGCTTCCTATTAAATGTTTTGAAAAGCTTTCCATTACTAATACAACAACATTTAGTTTTTGAAATGGTATGCTATCACTATAAGTTTTTTCGTAATTGAAAATATCCTTTGCTTGCTGATCATCTAAATATTTTACTGATGGAATGGGGTCATCTCTCCACGATTTTAAAATGGTAAATGGAGTATTTAAAATTAGTGGGACTTCATTCGGATTAACACCTGTGATGGCATTTTGAATACTAATTGGTCGCATTTGTAATCCACCTCTTATCCCAATAAAGGATGTTCCAATTATTAAAATATAAATGATTAATCGAAGTAAGATGGAAGGCTCAGCTAATTGCTTCGTTTTTTTGTAGCGCTGATTGATTTTTTTAATCATCACCATGGAAACAACAATCAGAATGATTAATACTAAAAGTAAATACCAATAGTTAAGTAGGTAGTTGCCAAGATTATTATTGACATCGTCGCCTAAGCTTATCAAACTAAAAAAATCAGCGGTAGTTCTTTTGCCTGTATATTCAAACCACGCTGTATCGATTAAATTTAGAAGAGCGCTAATTCCAATTACTAATATTAAATATCCATCGGCAACGGTCCTCCAGAATTTATTAGTGTAAATCTTTAATGGGGCAGCTTCCACAAGTAAAACCGGCGACATTAATAAACAGATAGCACTAATGTCGAAGCGCAAACCGTAAATGAAATCAAGTAGTAAGCTATTTCCGCCCGTTTGAATATAGTTCAAATAAAACAGCAATCGGAGTGATGAATAAATGAACAATAGTAATGCAAGCTTCATTAGCAGCGCTTTGTATTGTTGGTAACCGACTTTATTCATGACGCAAATTTAGTCAGTATAACCGAACTATTTTAAAATAGCTCCTTGTTATCCTCGGAAATCTTAATTTTGAAAAAAAATAAGAATGAAAGCGCAAGATATTATTAATCATTTAGGCTTAATTGAACATCCCGAAGGTGGATATTACAAGGAAACATACCGAAGTGAAACGGAAGGAGATTTTGAAGGGTTTGAAGGTAAAAGAAATCTTGGGACGGCTATTTATTTTCTGATGCTCGGCGGACAATCAACTTTACCTCATCGTATTAAGAGTGATGAGCTATGGTTTTATCAATACGGATCTTCTTGTGAAATCGTTGAAATTGATGATGATGGTGTTGAGCGCATTATCCGATTAGGCTCTGATTTAGCCAATGGTGAAGTGTTGCAGCATGTAGTGAAAGCAGGGCTTTGGTTTTATTCTCGTGTAAAGGCTGAAAATGATTTTTGCCTTGCCGCTTGTCATGTTAATCCTGGGTTTGATTTTCAAGATTTTGAAATAAAATCCAATTAAGCCAAATTTTTATATTTTCGAGGTATGAATAAGTTACAACTACTTCTTTTTTGTTTTATCATTTCTTTGGTATCGGCATGTGCTGTAAGTGAAGAGGAAAAAGCAGCCGATTTACAACGTCATCGCGACTCGGTAGCTGCTGCGGAGGCCATGATTCGTTCCGCTGAATTGGCAAATGAGTCAAGAGCCAATGCACTGAAGTCGATTAATCAGGATGCCTTAAAAAATGATTCAATCATCCGAAAGGATAGCATTTTCAAAGCAGTAAAGGATACCAATGCAGTTGTAAAAACAGATTCTTCCTCAGTAAAAAAGCCAGCACCATTAAAGCCTAAAACAGAGGTTAAGCCTGCTGCAAAGAAGATTGAACAGGCCAAGCCTGCGGAGAAGAAAAAGACAACTCCCTCAAATACGAACGGTGCTAAAAAGGCAGGTCAAAAGAAATAATGTGAATTAATACTTTTAATTCATCTTTTATTTAAATTTGCCTCTTGAAATGCTAGCCCTATCAATACAGTTCCTCGCCCCCGGATTTTTTGCAGGACTTATTTTTTTAGCAATACCGATACTTATTCATTTATTTAATTTCCGAAGGTACAAGAAGGTCGAATTTACCAATGTACGTTTTCTTCGTGAGCTAAAGGAAGAAACAACGAAGCTTAATAAGCTAAAGCATTTACTGATTTTACTTTGTCGTTTACTTGCTATTGCGTTCCTCGTATTTGCATTTACAAAGCCAGTTATTCCATTAACAGCAGAGAAGAAGCTGAAGAATCAAAAGAATATTTCTGTATTCGTCGATAATTCTTTTAGTATGGAAGGGGTTAGTAAAGACGGTCCTTTGCTCGAGGTAGCAAAAAAGAAAGCGATTGAAGTGGCTAATGCTTACCCATCAACTGCGCGTTTCCAATTACTAACGAATGATTTTCTTTCGGTTCACCAGCGACTCCTTACTAAAGAAGAATTCATTGATGAAGTAGATAGGGTGAAAGTGTCTCCCGTTTCTAAAACAATGTCGCAGATTGTTGCTCGACAGTTAGATGCTTTCAATATCCAAGCGAATGAGGAAAAAGAGCTTTTTATCATTTCTGATTTTCAAAAGTCAGCGGCAGATATCAATCAAATTAAAATTGATTCATTAGCGCATCTTAACTTTATTGAGTTGCCCGTACAAAATTCTTCTAATGCTTATATCGATTCATGCTGGATTGAAAGTCCGATTGTGCAGTTAAACAAAACGGTTGAATTGGCAGTGCGTGTAAATAATAGTGGTGAAGAAGATTTAGATAATGTTCCGGTTACATTAAAAATTAATGGAACACAACGAGCTGTTGCTTCTTGTGTTGTGGCTGCTAATAGTTCTGCAATAGTGAAGATGAGTTTTACAATTGCGCAACCAGGCTGGCAAAAGATGAAAGTTTCTATCACTGATCAGCCAATCGTATTTGATGATGATTATTTTCTCTCATTTAATGTAAAAGAAAATTTATCGGTGATTGCACTTGATGGTAATAACCCAGGACCATACTTAAGAGCATTATACGCTAACGATCCGTTTTTTAAATTTTCATCGGTCCCTGTTAATCAAGTTGATTATTCTGTCATGCAAAACAGTCAGGTGATTGTTTTAAATCAATTGAGAGAAATATCAAATGGACTTTCGGAAGAGCTTAAAAAGTTTTTGCAAAAAGGAGGTTCTGTAATTTGTTTTCCAGATTCAGCAATCGATTTAAATTCCTATTCTCCTGCATTGACTTCTTTGGTAGGAGAAAGTTATTCTTCGTTGATCAGAACAAATGATAAAGTCGCGAAAATTGATTTTAAAAATGGAATTTTTAATGATGTGTTTGATGAGTCCACAAAGAATCAGGCAAATCTTGATTTGCCAAAGGTTAATGCCTATTACTCGTTAAATACTGCTGTGGCTTCAGGAAGAAACTCGTTGATGCAGTTAGAGTCAGGCGCAAGTTTCTTATCAGAGTATTCTGTTGGAAAAGGAAAGATGTATTTGTTTACAGTTCCGTTAAATAGTTCTTTCTGTAATTTATCACAGCATGCTTTAATTGTTCCGCTATTGTATAAGATGGCCATCTTAAGCTTGAATCTTCCGCAAAACAGTGCTATCATAGGTGAAAAAGACGAGTTGTTTGTAAGTGAAAATATTTCAGTAGGAGATAATGTACTTCACCTGAAAAATGATGAGAATAAAACAGATATTGTTCCACAATTGAAAACAGTTAATGGTGGAATGCAAATTACGACGAATGGTTTGTTAACGAATGCTGGATATTATAATCTGACGAATGCCAATACTACCTACGCTGTTTTTTCATTCAACTATAATCGTAAAGAATCAAACATGCAATTCATGAGCGAGGATGATCTGAAGTCGAAAGCCGAAGAGGCGCATTTAACGAATTATGCTTTTTATAATGATCAGGGTGGAAGTCTTACGAAGAAAATTAGCAGACTATCAGAGGGAATTGCGCTTTGGAAATATTGCATCATTATCGCACTCCTTGCATTCTTAGCAGAAATATTAATTATTAGAATCTGGAAAACAATATGAAAATAGCATTTCACGGTGTTACAATTGCCGACCCTCGTTCTGAATTCAATGGTAAACAGGTTGATGTTTTAATTTCTGATGGAGTAGTTTCAGAAATTGTAGAACATTCTTCGGATAGACGATACAGTGATGATGTTGATGTAAAGAACTGTGCAGGTGTTTTTTTATCTCCCGGATGGCTTGATATGAAAGCTAATTTTAGAGAGCCAGGATACGAGCAGAAAGAAACAATTGAAAGTGGACAAGCTGCAGCGGCGAAAGGTGGATTTACAGCAGTGCTATTAATGCCATCTGTTAATCCCGTAATTCAAAAGCGCGCGGATGTTGAATTTCTGAAAGGAAAATCGAAGCAGAGTAATGTGGATGTTTATATCGCAGGAGCATTAACTGTAAATAGAGAAGGGAAGGAGCTTGCTGAATTATATGATATGCAGTTAGGCGGTGCCGTTATATTTACGGATGATAAAAAAGCAATTAATAACAGCGGACTTTTACTAAGAGGTTTACAGTACGCAGATAATATTGGAGCCAAGGTAATTGTTTATGCTGATGATAAATCACTTTCAGGAGACTCATTAGCCAATGAAAGTGCAATAACAACCAAGCTCGGATTTAAAGGTTCTCCTTCAATCGCTGAAGGAATTGCATTAGAGCGAGACATTCGTTTAGCTGAATACGCAAATACGCCTTTGCATTGTAGTGGCATTTCAACATCTGAAGCTGTAGATGCGATTCGTACAGCAAAGCAAATGGGATTACCAATAACTGCTGAAGTGAATGTGGCGAATTTGTTTTTTACAGATGAGGTCTTGAATACTTTTGATAGTAACTATAAAGTGAAGCCTCCATTTCGTGGTACAACCGATAAAGAAGTTTTACAAGAAGCGCTATTAGATGGTACAATCGATTGTGTTGTTACGGATCACTCACCGGAAGACATTGAATCGAAAGATGTAGAATTTGAATATGCAGCCTACGGAATGATTGGATTGGAAACAGCCTATTCGGTTTTGAATTCAGCTCTTGATGGAAAATTAAATCCAGATCATGTGGCAAACATACTTTCTATCAATCCACGTTCTATTATTGGTGTAGATGTTCCTACAATATCAACAGGTGTTGTTGCTAATTTCACCTTGTTTAATCCAACAGCAGAAGTTGTTTATACTGCTAATGACTTTAAGTCTAAATCACGCAACACACCATTCATTAACCATCCACTGAAAGGGAAGGTGATGATGGCTATCAATAAAACGGTGTTGTCGGATAATTTCTAGTTATTTAAAACTGAAATAATTCGTTTGCTGAATTACGACAGGGTTTTTACTCCACGTTTCAATTGAGTTTCTATGTCGGAAAACGATATAGTACGAATTACCTAACAATGTTGCAGGTATGGTACTCGTTGAATTTCCGGTTGTATCAAGCGTTGTTGTAACGGTATGCACTAACGCAAATGGACTAATAGCTTCGTGTAATTCAATTCGTATGGTATCAGACTCATTTGCTGATGAAACAGCATTTAATGTTCCTCCATTATTATAAAAGCCTTCAATATATGCGGCCACATTCAGTGTTAAGAAATTAGTAATGGTAATCGTTCCTGAGCTAGCTGCTCCGCAAGGAGTAACCACACTCAATGGTCCTGATGTAGCTCCCGCAGGAATAGTGGCTGTGATAGAAGTAGGACTATTAATCGTGTAATTACTTATCGTTCCTCCATTAATAGAAACACTACTTGTATTTGCAAGATTAGTCCCTGTAATAGTAATTGTTCCACCTACAGGAATTGTGGTAGGTGTAATGGAAGTTATAGTTGGAGAGTTGGTAATCGATACATTTATGCTGTTGGATAATTTAGTACAGTTGCTTCCTGCATATGGGAAGGAAATCGACCAGTTTTGAATTCTACCGGTATCTATAGCCGCTCTATCAAAAGCAACTAACGACCAATTACCATTCGGATTTATTTTCCCATTTCCTAATGATGCAAATGTTGTTGCTGATGTTGCGTTAGTACATCCCGTAACAGTGAACGTTGCATTCCATGGTTTAAATAATCCTGTATAAGGCGCTCCTGCGGTTCCCAAAATAGCTGTACCCGAATCAGCAAAAATTGTGTTGGTGAAATTATCACCACTGTTATTAGTATTTCCTGTCTGATCGCTTAATCCGATTCTTGTTCCATCAGGTGCTTGCAAATAAATATCTAAGTCGCCTACCCATGTATGTGTGATGTTCATCTTTACATAGATACCACTTGACCTGATTGTTCCGTTATATCCACTTACACTAATAGTATTTGTTGCAGCAGTACATGAGTTATCTGTAATGAATGTTGTTGATGTAGAATTAAATGTTTGTGCACCAATAGGAGTAATGGAAGCTACTACATCATAACTTCCTGTTGTTGTGGCAAGATAAGTATTACCTGTCGCACCACTGATGTTATTCCCATTCAATCGCCATTGGTAATTGTAACCAGGTTGAGCAGTAAAACTTAATTGAACTCCTTGATTACTGCAAGAAGTTGTTGAACCACTCGCCGCTATAACAGGTGTTATTGGAGCACTAGACACATTAACGGATAAACTTGCACTCGCACCATTTCCACATCCATTTACTCCTTGAACGGTAATAGTCCCTGATTGTGCGGTATCACTAAAGTCTGTCAAAATAATATTTGTAGTATTACCACTAATAATTTGCACACCACTAGGAGTCGTCCATAAATAACTTGTAGCATTGGCAATTGTTGAGACAGAATAGTTAATATTTTTATCGCCCTGGCAAAGCGCAATTGTTCCTGTTATACTTCCAGGTGTTAGCGGTAGTGCATTAACAGTAACTGCATAATTCGAAGAGGCTGGTCCATTGCCACATATATTACTTGTAGAAACACTAATATTTCCACTGATCGCATTGGCTGCTATAGTACAAGTTATTGCGTTTGTATTTGCTCCAGTTGTAATTGTAAATCCTGTTGGCAACGACCAATTGTAAGTAGTAGCATTGGCAACTGCAGTGCAAGTGTAACTAACATTTGTTTGACCTTGGCAAATTGTTGTCGGTCCTGAAATTATTCCTGATGTAGTAATTGAATTTTGAATAGAAATGTTTGCGCCATTATCAGTCCCAATGATGGATGGATTAGAGGCAATCACCCTAATACGATAACCATTTCCAGCGGGGGTGTTAGATGGGATCGTGCAACTGATGCTTCCAGTATTCGCTGTTGATGATAAAGACCCAATGCTAATTGGAGAAGCAAAACTTCCCGCTGCATTTGATAACTGCACAGTAAAATTATTTCCTGTGTTCGCAGGTCCATCGCCACTATAGCTGACATTTAATGTAGATCCACTGCAATACGTGGTTGTTGTAAGTGCTGAAGTATTTAACGTAGAAAGCACAGTTGATCCTGCTGCAATTGTAAAGTTGGTGTTAGAGATGTCGAAGAAAATATTTCCAACACTTTGAACTTTTATTCTTGCTGTGGTGGATAAGTAAGCTGGAACAGTTATCGTTTCTGTACCATCATTAGGAGTTGAACTCAATATGGTGATAGGGTAGGTAAAACCTCCATCGGTTGAAAGAAGAATAGCAACATTTGCACAAGAAATAGGACTTGCTGTTGTATTAGATACATTCCAGGTTACTAATGCTGATTGTCCTGTATTCCATGTTAAATTAGTATTTGGACTTGTTACTGCAAATGCTGTTGTTGTATTAATAACATTGACTTTCACTGTATCTTCTGGATGCATTACACCGCCACCACCTATTCGGTTATCCCTTACCGTTATTCTGAATTTTAATGTACGCGCATAAGATGGAAGTAATTCGCCGATGGTGGTAACATTATTTACGATATCACTGATTTTTGGAAATGTTCTGCTTGTACTACTCACAGGGGAGAAAGGTCTAAAGATTGGCGCATCACCAACTGGCGCATTCCAGTTTCCTGCAGCTCCTAGATCGAATTCTTCCCAACAATACGTTAAGGCATCTCCGTTAGCATCGCTTCCTGTTGCTGTTAGCTCAAACGGTGTTTGAAAAGGAATAGAGTAGGTAAGAGCAGTCGGTGTTACGGTAGGAGGAGTGTTTCCTGTGTTGGTTGTTGTTGGACAAGTGCTACCGCTTCCTGTAGTAATATAAGTTGTAATCTGATCAAAGCTTTTTGTGTGAAAATAGGGAATACTATTCGGCGCTAAATCGTTGGTGGCTGTGCATATTCCAGCATAAGCCATAATGGTAATACCGCTTCCTGGTTCATATGCTGTAGTTGCTGTTCGGTTACCACTACATGATCCAGTTGATGCATTAAATGTATGTTGTGCACCAAATTGATGTCCCATTTCGTGTGCTACATAATCAATGTCGAAAGCATCACCAACAGGACTACCTGATCCAGTAACACCACCCGCTTTATTGGCAGTACAAGGAACACCCAAATAGGCTACTCCACCACCACCAGTACTGAATACATGTCCAATATCGTAATTAGCTGAACCAATAATATTATTACAGGTTGTAATATTTTCCCCAAGCATTGTTGAACCATTCGTATTTGTAAAAGGATCGGTGGATGCGTTTGTATAAATTAGTAAAGTGTCGTTAGGAATTAATGTAAACTTTACTGCTAATTCATCGGAATAAACTGCATTCACACGATTAACAGAAGCCACCATACCAGCTAATGCACCTGCTTTTGTGCCTCCATAAAATGCGGCATATTCACCCGTACATGAAAGTGCTAATCGATAATTACGAAGTTGTGTTCCATGCGTTCTTTGGTTATTGGTTGTGTTATTAAATGATCGAACTTCTTTTATAAGGTCATCCGTTTCACAACTAAATCCTGTACTTCTGTTAAAGTTTTTCTTTTCATAAAGTATACAATTCTGTGTATCAAAATTGTTTAAGGGATCATAATAAAACACACCATCTTGTGAGGTGATCATTATATGAAGTCCTATAGGTGATATACTCAAAGCAAGTTTCGCACTTGGATCATTAATACCTTGACCTCTGTAAGTTTGAATTTCACTAAACACTTTATTTAAATCGGGATGCATTACGTAAACCTTCTTCACTTCGAAAACGATTTGCTTTTGATTGCTTACTGGTACATTCAAATACAAGGTATTCTTGCTTTTGATGTTTTCGGTGGGAGCTTTTAATAGTTCATTGAAAAGCAACGAATGATTATAGGTAATTCCCAAATATTCTTGAGGGTATGCGTATCTAGCAGGAGCTGTTGCATATTGCTCATTAGTCCAAAGGGAGAAAAAGTTTGCTATTTGCGCATTTGCAAATTGACAAATTAAGAATGATAAGAATAATAGAGAAGCCCTTTTTTTCATAACTGAAATATTACATGATGCAATTTATAAAAAACGGGGGGAATAAAAAAACCTGTAGTGAATACTACAGGTTTTTTTATTTCAGGTATTAATTCAATTACTTGGTAACAACCATTCTTCTTGTGATTGTTTTTCCGTTGTAATTTAACGTATACATATACATTCCTTCAGAAAGTGTTGCAGTGTTGAAGTATACTGTGTGTAAACCAGCACCTTCGTTTCCATCAACAAGTACTGCGATTGTTTGTCCTAATAAATCAGTAACTGTTATGTTAACTTGACCAAATTCAGGGATAACAAAATCGATAGCTGTATTTGTCATAGAAGGGTTAGGATAGTTCTGGCTTAATCCGAAGTTATCAGTTGCAATTTCATTTACACCTAATGGAGTACATAATCCTAAGTCAGTGATACAAACATCATCAATTACCCATCCTTCGTCTACTGCTGAATAATCAGAAGCAAACTTCCAACGAACAATCATTTGTGTATTTGCACCAGGATCTAATGTCTTTTCAGTCTTGAACCAGCTTGTTCTGTTTCCTGTAAATCCGAATACTGTTGGGTTGCTAGGATTTAAAGCTGTTACATAAGTGTAGTTAGGACTTGCACCATATAATTGAATATTTGGTGTTCCTGCATAATCTATGTTGTTCCAAGATTGACCGTAGTCAACAGAGTAATCTACACCACCACCATCTGCACCATACTCCATTTTGTAACGGTTCCAGAATTCTAATTTATAGCAGTGACCAGCTTCAACACGAACTAATGCAGAGAATAATCCAGCTGAATCGATGTTAGTATAGTTACCACTTAAATCAGTTGCCCATGCTTTTGCTCCACTATGTGTTCCACTTAATGTAGGTTTTGTTGGGTTACCCATTTGCCATGATTCATCGTAAGCATAAGAGTCAGAGTTTGCAGTTACCCATTGACTTCCACTTTCAAAGTCAGTACAGAAAGGTAATTGACTTGTTGTTACTGAATCGAATACTAATACATTGATACAAACAGTATCGTCTAATTGATAATTGTCTGTTTGGTTATTTGGGTCATACGTATAAACACAAACTTCATGATATCCTGGAACAGCAATCCAATTAGTGCTGAATGCATGTAATTTAGAGCTATCAGTAGCTAAACCACCAATTGCGCTATAGTCTACAAAGTCAGAACTAGCAATGTTACCATCAATTGATAATACTGCCATGTGGTTATTGATTGTAAATACACCGTTGTTCTTAATGTTTCCAGAGAAATTAACTGGTTGACCAGGGAATAATAACTGATTTTGAACTGTAGTATTTACAACTGTTGGAGTTACAGATAATGGAATTGGTACAAATAATTCAAAGTTGTCAACTGAAACTCCGTCCATTGTTCCAAAGTTATTGGCGAACACAAAACGGAACTGAATTAAGTTCGGAGATGTACCACCGTTAGTCGCATTTTCTAAGTTTTTGATTTCACTCTTAATCCAACCACCTGAAATATCATCCCAGATATCTACATTGTTATACCAGTTAGTTGCATCAGTTGTTAATGCTGGTTGTAATCTTGTCCAGGTGTTATTGTTATTTAAGCAGTACTCAATGTAGAAATCAGGGCCGAACGTATTCATGTCACGATTCTGCATGAAACGTAATGTAGCGCCTGCTGCATTTGTCAAATCGAAATAAGGTGTGTACAAATAAGCTTGAGTTGCACCAGCTACTGCACTTGTTAAGTTCATATCCCAACATGTGATAGGAGAGAATGCACCTGTAGTTACGCCGAAGTTTGGAGTTCCAAATTCCCAAGCATTACCTGCTGAAGCTAAAGGATCAGCTGCTGGAGCCCAACCGATGTTTCCATTTTCGAAATTATCTGTGTAGTAGTTAGTATAAGTCGGCGTAATAGTCGGCTGACCATAGATAATTGTAGAAGCGGTATCATTTAAGTTATTTACATCTCCAGGCAATTCTGTCCATGCAGTTACTGTTACAGGTCCCGCAACCATGTTAAATGGAGGTAAGTTGATATCTAAATTTGAACATGGTGCTAATGAACCTGTCCAAACAAATGATGCTGATGCACCACTTGATGTTACATAAGAGATAGGAATTGATGTTACTGTTTGCGTAGCACTTGCATTTGATAAGGTAGCAATCAATGAAACTGGTGTTCCTGCTGGAGCATTTGTAATACCACCACCTAGAACTGTAATTCCAACATCGTTACCATTTGTACCAGTTACACAGAAATCATCGATTGTAGCACCACCATTTAATGTAATAATACCATCAGATGAGAAAGTGAAACGGAATTGAACAGCAGTTGAACTTCCTAATACATTATTTAAACAACATAATTTATAGGAAGGGAAGAACCATCCTGAAGCTGGACCAGACCATGCATCCAACGCTGTAAAGTTAGGTTGTAATGGAATGTTCTCATTATACCAGTCTTTAGCACAATTAGGATCATTAGGAATATAATTCCAAGTAACACCACCGTCATTTGTGTATTCTAAAATAACACCATCCCATCCTTTTTCTGCATCATAAAACATAGCGAATTTTAATTCTCCCGTTGTGATGTTACTCATATCTAAGTAAGGAGTGTATAGGTAAGTTAAGTCATTGTTGCCGTAAGCTGCATTTAAGTTTACGTCCCATGCGTTAGAGCCTGAGTAAGCTGATGCAGGATTACCAGTTCCTGGCGTTCCTAATTCCCAAACGTCAGCTGCATTTTGGTTAGGCGCTACGTTAGCAGACCAACCTTGGTTACCACTTTCGAAATCATCACATAAAGGCGCTGTTAATGTAGGGATACCAACTAAACTTACACAAACACTGTCATTTGTATGGTCGCAATCACCCGCTAAGTCAGTCCACATACAAACTGTAAATGCGCCTGATTGAGCAGTAATAGAATTTAAGATATAATTAATTTGAGCACCTGGAGTTAATGGACCTGCAATTTGAGTCGTTACTGGCGCACCATTATTCACAGTATATGTAAAGTCAAAGTTCGATTGAGGTGCAGTACCATAGTTCTCTAAAGTAAGATCGATATTTACTGGCTGACCAGCAGGGATACCTGTTCCATTTGAAGGAGAGTTAAGGGCGTTAATACCAACATCACCTGCACAAGGAATAGTAACACAGAAATCGTCAATCCAAAAACCTAAACGCTGAACAGAAATATCAGATGTAAATTTAAAACGGAACTGAATGGTTGGTTGTCCCATTAATCCAGTTACAGTACCAAGTTTATAGCTTGATTTGTTCCATACAGTTGTGTTTGGAACACCTGTCCAGGCATCAATTGTCCCCCCTGAAATTGTTCCATTATACCAATTTAATCCATTAGGGTCATTTTGCACCCCGATTGTTGTCCATGTAGGTGAAGCAACTGTAGGGTCAGATGAAAACTGTAAAACAACTCCATCATAATTGTTCTCAAGATTTGTTACTTGCCAGAAAGTCATGTTCGCTAAAGAAACACCTGCGAAGTCCCAGATAGGAGTTGAAACATAAGATTCACTATTATCTTGATAAGTTCCACTTAATGGAAAACCTAATACATTGCTTCCTCCGTGTGGAGTAACAATAGACGTATTACCAATTTCCCATGGTGTACCCGCTACTGTATTGAATCCCCACAATTGTTGTGAACCAGAAACGTTTTCAAAGTCATCACAAAAAGGAATACTTGCACCATCACTAACAATAAAGCAAGATGTATCTGAAGAACCAATATTGAAGCAACCATCGTAAGCATCAATGTACCAACAAACAGTGTCTCCAATGTTTGCAGGGAATAACTGTCCATACCAAGTTGTGTCTGGGTAGAACAAGAACATACCACCAGTTGATGAGTAAGGACTACTATTTACTGAGTATAAAAGGTCTGCAAACTGAATTGGTGTAGGTGAGTTATCGTAGATATTAGCATAAACATCATAAGGACCTGTGTTATAAACTGGGCCATTCCAAGTTGGGAATCCCGGAGTGTTTACGATTGTTGGAGGAATCAATTCACATGGTGATGCAATCACTTCTAAATCATCTAATAACCAACCATATCTTCCTGCCATACCGTTGTTACTGCTAAAGTCTACCAATGTAAAACGAACGATTACGTTGTTTGCATTAGCAGCCAAAACTGAAATGTCAAAACTTTCGTTTTGCCACCAGTTTGCAGCAGGTGCTGTTGGTGTACCCGGCGCCCATATTCCGTAAGAAAGCTCGCTGTAACGATTTCCTTGGTTGATAAAATCGGCACTGCCTAGGTAGGTACTGTTAGTTCCAGTAACCTGCGTCCAAGTAGCCCCATTGTCGATAGAAACTTCAATTTTAGCAGTATCTGTAAATTCAATTTTACAAATTTGCTTAAAGTTTAACACAACATAGTTGTTTCCTGCAGTCGAAAATGAGTTGCTGGTTAATGTAACTGTCTGACCATTTCCATATTGCCCTCTGTATGAGTTAGGAGCACTAGTAGAATAGTTAGCATCGATGTTCCAGCCAGGATTTCCTGCTGAGGTTAGACCATAAGGACCTGGTCCGTCGAAGTTCTCTGTGAACTGCGCCTTTAACATCGTTACATTAACGAATAACAAAAGCGTAAGTATCAGTCGTTTCATAAGTAAGTATTTGGTTTTTTTCAGTTGGTTTTTTATTCTCAGATTTTGTGAATTTTCAAAAATAGAAAAATTCTGATATAACACAGCATATCCTGCTCGATTTTTAGCACGAATTTTCAACAATTGTTTTACTTCTGTTATGTCAATATCTTTTGCAATAAAAAAACCGAGGTAAACCCCGGCTTTTTCAATCGTTTTTTGCTGTTATTCAATCCATGATCTGTAGTAGTCGTCCGACATGATTTTAACCCCTTCTTCGGTCAGCCAAAGTGGCTTAAATGTGTCAACCATTACAGCTAATTCCATTGTTTCTTTTTTTCCGATGCTTTTTTCTACTGTGCCTGGATGTGGCCCATGAGGGATACCAGCAGGGTGTAATGTTATTTGACCCTGTGTAACAGATTTTCTGCTCATAAAGTCTCCATCAACATAGTACAATACTTCATCAGAATCAACATTGCTGTGGTTGTAAGGCGCCGGAATTGATAACGGATGGTAATCATACATTCTTGGCACAAATGAACAAATTACAAAATTATGCGCCTCAAATGTTTGATGAATTGGTGGTGGCATATGAAGTCTTCCTGTTATAGGCTCAAAGTCTTGAATATTAAAAGCATAAGGGTATAAATTACCATCCCATCCAATCGCATCAAATGGGTGGGTTGCATAAATATATGGATACACAATACCCTGTTTTTTAATCATTACTTTGAAGTCTCCCGTTTCGTTATGAGTCTTCATGTTTTCTGGTCTTCTGATGTCGCGCTCACACATTGGTGCATGTTCCTCAAACTGACCATAATTGTTCATGTAGCGCTTCGGAAACTCAATAGCCGTGAACGAATCAACGATAAATAGTCGGTTGTTCTCATCGTTAAAGTGTAGTTGAAATATGGTTCCTCTCGGAATTACTAAATAATCACCATACCCAAATTCAATATCTCCATAAATGGTCTTTAAAATTCCTGATCCTTTATGTACAAAAATCACTTCGTCGGCATCAGCATTTTTTAAGTAATAATCACTAATTGATTTCCTTGGAGCTGCAAGTGAAATATGTAAATCATTATTTACTAATACTGCCTTTTTGCTGTCAATATAATCATCCTCAGGCTCAATGTTAAATCCTAAAAAGCTCTGATGCTTTAAAAAGCGTTGAGCAACAATTTTTGGCTCTCTAGAAAATGGTTCTCCTAATGACTTAACCATAGTAGGAGGATGACAATGATAAATAAGAGAGTAAATGTTAGAAAATCCATGCGTGGAAACTAATTCTTCAGCATATAGTTCACCTTGTTCATTTCTAAACTGTGTATGTCTTTTGCGTGGTATCGACCCTTGTTTGTGATATTGAGGCATAATATTTTTTTGACTGATGCGAATATCGGAAATATATTCACTTTTTAGTCCGACAAATTTAGCCAATGGTTACTTTTGTATCCAAATTTTAAAATATGAAACTTGTCAGTATTAATACACCTAAAGGACCTGCTGTAGCATTTTATGTTAACGGAAAGATTTATCCTTATTCCGAATTAGCAGCTATTATGGGCGTTTCAGCTCCATTTTCAATGAAAGAATTATTGGATGGTGAAGAGAAATCGATGGATGAAGCACGTAAAATGGAATTGAATATCCTGGAAGGGAAAATAGATTATGTTGGTTTAGAATGGAACGCTGTTAATATGTTGGCTCCGGTTCCTCAGCCTACATCTTGTCGTGATGGTTATGCTTTCCGTCAGCATGTGGCCGCAGCTCGCCGTAATCGTGGAGTGGAGATGATTCCAGAGTTTGATGAATACCCGATTTTTTATTTTACTAACCATAATGCTATTCAAGGACCTGGAGATATTTATTGTATGCCGGACCATTTCCGTCAGTTAGATTTTGAATTGGAAGCTGCCGTTGTACTAGGTAAACGTGGAAGAAATGTAAAAGCCAAAGACGCAGATCAATATATTGCCGGCTATATGATTATGAATGATATGTCAGCGCGACTTTTACAAATGGAAGAGATGAAATTAAATCTCGGACCCGCTAAAGGAAAAGATTTTTCAACTGTTATTGGTCCTTATATGGTAACTCCAGATGAACTTGAAGCTTTTAAAGTGGCTGCTAAAAAAGATCACGAAGGGAATAATTATAACTTGGCAATGAAATGCTGGGTGAATGGAGTGCAGGTTAGTGAAGGGAATATGGCTGATATGGATTGGACCTTTGCTGAAATCATTGAGCGCTGTGCCTATGGTGCGGATATTTTTCCGGGTGATGTGATTGGATCTGGAACTGTTGGTACAGGCTGTTTCCTTGAATTAAATGGAACAGGTAAATTAAATGATCCAAATTATCCGGTTCAATGGCTTCAAGAAGGCGATGTTGTGGAAATGTCGATAGATGGATTAGGCTGCCTCCAAAACACAATCAAAAAAGAAAATTCCGATTTTTCTATTCTCAATCTAAAGAAGAAATAGCATGAAACAGAAAAGTCCAGACATTGTCTGGACTTTTGTTTTTTTTAGACTTGGCCTTTAAAATATCAGAGGGGAGACAGGCCCCCCTCGTGATATCAACCTAAAAACCTAACCATTTCTTTTACATTAACTCTAGTTTAGTCAGCACGAAGTAGCCTTACGGGGCTACTTCATAACTGACAATCAACCTGAAAAGCTAACCATGCTTTTGATTAACTGATTTTTTAAATTTTAAGCTGTCTATTGAGAGTAGTCTTACGGGACTACTCTCCAGACATTTAACCTAAAACACCAAAACCATTTAATCTTGCCTTACGGGGCAAAATGTTTTTATTGTTATGTGGAACCTTAAAAATCATAAACCTTACGGGGTTTATAAATTTTAAATCCAAATTATATCATGTTTTCAGAACGAATGATTCAATTGCTGAATCTGAGTTGTATAACGGAAGGTCGTTTTCTTTGGTTACATTTTTTTGAAAGTTTTTTTTATTTCAATTAATGTTACCCTAAAATCAAAATCAACCAACACTATTTTGTAATTTTGCAGCGACAAAAAATAACCATGGGAAGCTTTAAATTAAATACAATCGCCGAGGCATTGCAAGATCTGCGGGAGGGTAAGATTATTATTGTTGTTGATGATGAGGATCGTGAAAACGAAGGTGATTTCGTGATAGCCTCTCAAAGTGTTACTCCTGAAGTAGTAAATTTTATGGCTACACATGGCAAAGGACTAATATGCGTATCAATATCAGAATCACGCTGTGAGGAGTTGCAATTACCAATGATGGTCAATACAAACACAGCCTCTCATGAAACAGCATTTACAGTTTCAGTTGATCTATTGGGTAATGGCTGTACAACTGGTATTTCTGCATCCGATCGTGCTAAAACTATTCAGGCAATGATTGATGTAAACACTAAGCCTTCTGACCTTGGTCGACCAGGACATATATTCCCGCTGAAAGCGAAAACTGGTGGTGTGCTTAGAAGAGCAGGTCACACAGAGGCTTCTATGGACCTTGCATCATTAGCTGGATTTTATCCTTCAGGAACGATCGTTGAAATTATGAATGAAGATGGCTCAATGGCTCGTCTTCCTCAATTAATTGAGATTGCAGAGCGTTTCAGTATGAAAATAATTTCTATTGAAGCACTTATTAAATATCGTTTAGAGCATGAAACATTAATTCATAGAAATATTGAAGTGGAAATGCCAACTGAGTATGGCGATTTTAAACTGATTGCTTACACTCAATCGAACAACGGTATGGAACATCTTGCCTTAGTGAAAGGTGAGTGGACAATTGACGAGCCTGTGCTTGTGCGTGTGCATTCATCTTGCTTAACTGGTGATATCTTTGGATCATGTCGTTGTGATTGTGGTCCACAATTGCATCAAGCTATGAAGAAGATAGAAGCTGAAGGTAAAGGTGCAATCGTTTATATGAATCAAGAAGGTAGAGGAATTGGTCTACTTAATAAATTGAAAGCATATAAACTTCAAGAAGAAGGATTAGATACCGTTGAAGCTAATTTGCAACTCGGATTTAAAATGGATGAGCGAGATTATGGTGTTGGTGCGCAAATTATCCGCGACTTAGGTATCGCTAAAATGAAATTAATGTCGAATAATCCAACTAAACGTGCAGGATTAATTGGCTATGGATTAGAAATATTAGAACGAGTGCCAATTGAAATAGAGTCGAATGAACATAACGAGTTTTATCTTAAAACGAAAAGAGATAAAATGGGACATTTAATAAAATCAAAAGATTAATTTACTAATGACACTTATAAAATCAATATCAGGAATAAGAGGAACCATTGGCGGAATTCAAGGCGATGGATTAACACCTTTAGATGTAGTGAAGTTTACAGCTGCCTATGCTGTTTGGTTGAAAAATCAAAATCAAAGTGAAGCCTGTAAAGTGGTTGTAGGACGTGACGCGAGAATTTCAGGTGAAATGGTTTCAGGTTTAGTGATTTCTACGTTGGTATCGATGGGAGTTGATGTAATTAATACCGGACTTTCAACAACACCTACAGTTGAAATGGATGTTCCGTTTCATAAAGCGAGTGGAGGAATCATTCTAACGGCAAGCCATAACCCTAAACAATGGAATGCTCTAAAATTGTTAAACAATAAAGGCGAATTTATTTCTGCAGCAGATGGAGAAGAACTTTTGAGAATAGCAGAAAGTGATGAGTTGATTTTTGCTGATGTAAATAAGTTAGGAAAGATTTCCGATGATCATGATTCTATTAATCGTCACATACAAAGTATTTTAGCATTACCTTATGTGGATGTAAATGCAATCAAGGAAAAGAATTTTAAAGTTGCTATTGATTGTGTTAATTCAACTGGTGGTATTGCTGTACCTGCTCTATTAAAAGCATTAGGAGTTGAAAATATTTTAGCGCTTTATTGTGAGCCTAACGGACAGTTTCCTCATAATCCAGAGCCATTGCCGGAGAATTTAACAGAGATAGCTAAAGAAATTAAAAAGAAAGGTGCGCATGTTGGATTAGTAGTGGATCCTGATGTGGATAGGCTTGCTATCGTATGTGAAGATGGTGAAATGTTCGGTGAGGAGTATACGTTAGTAGCAATAGCCGATTTTGTTTTGCAACATAAAAAAGGAAATACAGTTTCTAATTTATCATCAACTCGTGCGTTGCGTGATGTAACCGAAAAGCATGGCTGTACTTATGCTGCTGCTGCTGTTGGAGAAGTCAATGTTGTAACTAAGATGAAAGAAACAAATGCAGTTATTGGTGGTGAAGGAAATGGTGGAGTAATTCTTCCAGAGTTACATTACGGACGTGATGCATTAGCAGGTATTGCAATTTTCTTAACGCAGCTTGCAAAGTATGGAAAGAGTTGTTCAATGTTAAGAGCGTCTTATCCTGATTATTATATTTCAAAAAATAAAATCGAATTAACACCGGAGATTAATGTTGATGAAGTACTAGAAGGGATTAAAACGAAATATTCGGCTCAACCAATTAATACAATCGACGGAGTTAAAATAGAATTCAATAAAGAGTGGGTGCACCTTCGTAAATCAAATACGGAGCCTATCATTCGAATTTATTCTGAAAGTGAATCAATGACAACTGCAGATAATCTAGCAGAGAAAATAATTTCCGATATCAAAGAAATAATCACATCTAATTAATCAATCGAAATTTATGAAAGTCTATCTCGATAATGCCGCAACAACAGCTATTCATCCCGATGTAGTAGAAGCGATGATTCCTGTATTGCAAAGTCAATTTGGAAATCCTTCTTCTATTCATGCTTACGGACGTGAAGTTCGTTCGTTGATTGAGACATCACGAAAGAAAGTAGCATCGTTGTTAAAAACATCTCCGGCAGAAATATTTTTTACATCCGGCGGTACCGAAGCTGATAATATGGCCATTCGTTGTGGAATGCATGATTTAGGCTTAAAGCATGCTATTACTTCTGCGTTAGAACATCATGCTGTTTTGCATACGTTAGAAGAGCTTGCACATAAAGGAGAAATCAAGTTGAGTCTTGTTAATGTTGATGAACAAGGTCATGTAGATTTAAATCATTTAGAAGAATTGTTAAAGAACAACGATCGTAGTTTTGTCTCTTTGATGCATGCTAATAATGAAATTGGAACATTGCTTCCGTTACAGCAAGTAGGCGATTTGTGCAGAAAGTATGATGCAATTTTTCATTCTGATACAGTTCAGACAATGGGACATTTTGAACATGATTTGTCATCATTGCCGATTGATTTTGTCACTTGTGCTGCGCATAAATTTCACGGACCAAAAGGTATTGGATTTTTATACATCAATAATCGTGTGAAGATAAAGCCGTTTATCACTGGTGGTGCTCAAGAGCGTAATATGCGTGGAGGAACGGAGAATGTTTATGGAATTGTAGGATTAGCAAAGGCATTAGAAATTGCTTACGCTGACATGCAAGAAGATATGGCTCATGTAAAAGGTTTGAAAAATTACATGGCTGATCGATTAAAAAATGAAATTGAAGGAGTGAAGTTTAATGGTGATATAACAGATGATAGTTTGTACACTGTTTTAAATGTATCATTCCCGAAAATCGATAGTGCTGAAATGTTGTTGTTTAATTTAGATATCGCTGGTATTGCTTGTTCTGCAGGTAGTGCCTGTTCTTCAGGAAGTAATGTTGGTTCTCATGTTTTACGCGGAATTAATGCAGACATGTCGCGACCATCTATTCGTTTTTCGTTTTGTCGCTTTACAACAAAAGAGGAAATTGATTATACCGTTGAGAAATTAAAGGAACTCTTTTTAGTTACTGCCTAAGCTTTACAATACTTGAGAAACAGATCTTTCATTAAAATTGAGAGGTCTGTTTTTTCTTTTAGCATGGTTTCTTTACGAAGCTTAAATACTTCTTTTAAATCGCCTTGTTCAATGAGCGTTTTCGTTGTTTCAAATAGTTTTTCTCTATCTGATGTTCGAATGCCAAAAGTTAATTGATACTTGTGCTCTAATTCTTCCAAATAGCCAATCTCACCAACAAAATCGTTGAATCGTATAGAAGGAGTTCCTAGAACTGCCGCTTCAGCAGCCATCGTCTGACTATCTCCGATATACATTTTTGCAAAGGCCATTGCATGATGTATATGTAATGGGTTTATGCTGATGCGATATGGTTCCAGTTCTTTTGAAAGTTCTCGCTCGCTTGTAATATAAACTCGTCCATATGGAGAAATTAATTCGATAAGTTTTAATGCTAGCGCATCATCGATTCCTTTTCTTCCTTCATCATGATGTGCATTTAACTTGGCAAATCGTAAGATGATAAAATCTTTTTCTTGTATGTATTTCTTAACGATAGACTCATCAGCAAGAAAATGATTCGGATGCAAATAAGCTAGTTCATGGTAACTATCGTATCCTGTTTTTTTATAATTCCATTTTCCACAGTCGCAGCAATGAGGCGCTAAAACGGTTGTCGCCATTGGATAAGCCACTTTTGCAAATAAAGGAACAACATCAGCATCGTCTTCATTCACAACAATTGATGGTATGCCTGTGATTTTTCCAATATGCGTAATTTCAGCAGAAGTTCCAGCCATCAAATGCGGCTTGTATTGTAACACGATTTTAAGTAGCGCTAATTCTCTTTTTAATAAGGCTAATGCAATTTTAAATTTGGAGTCGCCACGTTCTTTCGAATGAATATTGGTATAGTCCCAACCTTGATTTTTAAGTAGTTCTTCTAATATATCTTTCTTCTTAATTAGAATCTTAACATCATGTCCAGCTTCTTTCAAAAGAATGATTGTATTCTTGAATAAGTGAAAGTGGGCTGGATGCCCCATGTATATTATAATTCTTTTCATTTTTCTGATTCGATTAATTCTGCTAATGCTAAAAACATCCATGCCTGTCCCCAACGGATATACGATGTTTTGTCCTTGAAAAATTTATACACTCTATAATAGAAATATCCTTTTTTTGATTGCATATTTTCGATGGTCCATTCCGCAATTGATTTAGCGAAGGAGTGTAACTCTGATGAATTATGTTTTAATCTGCACAAAGTAATTATTCCTTGAGCTTGATAGTGGATGTCTGTTGGATATAGTTTAGGAATTCTAAATAACGATCGTCCATTCGGTTCAAATTGCTGTAGGATATAAAAGCTGCACCCTTTGTTTAGTGATTGCTCGATGGTCTCATCTTTGATTTCGCAAAGCGTTGCAATGTTTGATATAGACTCTAATACAAATCCCTGATGAAAATCGGTTTGCGTTCGTTCGTTACCGTTAGATTTATTTTTACTATAGGCCCAATGTCCATCACTATGTTGTTTGTTTACTACATAGTTAATTATATGATGACATTTTTTCTTTATTGATTCATTTTTTGTTATAGCATAATTGATGGCTAAAATTTCTCCCGCCAATAATGACGCATTGTAACAGATATCTTTTTTTTCTGTTGAATAGCTATAGCAAATTCCTGATTCCTCTTCTGTAAAAGCTAAATCGCATAATACAAAATCAGAAGCAGATAGTATGATTGATTTGATTTCTTCAGTTGGTTTAACTTTATATGCTTCGTAAAAACCTTTTATAATAAATGCTGTTGCAACTGAAGTGGGAGAGTAGGGCTTTAAATATTTTTCAGGACTACACCATCCAAAATTATATCCCCAGCAATAACCACTATATCCTTTTGTGCTTAACTCTTTTAATAAATTAATCAGTAATTCTATTTGTGGTGAATAATCTTTCGATGGTTGCTTTTGTTGTAATACTGCATATGCATGTAACATTAATCCTAAACCCTTTGGATTGTAATCTTTTTTGATTCCTAATAAAGGACGTATGTTAATGGGATTTCTTTTTTGGACTTGTGTGGCAATGATAGCTAACCATTTATTGATACTTACAAAAGGAATAAACGACATTAATGTATCATAAGGGTCATAGCCTTTATAAGACTCTCCTTCGATATAGTTCTGCAGTTTAATTAATGATTCTTCAATGCGCGACATAGTACTATTCAACCTTTATTGATTGTCCGTTGCTACGAATAGAGGTGATTGCTTTAAAAGTAGCAAGCATTGAATTGTAGATTTCTTCAAACGCAATTGGGTTTGACTTCCCTTCTTTTATTGAATTGATAAATTCAATTATTTCTTGCTGATGACCTTTATCTTGTTTCTGTTCGATTTTTTTATTTGTTTTACCAAACATGTTTAAGGATTTGAAATCATCGAGTATATACGTGTTTCCTCCATTATATACTTCTATTCTTTCTTTTGCTAAATCTTTTGATCCATTAGCGTAATAACAAATATTAGCAATACTTCCATTTTCCATTATCAAATTGATGGTCACCGTATCTTCGGTATTGTCGGCCGTTAGCATGCTGAAGCCTGAAACATATTTCACTTTACTTCCTGCAATGAAAGCACATAAATCTATAAAGTGGCAAACTTCTCCAATGATTCTTCCTCCTCCAATTTTAGGATTTTGTGTCCAGTGATCAGCAGCTACCAATCCAGCATTGATTCGGTAATGAATGGAAACTGGACTCTCACTACTTGTTTTTGATTTTATCATTTGAAGTAGTGGTGAAAATCGTCTGTTAAATCCAACCATGATATTGCCCTGATGTTTTTCGATATCAGCTTTAAGAATGTTTAATTCTTCCTCATTCAAACAAAGGGGTTTTTCTACAAATACATTCTTGCTATTCTCAACGCCTTTTTTTACATATTCAAAATGACTATCATGTCGTGTAGTAATAAAAATCGTATTGATGTTTTCATCAGCAAATAAATCATTTACTTCATTCGTGCAATAATTAAATTTATACTTCTGAGAGATGTTTATTGCATTATTCGACTTTCCAGTAGTAAGTCCAACAAATGAACTTTCTGTATTTGCGATTCTCGGTAAAAGGATGTTTTGTGCAAATGATCCAGCTCCAATTAATCCGATATTAACCTTGCTGGCTTTTTTAGTTTGATTAAGAACAACTTTAGACTCTAGTTTCTTATCAATATCATATTTCAATACTATTCCAGCAAATGGCTCACTTCTTTCCAAAATTAAATCATATGCGGACTTAGCATTAGAAAATGCAAATTCATGAGTGATGATTTTATCAATGGCTATTTTTTGATCTTGTAATAATTTAGCAAAAGCCTGCATATTGCGTGTTTCTGTCCACCTAACATAAGCATAAGGATAATCAATTCCTTCTTCCTCAAATTCCGCATCATAACGACCAGGGCCATACGAACAAGACATTTTTAATTCAAGCTCTTTGATATAGTAATTCTTTCGAGAGAAGCCTGTTGGAACAGCACCTACAATAATTACTTTTCCTTTCTTTCTGCAAATTTCTCCTGCTAATTCGATAGGGTCGTTTGAATTAGTACTTGCAGTGATAATTACAGCATCTGCACCATAACCATTGGTGAATTCATTTATTTTGTTGGAGAGTAGTTCATCATTTCTTGATAATGCTA
This sequence comes from uncultured Bacteroidota bacterium, assembly GCA_903847585.1. Taxonomy (GTDB): domain Bacteria; phylum Bacteroidota; class Bacteroidia; order AKYH767-A; family OLB10; genus CAINEC01. The sequence continues at coordinate 41,170 of CAINEC010000007.1, forward strand.
AATCAGCTCCCATCATTTTGGCTTTAGCAACTTGATTAGGGTCAATGTCAATTGCAATAACATTTACTCCTGATGCTTTCAATAGAGATACAGTAATCTGCCCAATTAATCCTAATCCGATTACTACACAATTTTCTGCCAAGCGCAAATCCGCTTGTCTAATGCCTTGCATCGCTATAGCTCCAACTGTTGTAAAGCATGCCGACTTTAAATCTGCATTATCGTTAAGCTTTACACATAGATTAACAGAGATTGCCACTACTTCAGCATGAACAGCACCTGATCCACCACAAGCTACTTTATCGCCAATTTTAAAATCTTTTACATCATCAGCAACAGCAATAATTTCTCCTGCACAACTATAGCCTAATGCACTTGGAGCATCGAGTTTGTTCATCACCATTTTATAAGTTTCGAATAGCCCAATTGTTTTAGCTGTTTGAATAACTTTTTTTACTTCTTCCTTTCTTGCTCTTGCTTTACCAATATATCCTAATCGCGCATCTTTAACAGTCTTTCCTTCAGTACCTGCGCTTATCAATGAATAGTGATTACGAACTAGCACTTGGCCTGCATTTAACGCAGGGAATGGAACCTGCATAATTTGCATTGCTCCATCTTTTAAGTTTTGCGTCAGTTGTTCCATTGTTAAGCTGTTATTTGATTTATAATTGTTGTTAATCGTTGAACCATTTTCTCTTCAGTAAAATTTGCCTCATATAGTTCTCTCGATTTTTTACTCATCGAATTTCTTAAACTTTCGTCATTTACTAAAATAGCTATTTTGTTGGCTATTTCCTCGGGCGATTTAGACTTTACTATAAATCCATTCTCCCCATCAATTACCGATTCTACAATTGCTCCTTGATCAGTGCTGATTACTGGCAGCGATGAAGCCATTGCCTCAATGATAACCCATGGATGTCCTTCAGGTGCACGAGGAGGAAATAAGAAAATGTCTGATTGCGACATTAATTCAAATTTTCGATTACTCTCACTTTGAGAATAAAAATTGACATCAAGGTTATTGTCATTCACAATTTGGAGACTCTTGTTTTTTATCTCTTCATTTCTCCATCCACCGATAATATCAAATTTGCAAACGATATTATTTTCTGCTAGTATTTTTGCAGCGTCAATTACATCTTCAATTCCTTTTGATGGTTGTAAATTGCCCAAGTATAAAACTTTTATTTTGTCACTTACTTTTTTTCTAACTGGTAAATCATAAGTACCACCATTCGGACAAACAAAAATTTTATTTTCCGGTAGATATTCTTCAAATAAATATTTCAAGTTGTTGCCTAGTACGATTACACCTTCACATTTATTCAATGTGGATTTAACATACCAACGTGTTAGCGCATTGGATCGATTCATCCAGATTTTAAATTCACTACCTCTTAGATGAAGAAGAACTTTTGTTTTTAGTTGTAAACAGATATAAATATAAATGGAGTCTTTTATGAATCCTATTGTTGATTGACTAAATGGTATAAGTGCTAATTCAGGTCGATATTTTTTATTGATCTTAATTAGTTTCTTATAGATGTCTAAATTCCTTTTTAATTTATCGAAGTTAAACTTACCTATGTTTTTTAAATCTGAATTTACTTTCGTATCTACATGCAACAAATTAAAATTGCGCGATAAATCAGACTGTAATAACAATGCAGTTGCAATAGATGGCCCCATATAAGGTGGAGGCAGCTTGCCTAAGAGTAATATGTTTTTTTTATCGCTCATGAATACTGCATTTTTTTAGGGAGTGATGCATAAGCTACTACTGGAAACATAAAGTACATCCATGGTGCATATAATGTTGGAATAGTGCTGACAGACCATAAAAGCAAGGATGCAGTTGTAGAAATCAATAGGAATTTTTCCGGAATTAAAAGTTGAAAATAGGCGGTGTTTATTAAAATGAAATATATTGTATAGGCGCCAACTCCTATAAAGCCTGTTAAGAATAATAAACGAACATAGTCGGAGTGCATGCCGGCACTAATCATATTATCTGTTTCTTTAAAATTAGAACTCGGTACACCTATAAAGTGATTCAATACTGGCATCTGTTCCCATATCTCAAAATATTTTTCCCATCGACTCATCCTTCCGTTAAGTGCTTGCGACTTATCATTTTCATTATCTACAACTTTGATTTCTTTGTCAATTAATGGAGCAATTTGCTTGTTGTAAATATCTTCAGCAAAGAATAATCCTCCAATAATACAAACAAAAAATACTACGATTAATCCTTTCACATTTTTAAGGTTATGTACCATCAAAAACACAAAAACTGTTAATGTTACGGCCCACGTTGATACCTGCTTAATTTTAGTTAATCCAAAAAAAACAATCATTAGTGTAACAACAATATGAAATGGAGTTACTTTAAGTTTTGTTTTATTATAGATATACGTTAAGAAGTAATAACTCATCGTGATAAATAAAATCTCGATGTAGATTGCATAATTCATAATGTCTGCATAAGCACCACGAATTCGGGCACCACCACCACGTCCTTCACTCACATACTCAACCGCAATTGGGTTAAAAATCGATTCGTAAAACATCATTCCTAATGGGAAGATGCATGCTAGTAAACATGCGAATAAGATTCCATCGAGATCAGCTTTTGATTGAACAAACATCCTGCAATAGAAGAAAATTAAAGCTGGTGTAGTATACTTAATCACATCACCGATTGATGATATAGACAACTGTGTAGCATAGAAAATTAAACAGTTTCCGACCAAGAAGTAGGTAAATAATTTAAACGGACTGTCATAAACAGATTGTTTAATGCGTGCTAGTTTATTAGAGGTAGCGCTAATTAAAATTAATATGGGAGTTAATACTCCAACAATGTAAAGCGGACTTGCTAACGAAGATGTTTCTTTCAGCTCATAAAAATTATCGACGATTGGTCTGATTAATATCAGAACAATAAACCATTTTTTAGTAATGTGCAGCGACTTAAACCACTTGAGCCAAATTCGAAAGTTCATAATCTTTAATTTTTACTCGGCAATTATGCTTTGTAAAAATAGTTTTTGTTAGATAAATAAGTGCAATGACGTTTTTATAGCCTTCACAAACCCCGTCGAGGCCTTTGAAAGTGAAGCATTGTTACGGATAAAGTCCCCAGCTTGTTTCCCTAATTCCTGAGCTTTTTCCGGATTTTCGATAATAAAATTGATTTTTTCTACTATTTCCTCTTTATTTTGATAATCTACAATGTAACCATTAACACCATTGTTGATTAAATCTTCACTTGCCCCAGCATTTATAGAAGACAGACAAGGTACACCCGCAGCCATAGCTTCGTTTAGTACAAGTCCCCAAATGTCAAAGTCGGTTTGGAATAACAATGCCTTTGCTTTAGCAAAGTAGGGAGGAAGTTCTTCTTTCTGCTTAAATCCGTGAAATTTTATTTGATTTGAAAGTTGATAATCAACAACCATTTTTTCTAGTGCTTGTTTGCTTTCTCCATCACCAATTATGTCAATACAAAAATCACTGCGTCGTGATTTTAAAATTTTAGCAATTTCAATTAACTGACCAACATTTTTTCTTGGCACTAAATAACCAAGATAAATAAAGTGATGTATTCCATCATTAACGATTGCAGCTCTGTGTTTTTCTGTTTCTTGTTCAAAGAAACTTGTGTCGACTGTATTAGTTGCAATAAAAACTTTTTCTTCTCGAGCGCCTATACTTGTTAAATAGGATTTTGCTTTAGTTCCGTAAGCAACAAATGCAGATGCGAAACGAGTTAACAGTTTTCTTTGCATCGTTCTTACTAGACTATCTTTCCTTCCTTTTTTGGCTATTGAACCATTCCAGATTATATACGGGGTTCGATTAAGCAAAGAATATAAAAATACTTTTACTGTAGCGCTTGAAAATCCTGATACAATTATTGCATCTGGCTTTTCTTTTTTCAATTGTTGACTAAGTCCTTTGTAGGTAAAATAAGAATTCTCTGTGTTGTTCCCAATCGTAATGGCTTCGTTATCTAAAAAAGAATAATCAAATTGAAATTCATTTTCATTCAATTGAAAGAGCCTTCTTTTATAAGTTTTATTTGCAAAAATTATTTTTAAATGAATATTCTCATTTTTTAATTGCTTAGAAAGCTCGTTGAATAACGGAACGCGATAGGGGTTGGGTATGTTGGTAATTAAAAGGACCTTCTTCATTACATCCATTTTTTAAACCATTGCATAATGAAATAAATCGTCCAAAGATTATTCGTGTAATCTTTCTTCCCGTTCTTCATTGCATTAATTTGTGTTTTTAATCCCGACTCACTAAAAATATCGATGTTTTTACAAAAGCTGCTTAAATCACTTTCAATATTTCTGATAATAATATCTTGCGACCATTCTCTCAATGGAACACAGAATCCCATTTTCTTTCGATAAAGGATTTCATTTGGTAATGTCCCTTCTAGCGATTTTTTTAAAATGTATTTTGGTATTTTGTTTTTTGACTTTAGCGAATATGGAATCGACAATGCATAATCTACAAATTCATAATCTAAAAAAGGATTTCGAATTTCAATACTATGTGCCATGCCTATACGGTCCATTCGATACAGGTATTTAGCAGGAATCAAATACTTATATCCCAAGTAGCACATCCAGTCTTTATCACTTAACCAATTGTTTTTCTCTCGAATTTTTTGAAATTCTGTAAGATGCTTTTTAATTACATCATAAGAATCTAATGAAGAATGATTGCTTAGAAATTCAGATGATAAGATTTGTTTTTTAGTACTTTCTTTAAATGCTTTTGCTCCTCCCCAAAATAATTCTTGTCCTTTAGCAGCACGGTAAATTATTTCTTTAATACCTGTTTTGTTATCATCATAGCCTATCGTTGATGATGCAAGTTGTAATAGACTTTTAGGAAGCTTGTTCAATAAATTGTAATAAGGATATATCTGCTCATATTTTTGCCAACTATTATATCCTGCTAATAGTTCATCGGCACCGTCTCCCGTTTGTACAACAATCGTGTTGTGCTTCCTTGCTAATTCAGAAATAAAATAAACAGGAATACAAGTGGCATCAGCCATTGGCTCATCAAATATGGACACAACAGAGGGTAAAAAGTTTTCGATATCTTCTTTGCCAACTATTTTTTCATAATGATCGGTATTAAATTGCTTTGCTATTTTTTGAGCATAAATCCGCTCATCATAGTCAGGCTGTCCTTCAAATCCAACAGAGAATGTTTTAATAGTTCCTTCTGTTCTTGCTCTCATCATTGCAACTACTGCACTGGAATCGACACCTCCACTTAAAAAAGCCCCAACAGGTACATCGGCCACCATTCTTAAATCAACCGACTTATTTAATTTTTCATATAAAGTTTCTTCAATTGACTTTTCAGATGTATGATTTAAATTCTGATAGTGAATATTATAATACGAACTCATCTCGAAAATACCATTATTACTAACGGTCATGTATTCACCAGCACCAAGTTTTTTAATGCCTTTAAAAAATGTTGAAGGGGCATCTACATGATTAAAGGTTAAAAAGTGATAGAGCGCTTCTTCATCAATTTCTTTCTTTATCCAAGGTAATTCTAAGAGCGCTTTTATTTCAGATGAAAAAGAAAATACTCCGCCCATAATAGAGTAGTAGAGCGGTTTTTTACCAGCCCTGTCTCTAGCTAGTTTTAAAACATTATTCTTATTATCGAAATAAGCAAATGCAAACATTCCATTTAGTTTATGTAATGCAGCATGCCCTTCTTTCTGATATAGTTGTAATAGTACTTCGGTGTCACTGTCGGATTTAAAAACGCAATCAGTGATTTCTTTTTTTATGGATTGATAATTATAAATCTCCCCATTAAAAACAATACAGTTCCCTCTTTCATCAAACATGGGTTGATGCCCAGCTTCTGACAAATCAATGATGCTTAATCGTAAATGTCCAAGTGCAAGTCCTTTTTCAGTATTGATATATGTTCCCTGATCATCAGGTCCTCTATGTTGAATACGTTGGTTCATGCGTGCTAGGTATTCACTCGCTTCATTTGGCAAGCTGTTTCCCAGCATCATGAATCCGTTAATTCCGCACATGTTATAAAGATAAGTAAACTTGGTTAATTGCTAAATCCATTTTTTCAATGGAGAATTTCTGAGCGAATGCTTTACGATGATTTCGAAGCTTAGTTTCATTTATATCAATGGAGTGTTCAACTATTGAGTCAATAAAGATTGTTAGCTCTTTTGTATTTTCAAAAACCATGTTGGGTTCACACTTATTTACTAATTCGGCTAATCCACCGCCATCACTATATACCGCTACTGCACATCCATAAGAATAAGCCTCTATGGCAACAAGCCCAAATGCCTCATTGGTAGAAGGGGCAATTAATAGATCCCACTGGCTATAATAACTCGATAAATTATTTTTGAATCCTAAAAGTTCGATTGTGTCAGTTAAATTATTTTTAGAAATCAGATGGATGATGCTCTCTTTCTGAGGACCATCGCCAATGAGTTCTATACTGATTTTAGATTTATCGCTTATAGCAGCGATGGCTTCTATTAGGCGATCAACTCTTTTTACCTCTACTAATCGACCAACAAATCCAATCCGAATAGTATCCGATGATTTTGTTTGCTCTTCAATTATCAGGGGTAATTCAACTCCGTTATAAACAACACTTAATGACTTCGACTTTAGATGGTATTTTGCAATTGCTGTTGTTTTTGAAAATTCAGAATTGAAAGTGATGTGGTTGGCATATTTATTTAAAAATAATTCTTGAAGCTTTTTAGAAAACTTCTCTGAAATTCCTTGCTTTCTTTCAAAAGCAAAGTTGCCATGTTCGGTAAAAACAATTTTTCGTTTTGAACGAATAGCTGCAAGAGCAATTATTGGATTGAAAGAATGAAGATGGAGAATATCATATTGCTTAAACATTTTCACACATTCATTAATTTTAGAAAAATTACTGCTTCCTTTTTTGAAATTGCCTTTTATTAAGTCAATGTTTTTTTCTTGTGCTTTTTCAATTAATGGTCCTTCTGATTTAGCAGCAAAGAGTGTAGGTTTTACAATATCATTATTTTGCTGCGCTATTGCTAAATTAAGCACAACGCTTTCTATCCCTCCGATATTCGACGACCATATGATATGTAAAACTTTCATTTTATTTTTTTGATACTGTGATATAGCCAATTGGTCCGTAGCTAAATTTTCTAAATGCAGATTTTAAAATAGGTAGTGGTCGTAAAGCCATGTATACTAATTGTGGTATCATCACCGTGATAAACAACAATGGATTAAACCATTGACCTAATAATTTGATTCGAGTAGCTTTCGCTAATAAATTCCAGAAACGCAATACAGGCTTCACAAGTAAGGTAATCCCGGCACCAACTACATCACTAACAGGATAAACAGATAGATCTCTAAATCCACCTTTTTCAATTGTGTATTTTAATCCATATTGCGTGAAGCGATAATTATCCCATTGACCATCTGCAATCGGCACAAGATAGGGCGTAGTAAGAATGAGTGTTCCGCCTTTTTTTAATAATCTATAGCACTCATTAATTAATTCAGATGGTTCCTTCATATCTTGCATCACCTCTGTACATAAGATACAATCAACGCTTTCATCAGGCAATGGGACATCGGTAGCTGAACAGTAAATGTCTATTGCTTTTTGTGGGAAAGGCATATCTGCCATTTCAGCCCCAATCGATTTGTCGAAATAGTTTTTATAAATCGAATAGTAGGGACGAGGTCCACATCCTAAATCAAGTAATGTAGCATCTTTAAAAGGATTATTTTTAAAATACTCTTTTAAGAAATCGTATCTCCAATTATTTTCGATTAACGCTCCAGGGTTTTTTAATTCCATTGTTAAACTAATTTTGACATTAAACTTGTTGTAAGTAATCCTAATTTTGGAAAATGTAATTGATTATACATTTTCATTTCTTTGAAGAACTGAATTCTTTTCTCTAATATACTGTTTTCACATTTATCTGTATCTGGTAATGAAAACTCAAACTTGTTGAATCTGTTCATTAGTTTTAAATATCTTTTTTGACCAATCGGAGCAATGAAAGATGGAAAAAGGATTCCCTCGCGTGAATATGTTATTGATGAAGATGATTTTAGTACTATGTTTTTTGAGAAGTTTCTACTTACGGTTGTAGGTAAATAAATTTCATCTTTTTCAAAAATAGATTTTAAAAAATGGGAATAGGAATTATAAAATTCTAAAAACCACTTTTTAATTTCTACATCGCCTGGCTTTTGCAAGTGCCAATTAGCAATCCATTCTTTTGCTCTGGCTATATGCTTGTCGATTGGGGTATTACTAAGGTTTAAATAATTCAAATCATAGGTAAGTCCTTTAGTATGCTGAAGCAAATCCCTTAATTTAATTATTCCATATTCTTTCTGTAGCGTTAAGTCGATATAGTTAGTAAATAAGAATTCTAAAGCTGTTTGTTTTTTTAGAGCTAATAATTCTTCATTCGAAACTAAAATATCGTTACCTTCAGGTTGTTCTCCGAAAATTAATTTTTGATTGTCCCACATCGCGTAGGATTTATTCTGAAACCAATGTTGCTCTGAAAGTGCCATTACTCCATGTGTAAACAACAATCTTTCTCTTTCTGTTAGATCGGAAATTATGTCACCACTAAAACAGCACTCTTTTTTAAAAGTGATCAGCAAGTCAATATCAGAAATGCCTGGTTGATTTACACCTCCAAAAGTACAGATGCATTTAACAGCTGGATTGGTTTTCAGCGAATCAACAACTTTTTCATATAAATGAAAGTAGTCTTCTTTTTGATAGCCTGTTAAAGGATAATTGATGATCTGCATACTAGAAATGAAGTTTACCAATTTTAAATCCTGTGAATTTGGCATCAATTAAAGTTGAATTGCCCAATGGGCTGATTGTATGAATACCCTTTATACTTTTATTTTTGAAATCTTCTGGAGAGAACACTTCAATAATCTTTTCAGCATATTTTGTTTCTGATAGTTCTATGATTTCATTGAAAACTATTTTGCCACCATAGGTTAATCCGCTATTTTGTGAAGGACGAATAATTTTTCCTCCTATTTTGATAAAGCTTCCTGCTGGACGTGCATTAACGATTGAAGTAACAATTGGATTCAATGGATGAGGTTTCCATTGACCTGTTAATTCATCAGCAAAAAAAAGATTTAATTGATGATCCGACATCTTATGTTTGGATGTTGTGCAGAAAAGCCAATATTTATCGTTGTGTTTTAAGATGGTATTGTCTACTCCAGGAAAATTATCAATTATTGTTTTTATCATTTCCATTTCCTGTTTATTATCATTCCATTTGTATAGGTCAATCGAATTGGTCTGGTGTGTTTCTGGAATAATATAAATTTCGTTTGAGTCTTCCAATACAAACGGATAACTAAAGTGGAAATCAGCTTTTAATTTAAATACAATTCTTTGTGTTAAGCGTTCGCTTACTTCAATATGCCCTTTCTTTTTATTCCAATTGTATTTCTCATAAATGATATAGTCGCCATTTCCTGTAGTAAAACCAAAAGGGTCAGCGATAAAATCTCGTTTGTTTTTAGTTTTTATCCACTGTACTTGTTTAAGCAGTATTTTGTTTTTTAGCACTTCCGAAACGGTGTTTTCTATAATACCAGTTTTCCAATAATGGTAGGTAAATGCAGTTTTAAGGTAATGCTTTATCTTCTTAATGAAAAGTTCAAACTTGTATTTTCTAATTGGTATTGACTTCGGATGATTGTCTTGCCAGATTGTTTGGTTCTCAATATGGAAACGATTTATCGATTCAATCAATAAGTTTGGAATTTTAGCAATTATAAATTTAAATGATCGATTATACGAATGATGGATTAGTAAATAGCGATGTCCATGTATTTGAAAAGATTGTTTTCCTGCAAACGTTTTTATTGTATTCAGAAAAAAACTATCATCATTATTGATAATGCTTTGATATAATTCTCTAGATATTCCTGATCGCAAATTAGAAATAAATGGAATTTGTATAAGATTTTCGTGCGGATAATCTTTCTTAAATAGCGTATGGGTTGTAAAATTAATTACGAAATTATATTCCTTGGCCTTGGGGAAACTTTTTCGCAATTCGTGATTCCACTGAATAGTTTCAATAGAGCAGTTTAAATCAGACAATAGTTGTTTCCTGCATTTCTCAATTAGAGATTGCATAAATCCTTTGTCGATTATAAATGCTATTTTAATCATTCGGCCTTAAACTAATGATAAACAAAAGCAATTCACCTTTGATTTCTGATAAGGTGGTAATGGCTTCTAAAGGTGTTTGTGATTTGCTTTTAATTTTTTTAATTGTTGTTTTTTTTAATTCTGACTTCTGTATTTTTTTTTGATGCCAGTTTGTTCTGATGTTCTCTAACTTCCTAATTAAAGATGTTTCATTTGATGGTAGTTGATTTTTAATTAAATCAAAGCTATCTTTTTTAGAAGTGTAATTTTGGTTTTTAGATTGTAAATATGAACAGGGGAGGAGTAATAATTCACTTAACATATTTTTGAAAAAATACTGGTTATGCCATTTGTCTTCCTGATCTAATTTGTTCTGAATACTTACTTTTAGTTTGTTAAACGAATTTGAGTAGTTTGATTTGTTTCTGTTATTGATTTGGAATTTACTATCTCCATAAATAACTTTCGACTCTTTTATAAGATGGTAAATTATTGCATCGGAATTGTCCAACAATTCACTTTTGCTAATAACTAAAACACCATGATGTTGTAAGCAATCTTGTAGATGTGCTGTTAAATTAATTTGTTCGATTAGTTTTTTTAGTTTGCTTGCCGAATTGTAATCAGTAAATTCAATTTCGTCATAAATCAATACGCCATCAAAATCACTGTAGTTAGTAATTTCGTCTGACGCGATACTTCCAAATACTGTAAGCGCTATTTTATTTTCAAAATTATAATTAGAGCATAGTAATTCAAGTTCTTTAGCTAAAATATTATTTGAATTTAATGCTGGTAATTCTACTAGTTCTACATTTTTTAAAGTGTTTTTTTGTAGAATTGAATTCGCATCGACAAAAATTGAGAACACTAAACGAGCAGGTAAAATATTTGATAGGTATTTACTTGTTCTGCTAGTGTAGCCACTACTCAAATATTTCGACAGATTAGTCATTGCTTTCTAAAAAGTTAATAATATTTGAAACTCTTATTTTAAATGTGTTTTGTTGCACATCAAATCTTGCTTGGCTGGCAATGATGGCTGATTTTTCTTCATCCTCTATTGCCATCTTTATTTTCTTAGCTAATTCATGTTCGTTTTCAGGCGCTACGAAATAGCAATTGTGTTCATTTAGTATGTCTTGTGTTGCAGGGTAGTTTGGAGTGATAATCGGATTTCCTGTTAACATGTATTCACATATTTTATTGGGGAAATTGTAGTTTACATCGTGCCCTTGTTTAGTGTAATAAGAAACTAGTATGTCTGCTGCAAACTGATAGTATTTTATTTTTTGATAATCGTGAATGTAACCAGTGAAAACTGCGTTCTTTATACCATTGTCATCACACCATTCTTTCCAATAATCAACAGCTATAGGTTTTCCGCCAGTAAATATAAATTCATATTCAGGAAGTTTTTTAGCTGCTTTAAGAATATATTCTAATTCTAAATTATAATCGATTGCCAGCTTTCCGGTATAAACAACCACTGGTTTTGAATGCTTGATTTCAAGTATGTCTCTTGCTTCAAATTTATCAATATAATCATCGGCTTGATCCTGGGTTATTGGATTAGATGAAATGATTGTTTTGTTAATCGGATAGTTTGTTAATTGATAAATTGAATTGATGATTGATGAATTGGTTGCAATAATATTATCGCATAGTCCATAACTCCAATGAAATAGTTTTTTCTTGCTGAAGTCATGCGCCCAATAAGTGAACTTTAAGTTTTTTCTATTAAATGCTTTTGTTATTAAGAACGGAAATAAAATAGCAAGACTTCTTGATATGACGATGTAATTATAATTTTTATCTCTTGAAAGTTTTCTGATTTGTAAATAATTTAGAATAACGATTTTCATCAGATTAAACTTTCCACTTACATCAGATTTAAAATTTGTATTTAAATAATGAATGTTTAGTTTGTCGGAGATTCCATAAATTCTTGGTACATCATCTTTAGAAATATTATCTTCTCTTTTTACATAGGGAACGACCAAGTGTATGGTTCTATCATTTTGCACATATCCATCACAAAAGCGAACATCGCTAAGCTGATTAGTTCTAGGTCTTAAAATATCATATGGTGATAAATAAATGTAAACTGTTTCTCTAGTATCATCGCTTAATGTAATTTTTTTGTTGATCCTTTTTAAGCAATAAAAAGCGAAAGAGAAATTAATAAATAAATTAGCAGATAATAATCCTATTGCAACTCCAACTGGTCCTAAATGTGGGGTTAGAAAATATGCTATTATGAAGTTGATAATAATGGCAATCGAGTAAATTTTTATTCTTTTATTGGTGAGATTAAGTCCTTGCATTAAAGGCGTAGTCCAAAATAAAATAGAGCCTGAGGCAGCTCCTAGAAAATGAATAAAAAATGTTGGGACTGATTGAATAAATGAAGGTCCGTAAACGAATGTAATTATATCACCCTTTAAGAAGAAGATAACGAGTGTTGCAATAGCAGAGGGAATTATTGCGATGCTTGTTATTTTACCCATCATTAATCTAAGTTCCTTCCATTTGTTTTGAGCTACTAGGTGTGCTAATTGAGGATAGATGGAAGTTACTAGAGGGTCTGTAACAGTTAAAATCGCGTAAGCCAGTTTTTTTGAAACAGTATAAAAACCTACCGCGGCGTGTGTTCCAAAGAGGTTCAAAAGAAGAATATCTCCTTGATTTAAAAATGTTTTTAATGTGTTGCCGAATGAATTTCCGAAAATAAAATGTCTTACTTCGGCATAATGACTTTTAATAGCACTTGCTGGTGTTTTAAAATATGGGAGCAAGTCCTTTCTTAATTCAATGATGACTGACAAATTACAAATTAATGAGTTCAGTAATTTAGTCGATATGACTGTGTAAAAGAAGTATTCAAGATTATTTGGGAAATAATAGATGGAAAGTGTAATTGCGGCAAATTCAACAGTGTCCATTATTATTTGAACAATTGAATTTACTTTAAATCGATAATAAATTTTTAATACTGCTCTTCCAATATTATCTAAAAAGCAAACGCCATTTACAGCTGCATATAGGATAATAAATTTCTGAAGTCCTTCTATATCGAAGAAGTGTGGATATAAAAAGTAGGTTATTATTGCAATCACAATTACTGATAGCAATGCGGAAAGCATACTATACATTATACCTCTTTTCAGCAGGCTAATTACTTTTTCTGGAGATTTGTGCGATATAAATTGAGCACCAAATTTTATTATTCCAAGCGGCACATTAAGTTTAATCACCTCTTGAATGGTGAGCACAAATGCAATTATTACAGAATAAATACCCAGGATTTCTGCACCTAATCCGCGTGCTATGACAATTGATCGCAAAAAGGCGAGCAACACACCATAAACGTTCGACACAAAAACCCAGACACTATTTTTGAATAGTGTCTGAGTTTCTCCGTCTAAAGCAGATTTTAGTTTAGCACGAATTTGTTTCATCGTCTACTTTTTAAGTTAGGCTTTGGAACTCTTTCGTTTAAATAGCTTTTTAAAAGTAGATTTCAAACTTTTTCTTTCTTTATCTTCTTCGTAATAGCCATAACCATAGCCATAACCGTATCCGTAGCCATATCCATAACCATAACCATATTCATAACCGTAGCCATAGCTTCTGTTAGATGCCTTAATAGCGTTGAATACAATACATACATTTTTAAGCTTACCTTCACTATAAAGCTTATTGATAAAGTTCAAGTGGTGTTTTCTGGTAACACGTTGACGAACCACGTATATGCTTATATCAACATATTTCGATAATACCATCGCATCGGTTATTAAACCAATAGGAGGTGTATCTAAAATAATGTAATCGTAGTTTGCCTTAAGATAAACAAATAGCTCATCCATTTTTGGAGAGATAATTAATTCAGAAGGGTTAGGAGGTTTAGGTCCTGATAGGATAATATCAAGATTAGGAATTGTACCTGAATTCTGAATAATTTCTTTTTCATTGTTCAATCCAATAAGGTAGTTACTTAATCCAATCTCAGATACGAAGTCGAAACCAATCGTAATTTTCGGTTTACGTAAATCGCAACCAACTAGAATAGTTTTTCTTCCTGACATGGCCATCATACAGGCTAGATTCACGGAAGTAAAACTTTTTCCTTCTGATGATATCGACGATGTTACGAGAATCGTTGCTTTTTGATTTCCCTGATTGAAATATTGTAAGTTCGTACGAATCGTTCTAAACGCTTCAGAGATATGCGAATTTGGTTTTTCTGTAACAACCAGGCTAGACTTTGAAGCACTTAATCCAATCATACCAATTACTGGAATGTTAGTTTTTGAATCTAAATCGTTACGGTCAATAATTCGATCGTTAAACGCTGTTCTGATGTAAATAAAGAATGCAGGTAAAATTAATCCGAATATAACGGCGATGGTATAACTTAAACTTTTGATTGGTTTAAGTGGTTTTATAAATGTTCTTGCATTGTCAATTATTCTATTGTCTGCTGTAGTTGAAGCTAGTAGAATAGCAGTCTCTGCTTTTTTCTGTAATAAGTAGGAGTAAAGTTGTTCTTTAATGTTTGAACCTCTTAACATACCTTGTAATTCACGCTGAGCTGTTGGTAATCTTCTTAACTTAGATTCAACACTGCCTCGCTGACTTCTTGCTTCACCTAATGAAGCATTGATACCACTTTTCAGGGATTTAATATTCTCTGATAAAGCTGCTTTAGTATTTGCAATCTCTGTATTTAAACTTACCATTAAAGGGTTATCTTCTTTAGATAAGTTTGACTGCGACTTTTTCTTATTTTCTAATTCGTTTAGTTTTAAAACGAGACTTTGTAAAAGCGGATCGTTTACTAAAATACTTCCTGGTGAAATATTGCCCGTTAAATTTTTATTGTCGGAATTAACATAACCACCTAAATAATCAAGAAAACTACTTTGAACTGCCAATTGTGAAATTTGCCCATTGAAGTTTTTTACACTTTCTAAATATGCGTTTGCTTCAATTGATAAATCGGTTATCCCTCTTGAAACTCTGAATTTCTCAACATTTACTTCGTTCTCATTAATCTCTCCTGTTAATGCACCTAACTGCTGTTCGATAAAGTTCAACGTGTTAACTGCATACTCATTTTTAACTTCTATTCCTTTCTTTACATATAGTTCGCAAAGTTTATTTAAGAAGGCTTCATTCTTAGATGGCGTGGCTCCCTGAATAGATATTTGGAGCATTGATGCTTGTTTGCTAATTGGTTCTGCTTTTAATGCACTTTGATAAATATCTGTAAGTAGATTTTTATCAGCAACCTTAATAATAAATTTACGCTTTGAAAATTTTTTAGATTCGTATGGCTGTCGACTAAAGTCAGATGTCTTATCGATTGAAAATATTCCTAAATCATTACTGATTTTACGATTGAATAAATAGTATCCAATATATTCTGTATTGCCTTTAGTGTAGGTGAGTTTGTATTTATTGCTATTGATAATTTCTAATTTGATAGAAGTATTAAAAGCAAGATTATATAAAGTATCTTCTTTTAAATCAAAAGGCTTCAACGCAAATATTTCAGACGTCTTTACATCTCCAATTAAGTAATAACTTTTGTAAAGTTGTAGCTCTTCAATTGTTTTAGAAATCAACATTCGAGATCGTATGATGCCGATTTCGTTTTCAATTCCGCCCTCATTATTAAAGGCTCCAAGCTGCGTTAGTAAATCACTACTATTTACATTCTTCTTCTCATCTTTAATTAATACAGTGCATGAAGAAAAATAGACTCTGTCGGCATACCAGTTATAGAAGTATGCTGTAACCAAAGAAAGGCTTAATGTATAAACATATAAATACCAATAGCGAAGGAAATACTTGTTTATTATTTGCGAAATGTTAATCGTGTTTTCGCTTTCGTTCTTCTGATCGTTATTAGGGTTGTTTACTTTGTAGTCGTGAGCGGTAGTAGTGTCCTGATTCATTGTTCAAATTGATTAAGTAAGTAATATGTTATCGGTTAAATAACACAAATGCGGCTAACGTTCCTAAACTGATGATTAAAGGAGCTATTTTGTAGAAGTTGTCTGACTGTGATACTTTATCTTTCACAGGTGGTACATATAATATGTCGTTTGAATGTAAATAGTAATAAGGAGAGTAAAACAAATCTCTTCTTGTTAAGTCAATAGGAATATAAATTTTTTCTCCCTTAACTTCACGGATTAGCATTACTTCTTTTCTATTTCCAAAAATGGATAAGTCGCCAGCCAATCCAATTGCTTCTGGCAATGTTAGTTTTTCATTTGTTACTGTGTATACTCCAGGATGCGTCACTTCACCCAATAAAGTTACTTTGAAATTTTCAAAATATATCCTTACACTCGGTTGCTGTAAATATTTTTCTAATTGCTTTTGGATGTAGTCTTTTGCTTGAATAGTTGACAATCCGACTACTTTAATTTTGCCTACTACCGGCATATCGATATTTCCTTCAGCATCTACCAGATATCCAACATTCGGACGAGTAGAGTAACTATCACCTACGGTAGGCCCTTCGGATTTACTAAATACATTAAAAAAGGTTGTTGCTTCAGGGTTTAAACTGCTTACATAAATTGATAAGATATCGTAAGGCTGTATCACCGATACATAATGATCTTCAATAAATTTTTGCTTGCTAACTACTGCTGTGTCCTTCGATTCTTGAAAGTAAGTTACCTCAAGTACGTTCCTGCATGAGCCTAAAAACAATAATAAAGTAAGTGCAATAAAAGATCTTGTAATCTTTTTCATAATTGTGTGTGGTTTGATTGAATATGCCCTTTCGGGTGGACTTTATACTGAAAATTTTCTACGATGTTACATAAAATCTAAACATCTTCGAATAAACTTTATGTTGACTAAAATGTTAATTTAATCTGACGAAACTCATTTGCGTAGGTTAGTCGTAACTATTATTTTAGCAAAGTTAATTAGACCCGTTATTCCGATGGATATAAATGTAAAAATGGATGATTTATCCGAAAAAGAAAATGCCTTCAACGACAGTATCCAAGCTGGTAAAGTAATCGAACCCAAAGATTGGATGCCTGAAAAGTATCGTAAGCAATTATTGAGAATGATGTCACAACATGCTCATTCAGAGGTAGTTGGGATGCTACCAGAAGGTAATTGGATTTCAAGAGCTCCTTCATTAGCACGTAAGGCTATCTTAATCGCCAAGGTTCAAGATGAGGCTGGCCATGGGTTGTACATCTACAGCGCAGCAGAAACTTTAGGTATGGATCGCTCAGAAATGATTGATCAACTTTTGTCCGGCAAAGCAAAATATTCCTCCATATTCAATTACCCGACTTTAACATGGGCGGATATTGGAGCCATCGGTTGGTTGGTAGACGGAGCAGCAATCGTGAATCAAACGGTGTTGGCTAAGTGTTCTTACGGACCTTACTCACGTGCGATGTTACGTATTTGTAGAGAAGAGAATTTTCATAATAAACAAGGTTATCAGATTTTAGCTTATCTAATGCGTGGTACTCAAGAGCAAAAAGACATGGCTCAGGATGCTATGAATCGTTGGTGGTGGCCTGCTCTGATGATGTTCGGTCCTTCTGATAAGGAGTCGCCAAACAGCGCAGATCTTTTGAAATGGAAGGTGAAGTTGTTTACAAATGACGATTTACGTCAGCGATTTATTGATAGAACAGTGGAGCAAGCTCAGGCTATCGGTTTAAAAATTCCAGATGATAAACTGAAATGGAATGAGGAAACTCGCCATTATGATTTCGGAGAAATAAACTGGGATGAATTCTTCCAAGTAATCAACGGTAATGGTCCTTGTAATAAGTTGCGTTTGAAACAACGTAATGATGCACATGCAAACGGACAGTGGGTGCGCGACGCAGCTAAAGCATATGCAGCAAAGAAAAAAGTGAATTAATAATTTAATTGATTAGTTATAATGGAATCAAATCATCAATGGCCTACGTGGGAAGTGTTCACACAAAAGAAACAAGGTGCACCTCATGAGCATGCAGGAAGCGTTCACGCTCCTGATGGTGAAATTGCTCTTTTAAATGCAAGAGATGTTTATAGTAGAAGACAAGAAGGAGTTAATATTTGGGTTGTTCCAAGTGATGCTATCATCGCTTCTTCTCCGGAAGATGCAGGAGCATTCTTCGATCCTGCAAATGATAAAATGTATCGCTCTCCAAACTTTTTCAAAACAGCCGACGGGTTAAAACAAATATGATGACGGATTTAAATAAGGCGTTAATTGATTTTTGTCTACGTATCGCTGATAATTCATTAATACATGCGCAACGAATTTCTGAGTGGACTGGTCATGGGCCTATCCTCGAAGAAGATATTGCGATGAGTAACGTAGCACTAGATCTAATTGGTCAGTCACGTGGCTTTTATACTTATGCCGCACAGATAGAAGGCGATGGGAAAACAGAAGATTTTTATGCGTTTCGTAGAGGAGAAAGAGAGTTTAGAAATAAATTAATGGTAGAGCAACCCGATAATAAAGATTTCGGATTTACTATGATGAAGTTGTTTTTAAATGGCTGTTTCGATTATCTGATGTTTCGTGATTTAATGAAGAGCACCGATGAAACAATTTCAGGACTTGCAGCTAAATCAATTAAGGAGGTTACTTATCACGTTCGACACGCAGGCGATTGGATAGTTCGTTTAGGTGATGGCACAGAAGAAAGTCATCAGCGTATTCAAAATTCCTTAAACGAGTTATGGCCATATACGAATGAGCTTTTTGAGCAAGATAGTGTAGATGCTTTATTAATCAGCAACGGAATTGCATTCGATAAAGAAAAGTTTCGTGACGAATGGACAAAAATGGTACATGAAATTTTTGCAAAAGCAACATTGCCTGTTCCTGAAAATAATACTTATTCCCCAACTGGTGGTTTGAAAGGAATACATAGTGAGCATTTAGGTTATCTTTTAGCTGAAATGCAGTACCTGCCTCGAACATATCCTGACGCCGTATGGTAACTTTAGAATCCAGTGAAATCTGGGACTTGTTAAATTCGATTCCTGATCCTGAGGTTCCCGCTATTAGCATTGTTGAATTAGGCGTTGTTCGAGATGTGCGAATTACTGATTCAAATGTCGAAGTTGATATTACCCCAACTTATTCTGGTTGCCCTGCATTAAAGAGTATGGAGGAGCAAATAAGAGCAAAACTTTTATTGGTTGGTTTAACTCCAATTATTAAAACGATTTATAAACCGGCATGGACAACCGATTGGATGAGCGATGAAACCAAGGAAAAGTTAAGAGCCTATGGAATTGCACCTCCTGAGAAACTGAGTTTCGAAAATTTACATCCTTTTGCCAATAATGATAAAGGTCCAGTGGCTTGTCCTTTTTGTAGCTCAACAGACACCTCACTTACCAGCCGATTTGGTTCCACTGCTTGCAAAGCGTTACACTTTTGTAATGGTTGCAGACAACCATTTGAGCAGTTCAAATGTCATTGATACTTCATTCATAAATATAGCTTAACGAAAGCCTTTTTTAGTTTTCTTTGTAGTAAGAAATTTAAAGATGAGCTTAATAACTGCTACGATTGAAAATGGGGTAGGACGAATCAAGTTAAACCGCCCGGAAAAGTTTAATAGTTTTAATCGCGAAATGGCTTTGCAAATGCAAGCTGCAATCGACAATTTTTCTACTGATAATACAGTTAGATGCATCTTAGTTGAAGCTGAAGGTAAAGCGTTTTGTGCTGGTCAGGATTTATCAGAGGCTATAGCTCCTGATGGACCAGGAATTCAAAAAATTGTTGATGAGCATTATAACCCAATCATAATTAAAATCCGTGAAGCACAGAAGCCTGTTGTAGCAGTGGTACACGGTGTTGCTGCGGGAGCAGGAGCTAACATCGCATTAGCATGTGATATCGTTTTAGCAGGAGAATCGGCATCTTTCATACAAGCATTTAGTAAAATCGGTTTAATTCCAGATAGTGGTGGAACATTCTTTTTACCGCGACTAATAGGTTCACAACGTGCTGCAGGATTAATGATGCTGGCAGATAAGGTAGGAGGTAAAGAAGCTGCAGAAATGGGAATGGTGTATAAGTGTTTTGCTGATGATGTACTTAAATCGGAAGCAGATAAGATTTGTATTCAATTAGCGAATATGCCTACTAAAGGGATCGCCTTAACGAAAATGTTGTTGAATCAATCAGCAACATCAGATTTAAAACAACAACTTAAGTTAGAAGAAGTGTATCAGGCACAAGCTGGTCAAACTTATGATCATAAAGAAGGAGTAAATGCCTTTCTTGAAAAGCGATTGCCTGTATTTAAAGGAGAATAATATGTTATCAGAAAAATCAATTGTTGGAGTTATCGGTGCGGGAGCAATGGGGAGTGGTATTGCACAAGTAGCAGCATCTGCTGGTCATTCTGTTTTTTTGTTTGATGCCAAAGAAGGAGCTGCCGCTAATGCAGTAAAGAAGACGGAAGCTTCATTGAATAAGCTAGTAGAGAAGGGGAAAATGTCGCTGGAGGATGTAACGGCTCTGTGTAGCCGAATTACAGTTATCGATTCATTGAGTGGATTTGCTTCTGCTGATTTAATCATAGAAGCAGTTGTTGAAATACTAGAAGTAAAAAAAGAAATATTTTCAGCTTTAGAGAAAGTGGTTAGTACTTCATGTGTACTTGCATCAAACACTTCATCGCTTTCAGTAACTTCTGTTGCTGCAGCTTGTACTAATCCTGAACGAGTTATCGGATTGCATTTTTTTAATCCAGCTCCATTAATGCCATTGGTAGAAGTAATTCCCGCGCTTCAAACAAAAGATGGTTTAGCAGAAGATTGTAAATCTTTAATGCAGGCTTGGAAAAAAGTTCCTGTAATTGCTAAAGATACTCCTGGTTTTATTGTGAATCGTGTGGCTCGTCCTTATTATGGTGAATCGCTAAAGATTGTTGAAGAAGGAATTGCTGATATGGCGACTGTTGATGCTGCTATGCGAGAGAAAGGAGGATTTAAAATGGGACCTTTTGAATTGATGGATTTAATTGGTAACGATATTAATTACACCGTGACAGAAACCGTTTGGAAACAGTTTTATTTTGATGCTCGTTTTCGTCCTTCTTTAATTCAGAAGAAGATGGTAGAGTCAGGAAGACTCGGAAGAAAAACAGGAATGGGGTATTACGATTACAGTGAAAATGCTGTTAAGCCAGAAGTAAAATCAGACGATGACTTATCAAGTGAAATTGTAATTCGTGTTTTAGCAATGCTCATCAATGAAGCAGCTGATGCACTTTATTATAAAATTGCTACAGCAGAAGACATCGATTTATCAATGACGAAAGGGGTGAACTATCCCAAGGGATTACTCAAGTGGGCAGATGAAATAGGAGTAGAGAAAGTGTTATCAATCTTGGATTCACTGTATGTGGAGTATCATGATGATCGTTATCGTGCATCTGTTTTATTACGCCAAATGGTTAGAGAGAATAAATCCTTTTTTTAATTAATAAGAATCATTGATGGAAGCTAATCAAGCCAATAAAATTGTTTCAAGAATGTATGACCACGATTGGTTTAGTCAGTGGTTAGGTATTGAAGTATTAGAAGTGGCTCCTGGTTTTTGTAAATTAAAAATGAAAATCAGAAAGGAAATGCTCAACGGATTTGGTATTGCTCATGGAGGAATTACCTATTCGCTTGCCGATAGTGCTTTAGCATTTTCTTCTAACTCTCACGGTCGTCAAAGTGTATCCGTTGAAACCTCTATATCACATACTGTTTCTTTGAAAGAAGATGATGTGATTTATGCAACATCAGAAGAAAAAAGTTTAACAAATAAAATCGGAATTTATTCCATCACTGTAACGAATGAACAAGGACAAACAGTTGCGTTGTTCAAAGGAGTAGTTTACAGAACATCAAAGGAATGGTTCCCTCAAGAAAAATAATATGATTAAGAACGCATACATAGTTAATGGTGTTAGAACACCAATCGGTAATTTTGGAGGAACGTTAGCACCTGTCCGTGCAGATGATTTAGCTGCATTAGTTTTAAGAAAGCTGGCAGAAAAAAATAATGGTGTTGATTTTTCAGATGTAGGTGATGTAATTATGGGTTGCGCTAATCAGGCTGGTGAAGACAATCGAAACATTGCTCGTATGGCTACTTTGCTTGCAGGCTTGCCAGTATCAATTCCTGGAGAAACAGTCAATCGTTTGTGTGCATCAGGATTATCAGCTATTGCTTCTGCGGGACGTTCATTGATGTTAGGAGAAGCAGATTTAATGATTGCTGGTGGAGTAGAACATATGACTCGAGGCCCTTGGGTGATTTCTAAAACATCTACACCTTATGGTCGCGATGCACAAATGTTCGATTCGAGTTTCGGATGGCGATTTATCAATCCACTAATGAAAGAAAAGTTTGGTGTAGATGCTATGGGTGAAACAGCAGAGAATCTTGCTGTTCGTGATAGTATTTCTCGTGAGGATCAAGATCAATTTGCTTTATGGTCGCAACAGAAAGCAGTAGCCGCACAAAAGGCAGGTAAATTTGAGAATGAAATCATAGCAGTTGAAATTCCACAGCGAAAAGGAGATCCGATTTTATTTACGGCAGATGAGTTCATAAAACCTTCTACTTCTATGGAAGGTCTTGCTAAATTAAAGCCTAGTTTTCGTAAAGACGGTACCGTTACTGCTGGTAATGCCAGCGGATTAAATGATGGTGCAGCGGCAATATTACTTGCATCCGAAGAAGGTTTGAAAAAAAATAATCTAAAAGCATTAAGCAGAATTGTATCTGTTGGCATTGCAGGTGTTGAGCCTCGTATTATGGGAATCGGTCCTGTAGAAGCTGCAAATAAAGCATTAAAAAATGCAGGACTTACCTGGGATGATATGGATATTATCGAGTTAAATGAAGCATTTGCTGCTCAAAGTTTAGCATGTATTCGTAGTTGGGGATTAGCAGACAATGATAGTCGTATTAATCCGAACGGAGGTGCGATAGCGTTAGGTCATCCATTAGGAATGAGCGGAGCAAGAATAGCACTTTCTGCATCCCATCAATTAGCCGAAGGAAACAAGAAGTTTGCAATGGTGACCATGTGTATTGGTGTAGGGCAGGGGTATGCAATGATTCTTGAGCGAGCATAAAAAAAGAGCACCCTTTTGAGGTGCCCTGATTTCAAATTAAACAGCTATCTTTTTATAAACTCGAGAGGAATTAGTTCTCGCTTATATTCATTTATTGGTAAGCTAAAGAAGAAGGTGGTGCCAGTTCCAACTTCGCTGCTGAGCCAGATATTTCCTCCATGCGCCTCAACAATTCGCTTCGCGATAGTTAGTCCAAGACCAGTACTTTTTTCTCCATTTGTACTTGCTACACTCGTTCTTTCAAATGGTAGAAATACTCTGTGAATATCATTAGACGGAATTCCTTGGCCTTGATCTTTTACTGAAATAACAACATCACTTTCTTTTCTAATCACGTTGATTTCAACATGCGTATTTCCGAACGAAAACTTAATGGCGTTTGAAATTAAATTATTTAATACTTGTTGCAAATGAATTTTATCGAAGGCTACTTGCGGAATATTATCTCCTATATTGTAATCAAGTACAATTGATTTTGCATTTGCCGTTCGGATATTATCATTAATTGATTTTTGTATGATACCTGCGATTGAATCATTCTTTAAATTAAGATTCATTTTACCAGATTCTATTTTCGAAACATCAAGTAAGTTGTTTAATAGTTCAAGCATATCTCTTCCTGAATCATGCATCATCTGAAGCATTTCTTTCATTTCGAATGACAATGTATCGCCTAATTCATCCTCAAGAATATGTACTAACGAAATGATATTACCTATTGGATTTCTTAAATCATGTGATGCTACTCCAAGGAAATAATTTTTCTCTTGATTAAGTTTTGCAAGCTCTGCATTTTTGATTTCCAGTTCACGCTGTTGATCGTGAAGTTTTAATAGCGTATTTACTTTGGCTTGTGTAATATCTACATCTAGTGGCTTAAATAAATAATCTATGCAGCCTTCCTGATATCCTTTAAGCATGTATTTCTTTTCCTTGCTAATAGCAGTTACAAATAGTATAGGAGTTTTCTTCGTTCTATTTGTTTGCTTTAACATATGAGCAACTTCAAATCCATCCATTACTGGCATTTGGACATCAAGTAATATTAATGCTATATGTTCACTGAAAGCGATTTTTAAGGCTTCTTCGCCTGATGAAGCTTTTAAAATAATCCTGTTTTCATTCGCGAGTATATTCTCAAGCGAGTATAAGTTTTCAGGGCGGTCGTCTACTAGTAATATTTTATGCATTGGTTTGAAATATTTGATGCAGTAAAAATACCCTCGCTAAAAACCATGATTTTAAAAATATGGTTGGATTCTTACATTGTGATGTTTTGAAGGAATTATGTGATATGAAAAGTGTAAGAAATACAGGGAAATCAACTAATAATAACACTATGTAAATAGAATTTCACTTGTAAATATCTACTGCACGTAATTAAAAATCGATGTAAGATTTTAAATGATAAAGTCGAAAAAATCAATCACGCAAATGCAATAAAATCAAAAAGGATAACCAATTCCGAAGTTAAAAGTAACATCTGTTAAGTCATTAGCGCCAGCAGTCCAACGACTCCCTACCGGTTTTGAAGGGTCTTTCATTTTTACCGCCGCATCTAATCGGAAAATAAAGAAGGTAAAGTCACTTCGGATTCCAATACCAGAACCAATCGCAATTTCATCTCCGAATGTATTTAAACTCACTCCTGAGCCAGGTTTGTCTTCCGAATCATTCAACAACCATATATTTCCAAAGTCTGTAAATACGGCCCCTTTTAAAAACTTATATAGGTTAAATCGGTATTCAACATTACCAGTGATTTTAAATTCTCCAAACTGTTGAAATAAATCCGTTGTAACATTTGATCCGGGTCCAAGTGAGCGTGATCTCCATGCTCGGATATCATTGGGTCCGCCTGCGTAAAAGGCTTTTTCAAAAGGAACAAGTGTTGAATTTCCGTATGCATATCCTACACCTGATACTAATCTTGTTACTAACGAAGATGTTTTGTTGAAGTTTAAATAATAACGGAAGTCAAAATCAGGTCGCACATATTGGGCATAACGAACTTTACCAATTAAGCGACTATTAGATTCCGATATTTTATAAGTATTAGTTGGAAGTAATGAAAGTGTGTTCCCTGCAAATTCAATATTGAATCGGAAAAAGGTGAAGTTGCCCGCCTTGCCTACAATTTGATTGTTATACAAATAACTAAAGCGGCCATTTATAATTAACTGATCTGTATAAGAGTTGATCAAGTTGATATTGTTGTATGATAATAATTGTTCGTTGAATGCAGAATCTAAATCCACTTTCAAATAGTTGATCTCTGCAGGGTAAAAGTAAAAGCGATTGTATTTAGATATTCTCTTTGTAAAGTAATAAGATAAGTTGGCAAGTCGACGGAAGTATTCTGGTCGGCTTTGTACATTATAACCAATCGAAACTGAGGTAATGGGATTACTTACTTTTCTCGAATTTCGAATAGTGAAAGGCCATAATCCTCTTGGAAAACTTAAACTTAATTCGGGACCAAATTCAAAGGTGTTGAAGAGTCCGAATTTATAAGCTTGATTTTCTTCTGTTGTTAATGATCGTTGTATTTCTAATCCACCTCTTATTTTAAATTCCAATAGTTCTGCTCCGCGAAAAACATTTTTATTTCTGTAGACAAAGCTTCCTGAAATTCCTAAGTTGCCACCGCTATTTGTTCCTTCTGCTTCAAATTTATACGACTGACGGTATTGTGGCGAAAGCATAATCTTACATTGATACTGATTTCTGCCAAGACTATCTAATCCATCTATTTGTTCATATTTGATATTTACAAAACGAAATACACCTAGGTCCGCAAGTCGCTGGTAGGTTAAGTCAATATTTTCTTGTGAGTAAAGTGAGTTCGGTTGAATGTAAATATGATCGGTTAAACGATTGAACTTATAGAGGAAAACTGTATCACGATTAGGATAAAAAACATATTCATTAAAAACAGCACTATCGTTTATGGCTACACGATTTAAATCGATAGGCTCATAATCCATATCAACGCTTATGTTTTTATTTACGCCTAGCTGATGCTTCGGAATAATGCCATTTTTAATTTGTTCTTCCGTTGGATTAGGATTTGAAATAAGCATTGTGACTTCTGCTTGATTTGTTTTAAATCCTGTATCAACAACAAATCGAATGTACTGCGAATTAAATGCGGCGAATCCGGTATTTCTCAACAATGAGGTAATCCGATCCCTTTCTTTTTGCAAGGTGGCAGATGAATAATTATCACCTTTATGAATAACAGTTAATGAGTCGTTTTGTAATACTACCTGGCGTACTAACGAGTCATTAATATCATATTTTAGTTTTAGAAAAGTGTAGGGAGCATTACCCTGTAGGTTATAATATACAAATGATTTTTTCTTCCAATATTCAACGGAGTCGGAAACGACAGCGTTAAAAAAACCATTGTTCTGGAGTAAGGTGAGTAATTGCTCGCTTGATTTACGTACTTTAGAAGTATCAACTAATACTGGTTCTTCACCAACGGTTGATTTTAACCAATGATTAAATTTTGTTTCCTTTCCTCCGAAGGCAAAATTGTATACGCTTAAATGAAAGCGTACGAATCCGAAAATTTTCCTGTTAGGCTTTTGCTTAATAACCGCATTAAAGTTTTCTTTTAATTCGGGTCTGTCTGTTTTAATTGTATTTTTACAAAGCAAGTGCTTTCCATCAGGAACACTTTTGGTGGCCGAGCATCCCGTAAGGAATATAATCGATAAAAAAGATAAAATGACAACTAAGTAAATATTGTCTTTATGGCTCTTCATTTTCAGCTGTAAAAATACAATATTAAACGAATATTAAATTTCAATGGCTTCTAAATCAACCATAAGTTTTTTACGTTCTCTTCAACAAAAGAAATTCAGAAATGAGGAAGGATTGTTTATAGTGGAAGGTCCTAAAATGGTGTCCGAGGTATTGAAGTCGGATTTCAAAGTCAAGCAGCTTTATGCTACCAGTAATTGGACACCCGACCAGCATACTTCCTTGCCATTAGAAATTGTTTCGGAAGCGGAGATGGAGCGGGTGAGTGGACTTCAAACACCCAATAAAGTCTTGGCTGTTGTTGAGATGCCGATGATAGAAGGTCCTGTTAATACGCTATCTAAAGGCTTGCATTTGCTTTTAGATCAGATCCAGGATCCTGGTAATCTTGGGACTATTATTCGCATTGCAGATTGGTTTGGGATATCATCTGTAATTTGTTCTCCTGATACTGCTGATGTATTTAATCCTAAAGTAATTCAAGCTTCTATGGGTAGTGTTTTTAATGTTAAAGTTCATTACACCTCGTTGGCAGATGTTTTAATTAAAAATGCGGCTGGAAATAAATGGCCTGTTTATGCCACGCTTTTATCCGGTGAAAATATTTACAATGCTGATTTTGCTGAATCCAGTTTTGTGATTTTAGGTAATGAAAGCCGCGGCGTAAATCCGGTTTTAAATTCATTCATAACTCAAGGGATTCACATTCCTCGCCCCTCAAATAAACCAAGTAAGGCAGAGTCGTTAAACGTGGCTGTTGCAGCAGGTATTGTTTGCAGCGAATATTGTAGAAAAAATTAACCCCTGAGATTAGCTTCAGGGGTCTTGGTTAACTGATTGTTGAGTGTCAGTTTAATCGTGATGGAACAACCATTTTAAATTCTGGAATTTTTACGAAAAAGAGTTTATGGTCTGTAACTCTCTCCATGAGGTAGGTTCCGTACATTTTTCCTATTTCTGTATTTAGGTTACAACCAGAGACGTATCGATAGGTCTCGCCCGGCGCAATAAAAGGTTGCTCTCCAACAACACCTTCACCTTCAACTTCTCTATGGGAGTTGTCAGATCCGATGATATGCCAATGTCGCTTTTTTAGTTGAACATTGTATTCGCTGTCGTTAGTAATTGTTATACGATAAGCAAAAACATATTGACTGAATCCTGGAGTACTATGTGTTGGCTGGTAAAACGTTTCTACACTTACTTTTATCCCCGCTGTTACTTCTGTAAATATATTCATGGTAGGTGAATGGCTTTTTAGGTTACCCAAAAATATAGCGGAAATTAATTACTCATGTCAAAATTTGACAAAGCGCATTAAAAGAGAGGTTAATGACCTTTATGATGGGTGAAAAATTAATTCTCCAATTCCAAGTATCCTGAAAGTCGATCATAGCGACTTCCAATGTCTCTCGAATAAAAGAAAAGTTGATAGTTGTTTCTGGTTTCGAAGTGAGAGCCTTCAACCAATAGTGGTGAAGGGAAATTAGAAGATTTCTCCTTCACAAAGTATAAGTAGTTATAATAGCCTTGTTTAACTAATAGTGTTTTATCATAACAGCCATTTTCTTCGTTGTAATTCATCGTGAAAGCTGGATTGAATTCCCAGTTAGAGAGCTCGCCAAATAAAAATACCTCCGCACTATCGAAGGCCTCCATTACGGGCAGATTAAAGTTCACGTAAACATAATCAGCTTCCAGGGCGTCATCACTTCCTTCATAAATTTTAATTAAAAAACGACCATTGATATCATCTGAAACAGCATAACGTTGCGTGTTCTTTTTCTCTTCTCTTTTTAAGTAAACACTCGTTAATTTATTAAGCGAGTCAATTTGTATGTGATCAATATATTGCGTTAAAAATTTAATGCTTCTTACATCAAAATTTCTGAACTCGTTACCACCTTCAAATGTATTTTCCAAGTCGTAATTGTAATCCCATTCTTTATCTACAATAAAAACAGGTTTTAATGTCGTTATAGCATTTTTGAAGTTGTTATTTTGAACAATTACAAGCTTACTATCATCGTAAGGATTGTTGATTTTGGTAGTTCCAATATTTACTTTCACATCTAATTCCTGATGGGTATTTCTGATTTCGATATCGTTAGCTCTTTGCACTTTCGTACTAAGTGCTGCTGTGTTTTCGGTAATCCAGAAACGTTGGGTTAAGTAAATTTTCTCCGGATTTGAATTGTCATAAACAACTAAAAGATAATTTCCTGAAATAATCGGTTGTATATTCTCATTCGGAATGGTTAACTCGTAATGGTAATAATTCTGAATGGTATTGAATGAGTTTTTATAATTAAGAATATGATCAAAATTAAATCCGCTGATATAGTCGCTTTCGGTAAGAATACTTTTCTTTCCATCGCGATCATAATGGATAAATGTAAAACTCAAATCTTTTGCTTCTTCGCTTAGGTCATCAAACTGCAGCTTTAACTTTTCATTCGAGTTTAAAGCCAAAACAGGTTCACTTAAATTATTATTTAGTTTTGAAAAGATAATTGTCTTAAATGACTCATCGAATATTTTATTCTCGAACAATAGTGAATCGGATGTCACCACTTGAGCAAACGATTGACTGCAAAAGAGGAGAACTACAGAAATAGCAGTGATTAATCTTCTGAAAGTAATTGCTCGTAGATGGATTCCCATTCAGCTGTTAATGATTTTATTTCACTTTCAACCTCTCCTGTTTTACCTTGTAATTCTTTAACCGAATTAACATCTTTTAAAACATCTGGTTGACTCATTTTCAAATTTAACTCTTCTACTTTTTGCTTCAATGAATTGATTTGCTCTTCAATTTTTTTAGCTTTTTGCTCGAGCTTTTGCTTCTCTTTTTTGTTGGATGTGTTAGCAGGTTGCTCAACTTTAACTTCTTTCTTCTCTAACTTCGCTGAAGCATTTTTAGTCTTTTCGTTTTCTTTTTCTTTCGACTTTTTCAATTCGATGTATTGGTCGAATTCAACATAAGTGCCTGGATATTCTTTCAGCAAATGATCTTCGATATACCAGATTTTATTAGCGATACGCGATAAGAAGTAACGGTCGTGGGATACTACCACATAAGAGCCTTCATAACGGTTAAGGACATCCACCAATACATTCACACTTTGCATGTCAAGGTGATTGGTAGGCTCATCGAGTAATAAGAAATTCGCTTTCGCAAGAATTGTTTTTGCTAAAGCCACACGTGCTCGTTCACCTCCCGATAAAACTTTAATTTTCTTAAATACCTCGTCGCCTTTTAATAGGAAGGCGCCTAATAAAGATCTCAAGTAAGTATCTGATTCTTCGGGTGCGAAAATCTGTAACTCTTCTAGAGCAGAGCTTTCTTTATTAAGTGACTCTAACTGATGCTGAGCATAGAACGAAGTAACTACATTGTAACCCGGTTCTGCTTTTCCTTCAAATTGTTCAGAGCCAAATAACATTCGTAGTAAGGTAGATTTCCCTTTCCCATTAGCACCAACAAATGCGATTTTATCTCCTCTTGAAACTTCTGCGTGCGCGTGATGAAAAATTACTTGGTTGCCGTAGCGCTTGTCTTCAATTTCCAATTTTTGTAGAACTCTTCCAGGGTTTTTGTCGACTGCAAATCGTACTCTAATTGCAGCAGAAGGACCTTCAACAGCTTCAACTCTTTCTAGTTTTTCAAGCGCTTTCATTCTTGACTGAGCCGCACTCGCTTTTGATGCTTTGGCTTTAAATCGTTCAATAAATCGCTCTTGTTCTTTGATGTATTTTTCCTGATTTCTAAACTGATTTGCTTGTAGCTCTTGTCGCTCAGCTTTTTCTTCAAGGTAGTAACTATAGTTGCCTGTGTAAATCGTTATTTTTTGATGTTCAATTTCTACAATTCTATTTACAATTTTATCAAGGAAATAACGGTCGTGGGATACGATAACTACTGTCCCTTCATATATCTTTAAATATTCTTCCAGCCACTGAATCGATGGTAAGTCAAGGTGATTCGTAGGCTCATCGAGCAACAATAAATTAGGCTTTCGAAGTAATGTTTTTGCAAGCATAACTCGCATTCTCCATCCACCCGAAAATTCTTTTAATGGTCTGGATAAATCCGCAGTAGTAAAACCTAAACCTTCTAAAATAGATTCGGCTTTATGTTGTAATGAATAACCATCGAGATTTTCATATTCTACTTGCGCTTTGTGTAGTCTATCAAGTATAGAGTCGGAGTAATCATGCTCTAACTCTTTCAAGCATTCTTCAATTTCGAGATGTAATTCATTAGCTCTTTCAAAAGCTTCCATGGCAACATCTAAAATCGACTTTTCAGATAGATAGCTTAATAAATCTTGGTTCAAGAATCCTAGTACCAAATCATTTCTTTTCGAGATCGTTCCACCTGAAGGACTATATTCACCACTGATAACACGTAATAGGGTAGATTTACCTGTTCCGTTTGCTCCGATAAGTCCAATTTTTTCATTGGGTTTAATATGCCAATTCAAATCGCTGTATAAAACGCGAGAACCAAATTCGAATAAAATATTTTGAAGTACTAACACTTTGCTATAATGAGATTAATTTTCCTTGTCCAAATTCTTTTTTAACGATCGTCGTTGGATTGCCTTGATAATAAATATTTCCAGTTCCGAAGATGCTTGCATCGATTAACCGTTGAGCAGTTACATAAAAGTTGTTTGTACCTCTGTTTGTAACGAAAACGTAATCGGAGTGCAAATTTACACAATCTAACCTGCCATAACCCGCACCATACAAATAAAAGTTGTCGACTTTACCAATTGCCGAAATATCAGCAGGACCATTATTGATATTCAAATGAGCTTCGGGTCCTTTTAACTTAAAATGAAACTGACCGGTACTGCTAAAACTATCGAAATAAAATCCATTGCAGTAAAGCGAATCCTCCAGATAAATATCTCCCGTTGCATCTTTTGCCATCAGATAGTTTAAAGATGGTGTCCATACTTCAACAACAATGCTTGTATTAAAATCTCTCACCCAGTTGCAGTTGTTTTTATTTCGAATTCTTAATATGCCATTATCATTGACGGTTGTGATTTCTGAAATTAAATTTTTTCCCGCAGTGATTTTTAATTTAGGGTTTGAGTCTATATGAATAACAAGATCAATATTGTTGTAAAGTTCTAATTGCTGAAAGCTTGAAATAGATCTGTATTCAGATACGATATCACCTGTCCCTTTCGCACAGTCGCAAATTTTTTCACAGCTTGTAAATGATAGTATAACAAGCAGCATAACTAAAAATTGTTTTCTATAAATGATATCCAATTCCATATTGAAAATAGTCTGCTCGCGCATAATGCGATTTTAAATTAAAACACACGAACCAGTGATCGTTTAAGTGATATCGGATAGACAAAGTGTTATAAATCCGTCCGTCAATTTCATGCGGATTGTATAGGTAATAACCAGTTTGTAAAATCCCTGTGCATTTACCTACTTTTAATCCGTATCCTACATGGATTCCACCTCTCAAAACACCATCAATACCATCAGTAATGACAGAGTCTTGTTTCAGAAATGCATTATGCGATCCATCAAAAAAAGCATCTGTTCCAATGGTGAAAAGGGATTTCTTTTTTATTGGCCATAGGTAATCAGTTGTAAAAATTCCAACGCCGTATTTAGGACTGTTTGGAGGATAGATTTGTTTTATTCCACCAGCAATTACGACTTCAAAAGCTTTCTCTCTATTAATACTCAAAGTGTCTTTTGTTGGATTACTAATATCATTTAGATGATAAACTAATCCTACATTCAGCATGGCGAGATTAATACCCATATTCGGAACATTGCTTCCACCATTGCTATAATGAGTCAGATTAATGCCACTGGTAAACATTGATTTTTTACTTAATTGAATTTGATATTCAATGCCAGTGGTAATAGTTGCGTTGATATGAGAGCCTACTAATAGATTTTTATAATTATCTGTAATGTTAAATGTTTTGGACACGTAGCCAAGACCTATTCCTAAATGCGTTTTAAAATAATTTGTTTTGTGGTTGAAAAGTTTGAATTTAACAAGTCCAAATAATCCTTGAGCAGATCCTAATTCCTCCGGATTTCCGAGATTAAAATACTGATATCCGAAGCCAATCTCAGGATAATTATACAGTTCTTCCCATCCTTTTTTTCTAGAAGATGTTTTCATAAAATCAAATTCTAAACTACGACAATGCTTTTGTAGTACATGTACTACAGAAGGGCGATGGGCCACAATAAAACCATTTCCGATTTTAGCAGTGCAAGACCAATCCTTAACGGACTGACTATTACTGCTAATTGCTGCAAAAACCAGAACTGAAATAAATAAAAACCGCTTCATAGATTGAGAGAACGAAATTACAACTATTCAGTTAATTATTACCTTTGTCGCATGCATACAATGGAAGATAAAAAGGCAGCGTTTGAGAGGTTGTTAAATATTATGGATGACCTTCGTTCGCAATGTCCGTGGGATAAGAAGCAGACGATGCAAACATTACGTCATCTTACCATTGAAGAGGTCTATGAGTTGACGGATGCAATCATGGAAGATGATATTCAAGAGGTAAAGAAAGAATTAGGGGATATTATACTACACATGATTTTTTATGCAAAAATTGCGTCTGAAACCAACGACTTTGATATTGCTGATGTCCTCAATGGAATTTGTGAAAAGTTAATTCATCGCCATCCTCATATTTATGGCGACGTAAAAGTTCAAGATGCGGCTGAAGTGAGTCAGAACTGGGAGAAGTTGAAGTTAAAAGAGGGGAATAAATCGGTTTTAGGAGGAGTGCCAACTTCATTACCTGCATTAATAAAGTCAATGCGTATTCAGGAAAAAGCGCGTGCAGTAGGTTTCGATTGGGAGAAAGATGAGCAGGTTTTCGAAAAAGTAGAGGAGGAGTTACACGAGTTTAAAGTTGAGGTTGACAAAGGTGATCAGCAAAAAGCTGAAGATGAATTCGGCGATTTGTTGTTTGCGCTTGTAAACTACGCACGATTTAAAAATATTAATCCAGAAGAAGCATTGGAAAGAACCAATAAAAAGTTCATTCGTCGTTTTCAGTTCATGGAAGAAAAATTAAAGGAAAACAATCTTTCTTTCGATCATTTATCATTGACTGAAATGGATGTATTCTGGAATCAGGCAAAACAAAATGGCCTATAGGCTTGTTCAACTAACAATTAAACCAAATCATTAAAAAAAAATAAATCAAATGCAATTAACAGTAGGATCAAAATTACCGGAATTCAAAATGTTTGATTCCGACAAACAGGAAATTACGAATGAAACAATCAGTGGAAAAGCAACATTGTTTTTGTTTTTTCCAGCAGCCTTTACAGGTGTATGTACAAATGAACTTTGTTCAGTAAGAGACGATATCGCTCTTTACAAAAATGCATCTGTGAATGTCATTGGTGTTTCTACAGATACACTTTTTACATTGGCTAAGTACAAAGAGGAGCAAGGACTTAATTTCACATTAGCATCTGACTATAACAAAACAGTATGTGCATCTTTTGGATCACAATACGATGATTTTGTACTAGGAATGAAAGGGACCGCTCGTCGTTCAGCATTTTTAGCAGATAAAGATGGTGTTATTCAATATGCAGAAGTATTAGAAAGCGCTGGTGATATTCCTAATTTCGAGGCAATCGCAAAGGCTATCGAAGCACTTTAAAAATAATTTGATAAAAGTAGAGGAGGGGTAACCCTCCTTTTTTATTGTTTTTTATATTTGAGAAAACTTTCAAACATGAAAAAAATTATTACCCTCGTAATCTGCTTAACATTTTCAGTTTATTCATTTAGTCAAATAACAATTGGTACTGGTGATTTTGCTGCTGCTGGCGATACTGTTCGATTAAGTGTAACTAATACAGTTCCTGCAAATACATCCTTGGCAACTAATGGTGCTAATGCTTTATGGGATTACAGTGGATTAGTTCCCAATAGTCAGGAAGTCGATACTTCTTTAGCAGTAACCTCAACAGGTATAACTTACGCCATATTTTTTGCAAATCTACCCTTCAATTCTAACAGAGCGAATATAGCAGCTAAAGGTGCAGATTTAGCAGGTGGTGGTGGCGCTGTTCCAATTACCGATGTGTATAATTATTTTTATAACTCTAATAGCAATTACAAGCAAGTAGGATTTGGGGCTAATATTTCTGGGGTGGCAACTCCTGTTCCTTATACCAATAAAGATATTGTTTATTCTTTTCCTTGTAACTATGGAAATATTGATTCATGCGATTCTGATTATTCTATCAATGTCCCTAGTCAAGGATATGCAGAAGGTCAACAGCATCGAGTAAATCATGTTGATGGTTGGGGAACTTTAATTACTCCTTTGGGGACTTTTAATACTATACGTGTAGTATCCGAATTGACTGGAAGTGATTCCATTTTCATTACTAATTTTGGATTTGGTTTTTCGTTTCCAAGAACAAAAACAAGAGAATATAAGTGGTTAACCACAAATGGAAAAATCCCTGTTTTGCAGATCAATGTGAATGTAAATGGACAAAACGAAACGGTTACTTCAGTACGCTACAAGGATATTTACAGAGATTTATCGGTTGGTTTATCTGACAATACGAAAGAATTAACAGCTAAAATATTCCCTAATCCTTCAACAGGAGATAAGGTGTTTATGGAGCTGGATAACTTAAACAACGGACAATGTGAGATTGCTGTTTATTCAGTAAATGGCACCTTGATTACAACGCTATTGAAGAATGCAAATCAAGGTAAAATCGAATTGGATGAATTGCAAAATTTAGCTCCTGGTTATTATACCTTGAATGTAAGAGGGGAGCTTGGCCGCGCATCACTGAATTGGCTGAAAAAATAAAATGACTTTTATGGAACCTGCAAACTCAATATATTTGCAGTCCCTAATAAAGTTTATGGCCAGGTGGCGGAATTGGTAGACGCACCACTTTGAGGGGGTGGCGCTGCAAGGCGTACGAGTTCGAGTCTCGTTCTGGTCACCATACACTTAACAGGTTTTTCTGAGGTATTCTTTGGAATAATATTTGCCAACGGCGCGCGACTTAAAAATAGCATTATGAAAAACATTAAATTTCTATCAGGAGTATTAGTAATTGCATTTCTTGCTTCATGTTCTCCTAAAATTCCGTTTACACAAGCAGTAAGAGAAAAATACAAATTAACCAACCAAGAATTATCAAAGCTTCAGTTTTATATCTCCGATGAAGTGACTTTAAAAAATGGTTCTCCAACAGAAGTGGATAAAGCTGTTGAAGATGGAAAGTTGATTATCAAAACAAGCAAGAATGATGAGCTGGTAGTTATAAAAGCAAAAACTCCGGGAACAGTTGATGAAACAGTAGATATGTCAACAGTGAAAGTTGCATTCGAAGATGGCATGAACAAAGGAATAGTATTCATGAGTAAAGGAGATAAAAACGGATACTATCGATTAGCAGCAATTCAAGATGGCGGTAGATATAAGATCAGTTATAATAATCAGGATTACTATTTATACTCTGGTGGTGGTGCAGTGCTTCTCTTCAAGAAGAAATCATTAAAAGATATTCAACAGACGGAGAAAGTAGCAAAAGGGAAAAGAGTTAATTAAAAATGTTAAGGGTGTCGCAAGACACCCTTTTTTATTAGTCGTAATTATATTTTTCTTCCTCTAGTTTTTTATTGATGGCGGCGGATGTCTTAGTGTAGGCGTGCCACATCACAGTTAATAAAATAATTCCAGTGCCTACATAAAAACTATAGCCAACAGCTTCGTTCTCGTGAAATAGAAAGATCGCTAAAATGATGCTATAAACGGGTTCGAGATTAAGTGATAAGTTCATGGTAAAAGCATCTAGCTTTTTTATCGCATGCATTGATAAGGTAAACGGGACAGTCGTGCAAAGTACAGCCAAGATGATTAAATAGATCCAATCGATATTCGTTGGTATAACTAGTCCTGTATGATTAATTCCGAACCACAGTGGTAATGCAAAAGTCAATAGTATAAAACCGAAGAACAACTCGTAAAAGGTAATTGTGGCCGGCTCTATTTTTTCTGAAACGTTTTTATTTAAAACCGTAAATAATGCTCCTAAGAATGCACTTATAATAGAGAGTAGTATTCCTTTCCAATATAATTGATGGATGCTAAAAATGATTCCTATTCCTGCTATAACGCCAAGCCCCAATACAATTTCGATTTTGTTAATCTTTACTTTATTGATTACTGGATTTATTAAGGCAGTAAACAATGCAATTGATGAAAAGCAACTTATTGCAATAGAAACATTCGAAGCTTTAATGGCTCCGTAAAATGTGATCCAATGTAGGGTGATTAAAAAACTAATTCCTACCAGCCGAATAAATTCTTGTTTGCTGATTTTTAATGATGATTTGGATATCAAAACAAATAGGAGTGTAGAAATACTACTAATGCCCATTCTGTACCAAACAAGTAGGCCTTCATCCAACAAAATCAATTTACCAAGTATCGCAGTAAACCCCCAAAGTAAAATGGCGAGGTGAAGTTGCAGATAGGCTTTTCTCATTTACTAAAACTTCAGTAATTGCTCGTAAAGCTCTTTTACCGGAAGTCCCATTACATTGTAATAAGAGCCTTGAATATATTCGATACCTGTCATGCCAATCCACTCTTGAATACCATAAGCACCCGCTTTATCCATCGGTTTAAATTGATGGACATAATATTCAATTTCTTCTGGTCGTAAGGATTTAAAACAAACTTCCGTTCTAACAAAAAACGATTCTGCTTTTTTATCTGACATAATTGCAACACCTGTTATTACCTGATGTTTTTTACCTGATAACATTTTTAACATTTCAGATGCATCTTCTAACGAAGACGGCTTACCGATAACCTGATCGCCTAGTGCAACAATGGTATCAGCTGTAATAACGATAGCTCCATCCTTCGTCTCATTTTTAAAGGCCATTCCCTTTTTACGAGCTAGGAACATAACTAAGTCCTCAGGACGCATTGCCATGCCAACGTTTTCGTCGACATCTTTTACTATTACTTCGAAGTCGATACCTAGCTCTGAAAACAATTGTTTTCTTCTAGGGGAATTCGAACCTAAGATTACTTTTAACGCTTTAAATTTTTCTGATAATGGATTCATTTTTTAGATAAATTGAGAACAATAAAATACAAGAATGGAAAATATACCTGCAGCCATAATTAGTTTGGCTATTTTGGAGCAATTAGTGAACGATTCTTTTTCGTCAGCTTTAACTAATAGGTAAGTTAAATAACCAACGGGTAGGGTAATGAATAAGAGTAAATAACTAAATACGATGTAGAATCCGGTTTTTAAAATACCCTGCGATAGATAATTAACCGTTTCATACCAGGAGTATAGAGCAAATAATAATAAGCAACAT
Organism: uncultured Bacteroidota bacterium; assembly: GCA_903847585.1. Classification (GTDB taxonomy): domain Bacteria; phylum Bacteroidota; class Bacteroidia; order AKYH767-A; family OLB10; genus CAINEC01. The sequence continues at coordinate 79,778 of CAINEC010000007.1, forward strand.
AAAAATCCAGATAATACAACCACCAACCATTTAGTAGGTGCGCTGCCAATCATAATTGGTAACGTTTTGCATCCCACCACAGAGTCGCCTTTCATGTCTTCTATGTCTTTAATTATTTCTCTGATTAAAGTAAAGCAAGCTGCGAACACAGCGTATCCGGTAATGAATACCTTGATCTCATTATTTGCTAAAGCAGATGGTTCCACTATTAGCAATACAATCATGGTCATTCCTGTTAAAATACTGATGACAATATTGCCAATAAGTGCTACGCATTTGTACGTGTTTGAGTAGAAATAAAGTAGTCCAGCCGTAAACACATTGATAAATCCAATGAGTTTAATATCATAAAGCATAGTTAGAATAAAGCCAATAATGACTCCCAAAAAAGTAATAAACGTATATAAGTTATTAGCGGTTTTTTCGTGGATTTTAACACCTACTATTCGTTTTTCTTTTTTATTGATACTGTCGCTTGCTACATCTTCAATATCATTAATGATATAACCTCCCGCTGCAATTAGAACAGTTGATAAGGCAATAAGAAAGAATTGTAAATGATTAACTGCAATAGTCATTTCTGCAGCTTCTAGTCGCGGAAGTATATAGAAATAGCGTAATGCATATTGAACAATAAATAGCATTACTAAATTAGGCCAACGCACTAATTTCAAAAAGTCGGACATAGAGAAGTTATTCGAAGTGGCCATGTAATCTTAGTGTTTGTTCAATAACGTCACGCACAGCTCCTTTGCCACCACAATAATCGGAAATATAAATAGAAATAGCTTTTATTTGATGAACTGCATCATTAGGACAAGTAGCTACACCACATTTTTTCATAACTTCTAAATCTGGTATGTCATCTCCCATATACAATACATCTTCGTAGGTTAGATGATGCTTAACTAATAATACCGAAAGCTGATCTAATTTGTCTTTACAATTTAAATAGACTTCTTCAATTCCTAGATTCTTCAATCGTTGCTTAACACCTTCTGCATTACTGCCACTAATAACAAAGATGGGATAGTTCTTTAAAAATGCTTGTCGCAGAGCATAGCCATCTTTAATATTCATATTGCGAAGCATAGTGCCATCTTGTAAAATGTGTAATTGACCATCCGTTAAAACGCCATCAATATCAAAAACAAAACACTTTACTTTCTGTAGTCGCTCTTTAAAATTCATACTTCAAAGATATTTATTTTGATCAAAGATTAATGAAATAATTATAAGCCGATTGGATAAATGATTTTCCATTTGTAATACTGGTGCTGTCGGGTTGATTAATCATAGGTATTACAGACTTATTACTGTAGCTTATCTTAAATGTGGATTGATTGTTTTTCCAAACAAATCCATCGTCATAATTCATATAGCAAAAATCATTTCTGTTATAATTAAGCAGATTGTTACTTAAAGGCAACTCTACTTCAAGGTTTAAGATGCTTTTAATTGTTGCTGCATAATCTTGTTGGTTTCCGATGTTGCTTATTCTTTTATTTTTAAAATCATCTTTTAATGCAGGACCGAAAATCAATAAAGGGATTTTAAATGCAGCAGGTGAGCTGTAATCATTATTGCGCGGTAGTATATGGCCGTGATCAGCAACTAAAATAAAGATGGTGTTATTATACCATTTTTCCTTCTTTGCTTTTTCAAAGAATTTCTTCAAACAATAATCTGTATAATAAGCGGCATTTTTAAATTTGATTGATTCACTATTGCCTTTGAATTTATTCGCTATTGGAATTGAAAATGGCTCATGTGTACTTTGTGTTAAAATAGCAGAGTAGAATGGAGGCTTTAATTTATTTATTGTAGTAATTGATTTATCAAATAAGACTTCATCGTAAACACCCCATTTGCTAGTCCATTGTTCTACAGGAAAAGACTCCTTGCCGAGTATAATATCAAATTTTGCTTGTGTTAAATAGGATTTCATATTGGCAAATTCGACTTCGCCACCGTAATTAAAAGAGGTTTGATATCCTTTGTTTTTTATCGCATGTGTGATAAAAGGAAGATGCATTGACTTATCTGAATATTTAATCACACTGATGTTTGGCATTGCAGGGAATCCTGAAAATAAAGATGGAAACATTAAGTCGGTCCGCTTACCTGCTGCGTAAATATTTTCAAACATCAGACCTTCCTTTTCTAGTGAATTGAAAAAAGGAGTAACCCCTTTTTCTCCATCCAATGATTCTATGACATCTGCTGTCCAACTTTCTAAAATGATAGTTACAATATTGGGATTTGAAACCGTCGTAATAGTAAAAGTGCTATCGCTAGATGTGTTATATAATTCAACTCTGTTTTTTTGCGCTTCAGCATCTTCCATAAATCGATAAGCTTTACTATCGATATTTTGAGCTTTGTAAACACTATTGATTAAATACCAAAAAGGATTTACAGTTGCCAGGTTTGCATTCTCATTTTTAGAAAACATACAAACGCTTTCATTTATGGGTATTTGTTGAATCCCACCTCGAATACTGATTGGTAAAATAGGCAACCATAAAAGTATCAAGTGCTTGTTTAATCTTAGTGGTTTTGAAAATTTTGGTTGGATTGTTTTACGATAAATTGAATTAATACCGATGCCTAATCCAATAACAAAAACAATAAATAAAATAAGTTGAATGCTGCTTAGAGATGCGATTACTTCTTTCGGACTACTTAAGAAAGATACAGCTCTTGCATTAATAAGAGTTCCCCAGGCAAAATAAATAACCAGATTGGCTAATAAAATAATTGCGACGAGGGGTAAAATGATTATAAGAAATGCATTCTTGATTTTTAATAATAATGACCAATTACTGTATTGATAAATTATCCAGATTAAAATGGGTAAAGCTGCAATATAGCTGATGGCTGCTAAGTCAAGACGTAATGCATAGATGAATAAGTATGGAATATCAATGACTTCTATGGATTTGTCTTTTAAAAATACAAGCGCAACAAATAATACTCTAAATAATATGAACGTCAATTCCAGAAATAGAATTAACCGAAAAGGGTAGGAGTTAAATATGTTTTTTATCGATTTGTTATTCATGAAAATAATCCTTCGTTAATTTCTTCTTGCGGTCGATTACAAAATCCGATGAATTCACAGGTGTATGGCGAATTGCAATGTTCTCCTGTCGGTATATTTGGAATGCTAGGCAAAGCCAGTGTTGTTTTTAAATCTTTTACTTTTTCTTCCGTATCTATGAGTTGCTCTTTACAAAAACTGGTCACCTCTTCAAATTGAAATAAGTCTGTTGGAATGTCTTCCATTTTCATTTCAATTACTTCGAGTCTCGGATAATTTAAACAGGATAAATGAAATTCCTTTATCGGTAATCCACTGCCGTTAATAACATAATATTGCAAAGCTGCATCGATGCGGTTTGTTGCTGAAATTTTCTGACTCGATTTGATCTCGTAAATTTTCCACTCATCACCATCTTTGATAATAATATCAGCCATTACGAGGATATTGTTAAACTCAAATGTTGCTTCGTAAAGAATAGTATGTCCTTGTTCAATTAGTTTTTTTGTCTCTACAACAAGTACATCACGACTTTTCGAAATCAGACTAACATCTAGTCCGCCTCTGAAAAGATGTTGCGCCATAGCTCCAACGATATGTCCACCTTCATACTTTTTTCTTTGCTCTTCTGTGAGTGGATCTTTCTCTTTTTTATAGTACTTGTCGAGGTAAATATATTTATGGCATTGATGCCCTTTAAGAAAAGTCGATTTAGTTAGTAATGCCATTATATCGCTTATACAATTGAATTGTTTGAACTGCTTCTTTTACATCATGAACTCTCAAGATACTTGCACCATTCATTAAGCTAATCATGTTTAATGCGGTAGTTCCGTTTAGAGATTCGTCTGCCGTTATTCCAAGCGATTTATAAATCATCGATTTTCTGGATAGTCCAGCAAGTACAGGTACATTAAGGTTTTTAAAAATGTTTAGGTTTTTTAAAAGTACAAAATTCTGGTCGATATTCTTTGCAAAGCCAAATCCCGGATCGATGATAATATCGTTAACACCACGGTTTTTCAATTCAATAATTTTTGATTGAAAATATTTATAAGCCTCGACAACTAAATTATCATAGGTTGCTAAATTTTTCATGTTTTCAGGACTTCCCTTCATATGCATCAGAATGTAGGGTACTTTTAATTCTTCTACAATCGTAAACATGTTCTTATCTAATGAACCTCCTGAAATATCGTTTATTATTTGCGCTCCTGCATATACTGCTTCCTGCGCAACAATTGAATTATACGTGTCGATTGAAATAACTGCATCTGGAAAATGCTTTATTGCACTTTTAATAAACGGGATGGTCCTCGATAATTCCTCGTCTGTGCTAAGTGTATTTGCTCCTGGTCGTGATGACGCTCCGCCAATATCAATAATCATCGCTCCTTCATCTAACATTTGCTCAAACCGTTTGATAAAGGCTAATTCTTCATTAAATTTGCCACCGTCATAGAAGGAATCGGGAGTAGTGTTCAGAATGCCCATCGCAATAGGATGCTCTAAACTGATAAGTTTGTTTCCACAGTTAATGCTGTTAGCAAGATTCCCCTTCATGTGATAAGTTTTAACTACTGATTATTGATATTTGTATAGAATTAAAGAATTATGTCTGAATTAACATCCCTGCAATACGACAAAGCTATTTCTCGCTGTAAAGATATTTATATTGCCAAAATGAAGGACTATGGCAGCGCATGGAGAATTTTACGCGCCACTTCATTGACGGATCAAATTCAAATCAAGGCTAACCGCATCAGAAGTATTGAGACGAAAGGTGAGCAAAAAGTCACAGAGGGGATTGATAGTGAGTTTATCGGAATTATCAATTATTCCATAATGGCACTTATTCAAATTGAATTGGGGACTGATGATACTTCAGAATTAGAATATCAAAGAGCCGTTTCTTTATACGATTCAAAGATTTCAGAAGTGAAAAATTTAATGCTGAATAAAAATCATGATTATGGCGAGGCTTGGAGAGAAATGCGTGTTAGTTCTATGACTGATTTAATCTTGATGAAATTAAAACGAATTAAGCAGATTGAAGATAATCAAGGTGCCACATTAATTAGTGAAGGTGTTGATGCCAATTATCAAGACATAATTAATTACGCTGTTTTTGCGTTGATTAAGCTTGATGAATCAAAATAAACTAAATTTTATTGCTATGAATAAACAAAACATTTCCCTTGTCATTCGATTTTTGATTTTTGTATTGTTTGTGTTTTCTGCTGTTGCTAAAATGTTTCCTATCTGGGCATTTGAAAAGCAATTGGTCGATTTAGGTTTAATGTCATGGTGTTGGGCACCCTATTTTTCGAGAGCGTTAATTGCTTTAGAACTTGCCTTAGGTGTAATGATCATTCAGCCACATTATCTAAAACGCATCGTTATTCCTGCTACTATCGGATTGTTAGTGGTGTTTTGTGCACATCTTACTATCGAAATGGTAAAGCATGGTGCTATGAATGGTAATTGTGGTTGCTTCGGACAATTATTGCCAATGACACCGTTGGAGGCATTTATAAAAAATGTGGTGACTATTGTTTTATTGATGTTTGTTTACAAAAACACTACAGATGATAAAAAGTCTAAAGACCGATTCAGTGTATTATTAGTGATTTGGTTGATATGTACACTACTGATGTATGTTTTATTTCCGTTTTGTCCTTGTGCAAAAGCGACAAACAATCCATTACCTGCTGTTGAAGTAGAAGAAATAGTAGATGATGCTTCTGCGGTTACTAATACAGGTAAGGATGTGTTAGGTGCATTGCCAGGTGATACAGTGAAAGCTACAATTGATACACTGAAAAAAGATACAGCTACTGTTGATCCAGGTCCTGCGAAAGTTAAATCACGATTTAATGATTATGCCATTTTTGGAGATAAGAAAGTGAACATCGATAATGGTAAGAAAATAGTATGCTTCTTCGCTGCTGGTTGCGATCATTGTCAGAATACAGCTAAGACGTTAGTAAAGCTTTCAAAGAATCCTGGATTTCCTAAGGTTTATATTTTCTTTATGGATGAAGAGACATTTAAAATTCCAGAGTTCTTTCAGTATGCAGGTGCGCAATTACCATATCGAGTTTTAGATATTCCAACTTTTTGGACTGTTTTAGGTGATGGTGGTTCTACTCCAGGCGTGTTTTATATGTGGAATGGAAACATCGTAAAAAACTGGGTGGGTATTGATGAAAAAGCATTTAAAGAAAGCGATTTGCTTCAGGTGTTAAACAAGAAATGATAAAACTAATCTTAAAGAGAACTACGAGTGGACTTCTAATTATTTTTGGAGTTGTCACCGTAGTTTTCTTTTTGTTTAATATTTTGCCTGCTGATCCAGGTCGTTTGATGTTAGGTCAGCGTTCAGATGTTGCTTCACTCGAAGCAATTAATAAACAGCTTGGACTTGATTTACCAATATCAAAAAGATATTTGCTGTACTTAAATGATATTTCTCCTGTATCAATTAATAATTTAAATGATTCTACAAGTAGGGTATATGCCAGTAGTGAGAAGTATGGTGACTTTCTTAAAGTTTTAACGATAAGTCAAAAGTCGTTAATAATTAAAAAGCCCTATTTAAGCCGTTCCTACCAATCGCAGGAGTTAGTGAGTATTATTTTAATGGATGCATTGCCTGGTACTGCTGTATTATCTGTTGTAGCCTTATTTATTGCTGCTTGCATTGGAATTATTCTCGGTGTATGGTCAGCAACGCGATACCAGCAATGGCCCGATTATTTAAATTTAATAATCAGTATTCTTGGTATGTCAGTGCCCTCATTTTTTGCAGGTATATTAATAGCCTGGTTTTTCGGATTTGTATTGAGTGATTGGACAGGCTTAAGTATGACTGGAAGCCTCTATGAAATTGATCCGTTTGAAGGAGAAATTTTAAATCTGAAGAATATCATTTTGCCAGCATTTACATTGGGTATTCGTCCGTTAGCGGTAATCGTTCAGCTTACGCGAAGCTCTATGTTGGATGCTATCAGTACCGACTATGTGCGAACAGCTAAAGCAAAGGGATTGTCCTATCGAAGTGTATTATATAAACATGCCCTTCGTAATGCATTAAATCCTGTGATAACAGCCATATCAGGTTGGTTTGGTTCGTTGCTGGCAGGAGCAGTATTTATAGAATATATTTTTGGTTGGAAAGGGGTAGGGAAAGTAACGGTGGATGCGTTAGAGCATTATGATTTTCCAGTAGTAATGGGTGCTGTTATTATGGTCTCTGTCTTCTTTGTTTTGATTAATTGGCTGGTCGATTTACTCTATGCTTTTTTAGATCCGCGAGTGCGTGTAGAGTAGTTAAAGTTTTTAACATCAAATTAACGCATAACTCCTTTTAGACTATTGATTTTTCATAGTCGAATGGACTAATATTGTGTCTCGAAATTTTAACTGAAAAATTTATGGATATTCGTGAGATTAACGAAAAGATTCAACAAGAAAGTGCTTTCATTGAATTGTTGAATTTAGAGTTAGGTAAAGTAATCGTTGGGCAGAAATACATGCTCGATCGACTTTTAATAGGATTACTTTCTAACGGACACTTACTCTTAGAAGGTGTTCCCGGACTTGCAAAAACCTTAGCTATTAAATCGCTTTCTTCAGCTATTCAAGCTAAGTTTAGTCGCTTGCAATTTACTCCTGATTTGTTGCCTGCCGATTTAGTAGGTACTATGATTTATAATCAAAAGCAAGAACAGTTCACAGTTCGTAAAGGGCCATTATTCGCGAACTTTATTTTGGCCGATGAAATTAATCGTGCTCCTGCTAAAGTGCAAAGTGCTTTACTAGAAGCTATGCAAGAGCGTCAAGTGACTATTGGTGATGAGACGTTTAAATTACCAGAACCATTTTTAGTACTTGCAACGCAAAATCCAATTGAGCAAGAAGGAACGTATCCATTGCCTGAAGCGCAGTTAGATCGTTTCATGTTAAAGGTGGTAATTAAATATCCAACGAAAGAAGAAGAGAAATTAATTATTCGTCAAAATATCGCTCAGGAATTTCCTAAAATAAACCCGATCATTCAAGCAGAAACTATCGTGAAGGCACGCAATGCTGTACGCGATGTATACATGGATGAAAAAATTGAAAAGTATATTTTAGATATCGTTTTCGCTACACGTTTTCCGAAGGAAAGCAACCTGCGAAAGCTAGAAAGTATGATTAGTTATGGAGGTTCTCCTCGTGCGAGTATCAACTTAGCATTAGCAGCGAAAGCCTATGCATTTATTAAGCGCAGAGGTTATGTAATTCCAGAAGATGTTCGTGCTATTTGTCATGATGTAATGCGTCATCGTATCGGATTAACATACGAAGCGGAAGCAGAGAATATCACGACTGATGATGTGATCAACGAAGTATTAAATATTGTTGAAGTTCCTTAAGATTTATAAATGGATTCTGCTGAGCTATTAAAACGCGTTCGTAAAATCGAAATTAAAACGAAGGGATTATCCTCTCAGATTTTTTCTGGAGAGTATCACTCTGCGTTTAAAGGACGTGGTATGGCGTTTAGCGAAGTTCGTGAGTACGTAGAAGGTGATGATGTAAGAAATATCGACTGGAACGTTACTGCTCGATTCGGAAATCCGTATGTGAAAGTTTTTGAAGAGGAACGTGAGCTTACTGTAATGTTATTGGTGGATGTGAGTGAATCAGGAATGTTTGGTAGCACTGCCATGCTCAAGCGTGAATTAATAACAGAGTTAACGGCTACAATTGCTTTCTCTGCAATTCAGAACAATGATAAAGCCGGTGTAATTTTCTTCTCTGATAAAATTGAAAAGTACATTCCTCCTAAGAAAGGGAAATCGCATATTTTAAGAATTATTCGTGAGCTGATTAATTTCAAGCCTGAGTCAAAAGGAACGGATATTAGTCTTGCTTTAAAGTATCTGAATAATATGATTAAAAAGCGCTGTATTGCTTTTGTGATTTCTGATTTTATGGATTCAGGATTTGATGATGCCATTAAAGTGGCTTCAAAGAAACATGACCTTGCCGCACTTCGCATTGTGGATCCTCGTGAAGAAGAAATGCCTGATGTAGGCTTAGTGCGATTTAAAGATGCTGAAACTGGATTTGTTTCTGTGATGGATACTTCGGATGCAAATGTTCGAAATAATTACCGTTTGTACTTTCAACAATCAGCACGCTTAACGAGTGAGTTACTGAATAAATCAGGTGTTGATCATGTCGCAATCCGTACTGATCAATCGTATGTAAAACCATTAATGAATTTATTTAAGCAGCGATGAAGCAACTGATAAAAAATCTTTTTTTGATTGCATGTCTAACGCTATTAAGTAATTTGACTCATGCACAAGGTGTTGTAGCTACTGCTAAGCTCGATACTAATATTGTGGTAGTTGGACAGCCTTTCGTTTTAGAACTTTCAATCACGCAACCAAAAGATATAAAAATCGATTGGCCTTATTTCTCTGATAGTATCGGAATGTTAGAGGTGGTAAAGAATGAAGGTTTAGATACTATTCCTGTTGAAGATAATACCATGTTATTGCGAAGTCAGAAAGTAACACTGATGGCTTTTGATACAGGAATTTTTGTGATACCCGGATTTACCATCGATTATAAAGTAAGAAACACAACGGCTAAAGTTTATACCGATCCATTATCAGTAAAAGTTTTTTTAATGCCGGTTGATACTACCAAGGCGATAAAAGATATTCATCCTATTCAAGATGTTCCTTATGATTGGATGTTTATTGGCTTAGTTGCATTAGGAGTTATTGCATTAGCCATTATTGTTTGGTTGATTGTTCGCTATTTGAAAAAAGCAAAACACCTCGACGATGCCGCAAAAGTAATTGTTGCACCAAAGCAATCTGCCTATAAGATTGCGATGGAAAGTTTTGATCAATTAAAGAAGAAAGAGATTTGGCAGCAAGGTGATGTTAAACTGTATTATTCTGAATTAACAGAGATTGTTCGTGCATATATTCAAAATCGTTGGATGATTCCAGCATTAGAATTTACTTCTGATGAGATTTTAGAACATGCATTTATAAAACAGATTGATGCTGCAGAGAATGATAAATTAGTATATCTATTACGTCTGGCCGATTTAGTAAAATTTGCCAAAGCCGTTCCGCATATGTCAGAACATGAATTAAGTTTTACTAATGCTGTTCACTTTGTTGAGGCAACAACACCTGCTGCTGAGAAATTAATGTCGAATCAAAAAGGAGGGGAAGCATGAGTTGGTGGCAAGAGCATTTTTATCAATTTAAAAATCCTGAATGGTTTTGGTTTTTATTCATAATTCCCATATTAACTATTTACTTCTGGAAGTTCAAGCGATTTAAAGCGCCAACAATTCAGATTAGTAGCACAGATTCTTTCGCTCGAATTCCTCCAACATGGAAGAGTAGAATTATTAATCTGCCATTGTTTTGTCGTTTGTTCGCATTTGTGTTTTTATTAATTGCTTTAGCTCGTCCACAATCTTCTTCCAGCTCTTCTAATGTTACTACGGAAGGTATTTCGATTGTCATTGCATTGGATATTTCTGCGAGTATGCTTGCAGAGGATTTTAAACCTAATCGTATCGAATCAGCAAAGAAAGTAGCGCAGCAATTTATTGATGGCCGTCCGAATGATTTAATAGGTTTAGTAATTTTTTCCGGAGAAAGTTTTACGCAATGTCCAATCACTTCTGATCATTCTGTCCTTCGTAATGTATTAAAAGATGTTCAGCCAGGTATGCTGGTAGATGGTACTGCCATCGGAGAGGGATTAGCAACAGCAATTAGTCGTGTGAAGGATGCTAAAACAAAAAGTAAAGTAGTGGTTTTAATTACGGATGGTGTAAATAATTCAGGAGCAATTCCGCCTTCAACAGCTGGAGAAATTGCTAAAGCCTTTGATGTGCGCGTGTATTCAATTGGTGTTGGAACAAAAGGTATGGCGCCATATCCTTTTAAAACTCCATTCGGAATTCAATATCAAAATATGGAAGTCCAAATTGATGAAGCACTTTTAACGCAGGTAGCACAAAATACCGACGGTAAATACTTTAGAGCCACAGGAAATAAAGCTCTTGAAAATGTGTTTCGCGAAATTGACCGACTTGAAAAATCAAAAATTGAAGTGACAGAGTTCAATCGTTATACCGAAGAATATTTGCCATTTGCATTAATTGCATTTGCACTTATCTTCTGTGAATTAATTCTTCGTTATACCTTATTGAAAAGTTTACCATAGCCATGTTTCGATTTCAAAACCCTGAGATGATTTATCTTTTCGTTACAGCATTACTGTTAGTAGTGTTGTTCTGGATGTTCATTCGCTGGAAGAAAAAAGCGTTAGCTCGTTTTGGTAAAATGGAAATCATCAACAATCTGTTTCCAGAAGTTAGCCTTACACGTCCTACCTTGAAATTCTGGATTAGATGGGTTGCTTTTATTTCATTAATTATCGGTTTATGCGGACCATTAATCGGATCAAAGTTAGAAGAAGTAAAGCGTAAAGGTTCAGATATTATTATTTGTTTAGATGTTTCAAATAGTATGCTTGCTGAGGATTTAATGCCTAATCGATTAGAGCGTGCTAAGCAGGCAATAAGTCGATTGATAGATAAGCTAGAAGGTGATCGAGTTGGTATTATTGTTTTTGCTGGTGATGCCTATACGCAATTGCCAATCACCACAGATTACGGTGCAGCAAAATTATTTCTGTCTCAAATAAATACGGATATCGTTCCTACACAAGGAACTGCTATTGGTGCTGCCATCGATCTTGCAACGACTTCTTTTACAGATACAATAAAGAAGAACAGTGCAATAGTGATTATTACGGATGGAGAAAATCACGAAGATGATGCAATTGAAGCAGCGAAGTCGGCCAGTGAACAAGGTGTAAAAGTTTATACTATTGGAATGGGCTCGGAGCAGGGTACTCCAATTCCGATTTATAGTAATGGGGCCAAGGTGGGTTATCGTCAGGATAACTCAGGACAAACCATCATGACAAAGTTGAATAGTGTGATGCTTGAGGATATTGCTGAAGCAGGGAAGGGAAAGTTTATTCACGCTACCAATAGTGATGATGGATTATCAATCGTGTTAAAAGAATTAAGTGCTTTGGATAAAAAAGAATTCAAAGCCAAAATGTATACAAGTTTTGAAAACCAATTTCAGTTCTTTCTTGCAATCGCATTGTTTTTATTTATCATTGATTTTATCATTGGAGAGAACAAGAGTAAAGTAGTTGCAAAATGGAATTTATTTGGAGAAAATAAAAAGCAGGACTTATGAGAATTATTGTTTGTTTGATTTTCGTTTCAATGCATTTATGGTCGCAGGCACAAAATGCTAATTCTACTATTCGTCGTGGTAATGGTGCTTATAACAATAAAAAGTTCAAAGATGCAGAGATCGATTATAAGTCGGCTGTATCTTCCGACCCTAAAAGTTTTGCTGGAAATTACAATTTAGGTAATGCCTATTATAAGCAAGATAATATGGAAGAGGCAGGCAAGCAATACATGCAGTCTGCTGGAACAACTAAAGATGCTATTGAGCAATCGAAGGCTTATTATAATCTTGGTAATACTTATTTAAAAGCCGAAAAGTATCAGGAAAGTATCGATGCTTATAAAATGGCCTTACGGCAAAATCCAAATGATGAAGATGCTCGTTATAATTTAGCGTATGCTTTAACAAAATTGAAAGCGCAACAAAACAAAAATAATAAGCAGGGTAAAAATCAGGATCAGAAAAAAGATCAGCAACAACAACAACAACAACAACAAAATAAAAATCAAGATCAGAAAAAAGATCAGCAACAGCAACAACAACAACAACAGAAGCAGCAAGCACAGCCTAAAATTTCTAAAGAAGAAGCTGAACGTATGTTACAAGCATTAAAGAATCAAGAGCAGAAGTTGCAAAAGAAAAATGCTAAGAAGTTTGATGCAACAGGTGGAAAACCTGAAAAAGAGTGGTAAGTGCTATAATGCTTTTAAAATTTTATCTAAAGCTTCAGTATCCTTATTTGAGTTTTCAATGGTGATATGCGCACGCTGATAATCCTTTTTGCGCTCTTCTAACATTATCTTGATTCTTCGAATTGATTTTTCGTATTCTTTCGAATCACTGAAAAGAGGTCTTGGTGTATCACTATTCTGAATTCGAGTTCCTAATTCTTCTTCAGTAACTTTAAGGTAAATGACTGTCCCTTGTTTTAGCATGAAATCCATATTATCATGAAAGCAAGGAGTACCGCCGCCGCAGGCAATGACTGTTTTAGGAAAAAACATGGTTTTCGTCAATACTTTGTTTTCTATTTTACGAAATGTTATTTCTCCCTTTTTTTCAAAAATGGTACTAATAGAAATACCTTCGCTCTGCTCAATCAATTCATCAATATCAAAAAAGTCATAGTTTAACTTTTCAGCAAGTTGTTTACCTAACGTCGTCTTGCCAGCGCCAGAAAAACCAACCAGAAAAATTTTATCGCGATTCATTGATTACTTCTTGTAAAAACGCATCTTATAATCAGCATCAGTACGGCCTTTCATAATATCGTTCAAACGTCCTTTCAATAATTGCTTTTTAATCGGAGTAAGTCTATCCGTCATCAAAATTCCTTCAATATGATCGTATTCGTGCTGGATGATTCTCGCGCGCATGCCTGTATAAGATTCTGTATGCTCCACAAAGTTCTCATCCATATAACGAACTGTTATATTCGGATTTCTATCTACGTCTTCACGAATTCCTGGAATGCTTAAACATCCTTCAGAACATTTCCATTTTTTACCCTCTTCTTCTAAAAGCTGAGCATTGATAAAAACCTGCTTGAACCCATCAAGGTCACGCTCATCATTTTCATAGGGCGTAGCATCTACCACAAAAAGGCGGATAGAAAGTCCTACTTGTGGTGCGGCTAATCCGATTCCGTTACTGCGGCGCATGGTGTCAAACATGTTTTGAATAATCTCATTTAGCTTCGGATAATCGGCTGAAATTGGTTCTGCTACTTTTCTTAAAATCGGGTCTCCGTATGCAACGATAGGGTAAATCATAATCTTTTATTAAGCAATTGTATTTAAATAATCTTGTAAAATAATCGTGGCACTTACCTTATCTATCAGTGACTTATCTTGTCGCTTCATCTTCGGTAGCCCCATGGTCAAAACACTTTTCTCTGCAATTTTAGAGGTGAAGCGTTCATCCATTCGAACTATTTTAATGGTCGGAATTTCTTTTTTTAATTTGTTTACAAACTGATTGGTCAGGTGGGTGGTCTCCGACATTTGGCCATTCAAGCGACGAGGATCACCGATGACGATACTTTCCACTTCTTCCTTTGCCAAATAGCCTTTTAGAAAGTCTACCAGCAAATGGGTTGCGATTGTATCCAACGGACTTGCAACAATTTTTAAGGGGTCCGTTACAGCCAATCCTGTTCTCTTGCTTCCATAATCAATGGCCATAATTCTTCCCATGTTGCAAAGGTAATAAGTTCTGTTCTTATTTATAACTTTGCGCCACTTTACTAATCAAGACAAATGAAAGAAATACAAGCGATAATTGAGAAGACTTGGGAGAACCGTGATCTACTTCAGCAACAGGAAACGCAAGATGCGGTAAAAAGTGTGGTTGCCTTATTGAACGAAGGAAAAATTCGAGTGGCAGAGCCTGTTCAGGATGGATGGCAGGTAAACGATTGGATTAAGAAAGCAGTTATTATGTATTTCCCAATCATGAAAATGGAAACCATTGAAGTTGGTCCTTTTGAATTTCATGATAAAATACCTCTTAAAAATAATTACGCTGCCCAAGGAGTACGTGTTGTTCCTCATGCAATAGCTCGTTACGGAAGTTATTTATCGCCGGGTGTTATTATGATGCCCTCTTATGTAAACATAGGTGCTTACGTTGATGCAGGTACGATGGTCGATACTTGGGCTACTGTGGGCTCATGTGCTCAGATAGGTAAGAATGTTCATCTAAGTGGTGGTGTGGGTATAGGCGGGGTGTTAGAACCGGTACAGGCAGCGCCGGTAATTATTGAAGATGGATGTTTTCTAGGTTCACGATCAATAGTTGTTGAAGGAGTTCGTGTAGAGAAAGAAGCAGTTTTAGGTGCTAACGTGGTACTTACGATGTCGACAAAGATTATTGATGTCTCAGGAGATGCGCCTATCGAATATAAGGGTGTTGTTCCTTCTCGATCTGTTGTTATTCCTGGTTCTTATACAAAGCAATTTCCTGCAGGAGAATATCAAGTACCTTGTGCATTAATTATTGGAAAAAGAAAGGAAAGTACTGATCAGAAAACTTCCTTGAATGATGCTTTAAGAGATTTTCAGGTTGCTGTTTAATGTTTAAAAACCTGTTAATCATTCCAACTTACTATTTCATTTTTTATTTTAATCTATTTCTATTTTTACAATTATGATGAAAGCAATGTTATTTATCGATGGCGGTTGGTTATACCATGTACGTCCATATCTTTTGAGCCTTTGTGAAGCTACCGATTTCGAATTAGACTATCGTGCTTTACCTAAATTAGTGAAAGAGCAACTTGGACTTGCTGCTGATGTGCAGGTAGATATGATGCGTACTTATTACTTCGGAACAATTGCGATAAATAAACCAGGTCATGACAACTTGCGCGAGCGTCAGTTTTATGAGATGTTGGCGAAGCGTTGCAACTATAATACTGAAATTTACGAGTATGACTTCAAGAATAAAGAGGTAGCTGCTCGCAGAGAAAATTGTTTAGAGGTTGGCTTAGCTACAACAGCATTGTCAATTGCCTATCAAAATGCATCATTTGATGTAGCTTGTATTCTTGCAGGCGACATCGATTATCAACCATTGATTAAACAGCTTCGCTCAATGGGCAAGCGTGTAGTGTTGGTTGATGTAAAAGGTAACAATGGCTTTTATCCTGTTCATCCTCGATTATTAGAAGAAATTAATCTTTTCGATTATCCTCCAATTCATCTTGATGATCATATCAATAAACTTCACTACCAACGAACAGAATCAATGCGTCAATGTGATAGTTGTGGAAGAGAAGAAGCAACAACATTTACGAGCGATTGGTTTTACTGCAAAAATTGTAGAGAAGAATACAAACAATTACGATCAAAACAATTGATAGAAGGAGAACAATAAATTCTAATGAATTAAGTTTTCTTTTCAATATTTAAATAGTTAACACGCCTTACATTGAGGATTCGATATTTTATTTTGCTTTTACTGATTTGGTCAGTTAATGTTATTTATGCTCAAAATATAAAATACACTCCTGCTTATTATTCCGCTGATGGCGCACATTGGGCAGATTCCGTGCTTGCAACAATGTCGACTGATGAAAAAGTAGGACAGCTTTTTATGATTAATGTCTTTTCTAACCGAGATGCTGGCTATGAGAAAGATATTGCAGAGAAAGTATCAAAGTATAAATTAGGTGGAATAATTTTCTTTAAAGGAACTCCTTATCGTCAGGCTGTTCTGACCAATAATCTTCAAGCTAAAGCAAAAATACCATTGATGATTGGAATTGATGGCGAATGGGGATTGCAAATGCGGTTAGACAGTACCGTTAGATATCCACGACAAATGACACTTGCTGCATCTGGTAATCCATACCTGGCAAATGTGATGGGGAAGGCGATAGCTCAAAACTGTAAACGACTAGGTATTCAAATTAATTTTGCACCATCCGTTGATATTAATACAAACCCTTCAAATCCTATTATTTGCAATCGTTCTTTTGGTGAACGTCGTGAAGAGGTAACAAAATTTGGACTGGAATACATGTTGGGCATGCAGTCAGAACATGTATTAGCTTGCGCAAAGCATTTCCCAGGACATGGTAATACAAGTACCGATTCACATTATGTTTTACCATTGGTAACTGCCGATTCTTTACAACTTGATTCGGTAGAGCTTTATCCTTTTCGTCAACTTATTAAAAAGGGAGTTGCTTCGGTGATGGTGGCTCATTTGTATGTTCCTGCATTAGATTCAACTGGTAAAAAAGCATGTAGCCTATCACCATTAGTAGTAGATAGTTTATTAAAAGGCAAGGAAGGATTTAACGGATTAGTTTTTACCGATGCATTAAATATGAAAGGGGTAGCTGATTATTTCGAGCCAGGTGAATTAGAATTAAAAGCATTCCTTGCTGGTAATGACGTGTTGTTATATTCTGATAATATCGATAAAGGTATTGAAAGAATTAGCAGCGCAGTTGCTGATAGCACTATTGCTGAGTCAGATTTAAATAATCGCGTTCGTAAAATTTTAATGGCTAAGTACTGGACAGGACTTAACAATTATGCCCCTATTAATCTAACGAACTTAACAGAGGATTTAAATAACACAAGTTCGGAATACACGTCATATGCCTTATATGAAAACGCAGTAACACTTTTGAAAAACAACAATCATATTATTCCAATTCGAATTCATGAGAATCAAAAAATAGCCTCTATCGTTTTAAATGATACCATCAACAATGTGTTTCAATCTGAATTGTTGAAGTATGCAAAAGTCGATTGTTTCGCATTTCAGCGCGATGTATCAAGTCGTGAGTTGGATAAGCTTATCACTAAGTTAAAAGATTATGATCGTGTAATTGTAAGTGTTCATAATACAACTATTCATGCTCCTAAAAACTATAATTTATCTTCGGATGTATTAGAGGCTGTAGAGAAATTAAATAGTCAGCATAATACCATTTTATGTGTTTTCGGTAATGCCTATGTGTTATCTAAATTAAAAAAGACGGATCATGTAAAAGTGCTCATTGAAGGATTTGAGGATACCTATTACCCTGTACAATTAACGGCTCAGAAAATATTTGGAGCGTCTTCTTTTAATGGACATCTTTCAGTTTCTATTGAGGATAATGTTTGTATTGGTGATGGAATTAAATCAGCCACAAATGATGTTTATAGTTATACTTATCCTGAGGCCTTGAATGTTAATTCGTCGAAATTTAATTCGATTGATTCTATTATCAATAGTGCAATTAAAAGTAAGGTGACTCCTGGATGTCAGATATTGTTTGCTGTAGGTAATAAAGTGGTGTTCGATAAATCATACGGGTATTTCACTTACGATAGTACGCATGCAGTTACCAATAGTGATTTGTATGATATTGCATCAATAACCAAGGTGGCTTCAACAAGTTTGTGCGCAATGCATTTGTATGAGAAAAACAAATTAGATCTCGATGCGAAAGCAAGTAAATATCTAACAGAACTTAAGAATACAAACAAAAAGGATATTACCATCCGTCAGTTAATGATGCATGAAGCAGGCTTACAACCTTTCATCGCATTTTGGAAAAGTACAGAGCGTGAATACGGTTTAGACTCTTGTATTTACAAGAAGGAAAAGTCGGAAGGATTTTCATCTAAGGTTGCGGATAGTTTATACATCAACGATAATTATAAATCAGAAATGTGGAAGCAGATCATTGAGTCCGAAGTGAAAGCCCCTGGCAATATGGTGTATTCCGATTTAAGCATGATTATTTTACAGAAAGTCATTGAACATATCAGTGGAGTTTCGATTGATGAATATGTAACGAATAATTTTTACAAGCCAATGGGCTTATGGAAAATGCAATTTAATCCTTACGAAAAAACGGATATCAATACAATCGCTCCAACAGAAGATGATAAGTTATTCCGCAAATGCGTTGTGCGTGGTACCGTGCATGATCCAGGTGCGGCGATGATGGGTGGTGTAGCAGGTCATGCAGGTTTGTTTTCTAATGCAGAGTCACTAGCTATTATTTTCAAGATGTTAATGAATGGTGGATCGTATGATGGAAAGCGTTATCTGAAAAAAGAAACAATACATTTGTTCACTACGCAAGCAGCACCTAATACCAGTAATCGTAGAGGGTTGATTTTCGATAAAGCGGAAATGAATAAAGAAAAGTCGAGTCCGGCAGCGAGAAGTGCTTCAGAAATGACATTCGGACATACAGGATTTACAGGTACGTGTGTATGGGCCGATCCGAAGAACGATTTCTTGTTTGTGTTTCTTTCAAACAGGGTTTATCCAGATGCTGAAAATACGATGCTAGCAAAGAAGAATGTCCGAACGGATATTATGGAGATTTTCTACAAAGCATTTTCAAAGTAGAAGAAACATTTGTCACTTTTTATTGTTGACATTTTTCTCACTTAATTATTTAACTTTGTTTTATGAATATAGGCATTGTTTGTTATCCAACTTTTGGTGGTAGTGGAGTAGTCGCTACTGAATTGGGTAAGGCCCTCGCAGAAAAAGGTCATCAGATTCATTTTATTACGTATAGTCAGCCTGTTCGATTAGATGGATTTAAAGAGAATATTTTTTATCACGAAGTTACTGCAACACCTTATGCACTCTTCGATTATATTCCATATGAATCTGCGCTAACAAGCAAATTAGTCGATGTAGCACTACATGAAAAGTTAGACATTCTTCACGTACATTATGCGATCCCGCACGCATCTGTAGCTTATATGGCGCAGCAGATCTTAAAAACACATGGTTTGTATTTGCCGATCGTAACAACGCTCCACGGTACCGATATAACCCTTGTTGGTAAGGATTCGAGTTATGAGCCTGTTGTAACATTCGCTATTAATCATTCTGATGGTGTTACTGCGGTTTCTGAAAGTTTGAAACGTGATACCTATGCTAATTTTAAAATTAGTAAAGACATTGAAGTTATTCCAAACTTCATTGACTTAAAACGATTTGCTAAGTCAAGAAAGGATCATTTTAGAAAAGCAATTACTCCTGATAATGAAAAACTAATTGTTCATACTTCTAACTTTAGAAAAGTTAAAAGGGTGCAAGATGTAGTGGGAGTTTTTGACAGAGTTCGCTCAAAGATTCCTGCTAAGTTAATCATGATTGGTGATGGTCCTGAGCGACATAAAATTGAAGAACTTACTCGTGAGAAAGGATTTTATAATGATGTCCGCTTTTTAGGAAAGCAGGAAATGGTAGAAGAGGTGTTATCTATTGCTGATCTGTTTGTGATGCCTTCGGAAACGGAAAGTTTCGGATTAGCTGCCCTCGAAGCCATGGCTTGTCAGGTTCCTGTTATTTCATCAAATTCGGGTGGTATGCCAGAGCTAAACATTAATGGTGTGACAGGTTATATGAGTAACGTTGGTGATGTTGATGATATGGCTGCGAATGCACTTGCTATTTTAACTGATGATAAAAAATTAGCAGAGTTCAGACAAGCTGCATTGAAACAAGCTAAGGCTTTCGATATTCATCATATTATGCCGTTTTATGAAAGGTATTATCAGCAAATCATTGATGCATCGAAAAATTAGTATTGTCTTTTTATTTTTAATGCTGATTAATTCATTTGCTTTTAGTCAGCGAAGAAATAACTCTTCATTAAGTCTTGATACGACTTGTGTTTTTGAAAATGATCCTGTTTTAGTTGAACTAGACATCGATAGCGATGAGTTAATAGAATCAGATAATAAATCGTTTACTATTTTTTCTATTGATTCAATTCAATTTACATCGCTTATGAGTAAAGCAGAATTTTTCGTTGATACAACAACTAATTATTCAGCAATAAATGTTGTATCCGATTCTGAACTTATAATCAAGGGTAATATTTTTTACTATTTATTTTCTTCGAAAGAAATCGAAGGTGAACAGGAAAATCTTGAAGGTGATACAACAATTATTAATGGCGTGTTACCTTCTTACTGGGGAATGATTCCTAAATTAAATTTAGCAATTGTAAGTGCTGTAGATATTAACGGATCCTATTCAACTACCAATTTAATTGATATGAATTCTGGTGATATGATACAGGATTTATCCTCTTATGATGAAGGGAGTAATGGTTATTTGCCAAATAAATCAACCAATTATATTATTAGTTATTCAAGTGCGTTTTACGAGGAAAAAGAATCTGAAGTAATCATTATAAAAGTGGTGAAAAACAAGAAGTCTTATTGTCTCGACTTATCAACCGTAATCAACTTGAAGAGGCAATATATTGAATCGCTTTCGTGGATTTCTAAAAACTCTTTTTGTTTTTCTTCTATTAAAAATTATGAAGGCCTTGAGCAACATAATTTCTATCAGGTAGTTTTAAAATAAATTACCCACCAGCTTTCTTTGCTTGATATCCGTTTTGAATAAGCAATGCAAGCACTTTTTCTCTGTGATCACCTTGAATCAAAACTTCTCCATCTTTCGCTGTTCCGCCAACACCACATTTGCTTTTAAGCATTTTGCCAAGCGACTCTAAATCATCATCAGAACCAATGAATCCTTTTACAACTGTCACCATTTTTCCACCGCCTTTTCGTTCTAACCAGATTTTTAATAATTGCTGTTGCGGTGGTAAGGTTTCTTGATTATTATTATCTTCCTGATATTGAAAATTTGGATTGGTAGAATAAACTAATCCTGATTTGCCTTTATTCTTATTCGACATACGATTTAAAATTTAGCCTGCAATTTCAAGTTCAGTAATCGTGAGGTTAAGTAATTTGGTATTCCATACTGTCGTCCTGTAACATCGGTAATCCATGTGTATGAAATAGTATTGCTTACCTGCAATAAATTGAAAACTTCTAAACTTAAGGATAGCGATTTTAATTTGCTGATTAATTTCAAGCGGCTGGTATTCGGTTTATCTTCATCTATTAAGATCTTCGAAAAACCAATATCAACTCTTCGATAGGTTGGTGCTCTTAAAACATCTTTGTAACGATCGTTTCCCGGAGGGCCAAATGGTAATCCAGTTCCAAATACTAACGTCATGTGCATACGAACAGTTGGATTTTTTGGTAGATAGTCCTGAAAGAACAAACTAAAAGTTACACGCTGATCAGTAGGGCGGGGAATATTTCCTGGTGTTACAAACTGACTGTCTACAGCAATGTTGTTGTAAGTATAACCAGGAACAATTAAATCGCCTTCAGAATTATAGTATTTGTAATAGCCATCATCATTTAAATCTTCTTCCGTTTTTAAGAATGACAATGAAGCCCAACTTTCTATACCACTTACAAATTCTCCATTCACCCTTAAGTCTAACCCTGTCGCATATCCGTCGGCATTGTTTTTTGCTAAATATCGAATACGCGTATTGTCTAGTTTATACGGATTTAAGTTGCTCATTTTTTTATAATAAGCTTCAGCCGTTAATTTAAATTCACGTCCCCACGATAAAAATTGATAGTCGCCACCAACAATAAAATGAATGGATTGCTGCGCCTTAACATCAGGATTGATTTTTCCATCCAGCCCTCTTAGTTCTCTATAGAAAGGAGGTTGATAATACACTCCTGTAGCAGCTCTTAGTTTTAAGTACTTATTGCCTTTAGGTCGGTATTCAATCGATGCTCTCGGACTAATATTTAATTCTTGATTAAAATCCCAATAGGTAGCACGAACACCTGCAAGCAATGTAAAGCTGCTATCTAACTGCCACGTACTATTTAAAAATCCGCTAAATCGATTAGAGTTTAAATCGATTTTATTTTTAACCACGTTGTTCAATACAATCTGTTGGGTGAAATCAACGGAGTCACCTGGATTGTCTTGCGGATGAACAATTGAAAAATCGGCGGAGTCACGATATTGCCATTCGTCAATATTGTCACTTATTTCTTCATGCTGCGCTTTTACTCCCCACTTAAAGTTATACTTCGACTGAACATACGTTCCTTTATGTTCAAAGCTGGTAACACTTGCTTGTAATTCATTTCTTGCATGGTCCAGAAATGCACCGATTCCTCTGTTAAAGGCAACGTTACCAAAGTTGGAGGATCCTAAATCTTTATCTAACTCATCAATGAAATATTCACCAAGTATATCAAAGAATTCTTTTTCCTTCGTGATAAACCCTGCTCCAATAAATTTCAAATTTAAATGGTCATTTACACGATGGTTTAATGTCAATGCGCTTTGCGAAGTAGAGTAGGCGTTTTGTTCTTGTCCTCCGAAGTAAACAGTAAACTTTAGTGCTTCATTAATATTACCAAATTCAGTTTCACGTGTTGTTGGAATTACTCGATAATCATTAATAGAAATATTCCCTAAGAAGGATAGGGAGGTGCGGTCTGTGAATTTATAATTGAATAAAGATTGTAAATCGGTAAACGATGGCCGATATTCTCCGCGAGTGTCTAAGTTCTTTAGCAAAAATTGGTTCGACTTCTGACGGAAGCCCGATAGCCAGGTAAACTTTTCATTTTTTGAAATTCCTTCAAGATGAAATCCAGCACCTAAAAAACTCACATAAGCAGAACCTGCAAAGCTTTCAGGTTTTCGATATTCAATATCAAGTACTGAAGATAGTTTATCGCTGTACGTTGCGTTAAACCCTCCAGAACTAAAATTGATATTGGCAATCAAGTCGGAGTTGATAAAGCTCAACCCTTCTTGTTGTCCGCTGCGCGTTAAAAATGGACGATAGATTTCTACATCATTTACATAAACTAGGTTTTCATCAAACGAACCACCACGAACAGAATAAGTAGATGAAAGTTCATTGTTCGATACAACACCAGGGAATGTTTTTAGCGAGCCCTCAAAGTTCCCACTCGCGCTTGGCATTAATTCTAAGGTCTTAGGTTGAATAGGGGTCATTAATAAATCCCTGCTTTTTTCTCCAGATACATTTACTGGTCCCAACATTTTTACAGTTGATTGAAGTTGAACATTCAGTTCTTTTATTTCTCCCGGTGTTAACTTGAGGGTGAATTTCTGCGGAGCAAACCCTAAAAAACTATATACAACAGTTAGTTCTTTGTAAGGAGTAACTTTTAATTCATAACGACCGCGAGTATCCGTAATTGTTCCGTTTGATTCTCCTAGTATAGATACATTACAGGCCTCGATTGGCTTACGCAAGGAGTCGCTAACAAAACCTTTAATAATCCCATCTTGCCCATTGACATTACTAGCTAATAATGTCAGAAGGCTAATGAAGAAAACTCTGAGAAAGGATAACTGGCGAATCATTCTATTAATCATCAATCTTAGGTTCGTCTTTCTTTTTCAGGCTACCATCTTTCCAGGCTTTGATAAATGCTGCCCAGGCAATTGGATTGAATAAATTGTTTTGAGGATATTGTCCAGCGCTATAGAGCTTGGATTGTTTTTGCTGCAACTGATATTGGTAATTAATAGCACCATCATAAGCCACTGTTTCCTGGATAGTTTTAATCTCCGCAAGCTGTAAATTCTTTTCAGCTCTTTTTAAATCATCATCAGGAATTTTAAGTTCTAAGAAAGCTCTTTTGAACTCTTCTTTTGATGGCCATGGGTAAACAACTGCTTCTTTCAATAAGATAGTATCACGATTCATGACTTGAATCAGTGAATAGCGATCTTCTTTTAAAGTATCTGGAATAATAAATAATACTGGCTTGTATCCGATATAATGAAAATCGATAGTGTCGCCTTTCTTTGCAACGAAAGAAAAGAAGCCATAGAAATCAGTTATAGTTCCTCTCCCTGACTTGTGAATTGTCACAGCAGCGTAAGGAATTGGTTGTAATGAATCGCTACTGACAACTACTCCTGAAAATTGAATCAGCGGATTTTTTTGTTCTGCTTTTTTTTGTGCCATTCCTAAGACTGGAAAAGCCATTAAAAAAAGAAAGTAAAAGGTGTGTTTTTTCATTACAACGAAGGTATTCAAATTATCAAAACAAAAACGCTAATCAGTGTGTTTTATTGAGTGAAAAGATGATTTATGCAAAGTATTTTAATAATCGTTAAAATATTATTCTTTATGACTCGTTTGAAAGCTGTTGCAACTTTAGCAGATGGTTACGCACTAACTGATAGTCAATAGTTGCAGTGGAGTTTTTTACAGAACAATTCTAACCCTTAACATACCCTTACCATGAGACAACTAAAAATTACCCAATCCATCACCAACAGGGAAAGTGCTAGTTTAGAAAAGTACCTTCACGACATTAGTAAAGAGCAAATGGTAACTCCACAAGAGGAGGTTGAGTTAGCTCAGAAAATCAGAAGTGGGGATGCTGATGCACTTAATCGTTTGACAAGAGCTAATTTACGTTTTGTAGTTTCTGTTGCCAAACAATATCAAAATCAAGGACTCGGATTACCCGATCTTATTAATGAAGGTAATTTGGGTTTAATTAAAGCGGCTCAGCGATTTGATGAAACCAAAGGATTTAAGTTTATTTCTTATGCAGTTTGGTGGATTCGTCAGAGTATTTTACAAGCTATTGCTGAGCAATCTCGTTTAGTTCGTTTGCCCTTAAATCAGATAGGGACACTAAATAAAGTTCGTAAGTCATTTTCAAAATTAGAACAAGATTTTCAGCGAGAGCCAAGCGCAGAAGAATTAGCACAGGTTTTAAATTTTTCAACTAATCATATAAATGATGTAATGCGAGTTTCGGCAAGGCCAGTATCATTTGATGCACCCCTTGATAGTAGTGAAGATAGTAGTACCTTATTAGATATATTAGATGGAAACGATTCTGTAAATACAGATACTGTGATGATGCAGGAGTCGATGACAGAAGATATTAATCGTTATTTGAGTGTGCTATCACCTAAAGAAGTTCAGATTGTAAAAATGTTCTTCGGTATCGGACATACACATAATATGTCGCTGGATGAGATCAGTATTAAAGTACAATTGACTAGAGAGCGTGTTCGCCAGATTAAGGAAGGTGCTCTTCGAAAACTAAAGAGTAATAGAAGTAACAAGTTTTTGAAATCATATTTGTAAAAAGTTAAGGGACGCAAGTCCCTTTTTTTGTGGAATAATAAATTTTAGCAACTCTTTTTAAGCAGCTATATATTAATATTGCAATTCTTACGTTTTAGATTTAAATCAAAATATGAAAACAATAACATGTTCGTTGGTATTCCTCTTATTAGTCATTTCCGCATCTGCGCAAAATTTTAACGATTTAAAAAAGAAAGCAGAAAAGAAACTTACATTGCCATCAACTCCTAAAGGTTTTACTGAAGAAGAAGCAGGTAAAGCTCTTAAAGAAGCCTTAAGTAAAGGAGCTGTGAATGGATCAGCAACTGTATCGAAATTGGATGGCTATTTCGGCAATCCTAAAATCAAAATCCCTTTTCCTCCAGATGCAAAGAAGATTGAAGATAAATTACGTGGCATTGGTCTGAATAAAGAATGTGATGATGTTATTTTGTCTGTTAATCGCGCTGCTGAAGATGCAGGTTCATCTGCAAAAGACATTTTTACCAAAGTGATTTCGGAAATGACCATTTCTGATGCGATTAATATTGTGAAGGGGGCTGATAATGCCGGAACAGAATATTTGAAAGCGAAATCGAGAGCGATGTTGGTTGAGGCCTTCAAGCCAATCATAAAAGCTTCATTAGATAAAGTAGGAGCTACCAAAAACTGGGAGTTGGTCATCACGAAGTATAATAAAATACCATTCGTTGAAAAGGTGAATCCCGATTTAGTGCAATACGCAACAGAAAAAGCCATTGACGGATTATTCGTAAAGGTAGCCGAGGAAGAGCTGCAAATCAGAAAAGACCCTATTGCTCGCACAAGCGATTTATTGAAGAAGGTGTTTGGTGGATAAATTATTTACAAAACAATCTTAAAGTCCTAAGAATTATTCTTGGGACTTTTCTTTTTTGTTCTGAATTCTAAATCATCGGTATTAATCTTATTTTTGAAAAAAAATATCAAATGCGATTTCTGCTAATAATGCTACTCGGTTGTTTTATATCTATCAAAGGATATGGTCAAACAGCCAATTTAAATTATGCTAAACATCCTTATTGGATAACAATGATGGATGACTCTACCGCCAATTATTTTGAAGCACAAAAGGCTTATGATGCATTTTGGAAAGGTAAGGTTATTCCGTTGGAAGAAGAGGAGACCTTAGGAATGAAAGGAGCTGTAGCCAACGAAGAAAAAGAAAAGGGTTCTTGGTTAGAACGTCTGTTTCGTCGCGATAAAGACCGAAAATATGAGCACTATCGACTCGATTGTAAACGCTTTGAACATTGGAAAATGATGATGCTTCCTTTCGTACAAGAAGATGGTTCGATACTCTATCCACAGCAACAATTAAAATTATGGAAGGAGGCAAGACCATGAGAAAAATACTTTCTATCATAATAATTTTATTGTCATTTAGTCATCAGATAAATGCACAAATTGCGGGTAACTGGACGTGTAAGGGACCGATTGCTTTTCCAACAAATGCAAGCGGACAAATACATGGAATAGGTCGTTGTACACAAATCAAATTTCATCCTGTCGATTCTTCAGTTATGTACACAACAACTGCATCGGGTGGGTTGTATAAGAGTAACAACAATGGAACTTCATGGAATGTGATGGGAACGGATATGCTTCCAAACGCGCAGTGTGCTTCCGTATGTATCGATTATACGAATGATAGTGTAATTTACCTTGGTACAGGCGATCCTAATTATTATGGAACGAGTTACGGTATTTACAAGACAGTTAATGCAGGTGGCACGTGGACATTAATGAATTCATCAATTGGTAATCGAATGGCCGTTGAAATATTGATGGATCCTAATGATCATCACATTTTAATTGCTGCTACCAATAGTGGTATCTGGAAAACGAATGACGGAGGACAGACTTGGGTTTGTAAGCGAATTGGTGGTCAATTCACAGATATGGTTTGGAAAGCTAACGCAGGGACCAGTACTTTGTACGCCGCTACGTTCGATGCCGTTTTTCGCTCTGATGATAGAGGTGATACATGGTTTCAAATTACCAATGGATTAACACCTCCTGGCTCAAATGGAGGTCAGGGTATACGCCTTGGCGTTAGTCCTGCAGATTCAAACATCGTTTACGTTGCTATGAATTGCGACGAAGGAACTATTTTCAAATCTACAGATGGTGGAAATTCATTTACGACTGTTTACCATAATCCAAGTCAGAGTTTAACAGGTTACGATGCTAATGGTGGTGGCCAAGGGAATTATAATTTTACATGTGGTGTAGATCCTGACGATCCGAATACGGTTTATATTGCTTCGCATGTTGTTTGGAAATCGACTGACGGAGGTATCACTTGGACACAATTAACGCAATGGTGGGCGAATCTTCATACCGATATGCATCATATTCTCGTGAACCCTTATAATCATAGTCAGCTATGGGAAGCGAATGACGGAGGTGTTTGGTTGAGTACGAATGGAGGAAGTTTTTGGACACCGAAGAGTGATGGAATTATTTCGACAGAAATCTATCATGCTGGTCAGAGTAAAACGAGAGAAGATTTGATTAGCATCGGAACTCAAGATAATGGAGAGTTGTTTCATTCATTAACTACGTGGAAGTGTAATCGCGGTGGTGATTGGGGTGCACGATGTGATTTTGATTATACCCATAATAATTATGTTTATTACCTGAGCGAAAATCAACGACGACGATTAGTTCCCAATGGTGGTGGCGTTTCAATCAATCTTCCAGTTAAATGTGATGGGAATACTAGAATATCTTTTTGTCCTTCTGATACGAATGTGGCCTATGCAGGTCGTGATACATTATGTGTTTCAACGAATATTTATAATGGATCAATTACGTGGAGTATTGTTTCTGATTTAGGACATACTATTCGTGGAATTAAAGTAAATCCTTTGAATGCGAATGTGGTTTATGTGGTGACTGATAATGCAAGAGTTTATCGTATTGAAGATGCAAAGTCGGGCAATCCGCAGATATCCATTTTTACATTGCCATATGCAACTAATGTTGCGGCATCAATTGAGGTTGTGAAAAGCGATACCAATATTATCTATGTAACTTGCAATTCGAGGATTTATCGATCTGCAGATAGAGGTCAAACCTGGACGAATTACACCAGTAATTACCCAGGATTAAACTTGATTAATGTAGTGAATGATTATTATAGCTCAAATGAAGCAATTTATATTGCCAATGCGGCTGGTGTTTATTATCGCGATTCGAGTATGAGTAATTGGTTGAATTATTCAGGCGGACTTCCAACAATTGCGCAGATTAGAGATTTAATAATTTATAATGATGGTACCGGATTATCAAAGTTAAGAGTAGCTTATTATGGAAAGGGAGTATGGGAATCATCTTTAAACAAGAATGATATACCTGTTGCAGATTTTATGTCGGATAAAAAATCAATCTGTGAAAACAATCAGATACAATTTACAAACTTAAGCACCGGAGCTTTATCAGTTCAATGGTATTTCCAAGGTGGCAATCCTGCTTCTTCAACCGCACAAAATCCAAACGTGACGTATTCGCAACCTGGAGATTATTTAGTTTCCTTATTGGTGAATGGAAGTTCAGGCAGTAATACAGTAGTTCGTCAAGGTTATATACATGTCTCTGCTGCTCATGCACTGTCATTGAATGAAGGATTTGAGAATAATTTCTCTTACGATTGGAGCTTGACGGATGATGGGGAAGATGGAATTAAATGGAACTTGAGTAGTAACGCAGGTGCCTATGGGCAAAGTTTAAATTCAGTTTATTTTGATAATTATAGTTATGATGTAAATGGTAGACGCGATGAATTGATAACGCCTCGATTTAAAACTGCAGGAATAGCTGATGCACTTCTTAAGTTTGATGTTGCTTACGCTCGATATAGTCCTGATTATTACGATACGTTAGCAGTCATGGTATCAACAGATTGTGGCGCAAGTTTCACGCAAGTTTATGCTCGCGGATATACTGATCTGGCAACATCTGGAGATACAACTGGTTTTTATGTTCCAGGTAGTAATCAATGGAGAATGGATTCTGTATCACTTACGCCATTCCTAAATCAAAATGAAATAATAATTGCATTTCAAAACAGAGGACATTATGGCAATTGTGTTTACCTTGATAATATCAGAGTTGATGCAGTCAGTATAGCTAGTCCGGTAGCGAACGCTACTGCATTTAATAAACAAGTTTGTAGTGGGGAGAGTATTACGTTTGTGGATCAGTCATCAGGGGCTCCTACTAGTCGTTTATGGTATTTTGCGGGTGGTGTTCCATCAACCTCTAATTTGCAGAATCCTGTTGTGGTTTATAATTCGCCGGGCGTATATCCTGTAGCGTTAGTAGTAAACAATTCAAATGGAACAGACTCTATCTATTATAATTCATTCGTCGAAGTATTGAGTCCTGCTAATTCATTTAACATATCCATTTATGTGGATTCGTTAGTTGCACCTCAAGTCGGCTTAGGTTATCAATGGTATTATAATAATGCCCTTATTCCTGGAGCAAATTCAATGGTGCTTAAGAATTTTTTACCAGGGTTATATGCGGTTGCTGTTACAGATTCCAACGGATGCGTAAATTATTCTACGACTGCAGCGGTTGTGATAGGTCTTCAAGAACAAATCTCTGAGTCATTAAACATGGAGGTGTATCCTAATCCTGCAAAAGACCAAACAACAATCAAGTTGAATTCATCTTTAGCGGGCAATGCTAACGTGATAATTACCGATTTAAATGGTAAAAGTGTATTCGAGAAGGTTGTTAATGTGAAAAAAGGAATTCAGGAATTTACAATTGATTGCAATCAATTCAATTCAGGAATATACCTTGTTACTTTGCAAAGCCAAGAAATGATTAGCAGCAAAAAATTAATGATCATTCATTAATGCACTAATTGTAATTTCTTTGTCGTGCTTCCATTATTACTGATGAAACGTAAGATGTAAAATCCATCAGCATAATTAGCTGTTGAAATTACTTTGCTTGTTTCATTATTAACCTCGAAGTTGTCAATTGTTTTACCACTGGCATCGATTAATTCAATAGCATTAGTATTAGCTGGGAATATTAATTGACAATTATTGTTTGCAGGGTTAGGGAATAGAATGAAATCTGTTTTGTTATCGTTTTCATTTAAACCAACCACACCTTGTAAGGTAATATCATCTAATGAAATTCCTGGAGCTGTTAAATTAATATCACTTTTAAACACAAACTTCAATTGAAGGATATTCGCACCCGTTAGATTGCTGAAGGAATAACTGCAGTTTTTCCATCCATTTGAAAGGCCCGTCCAACCGATATTATTTCCAAACAGGGTCGTGTTATACCAATTGGTTGCATTGGGATCGTTAATACTTCCAAGAACTTCCCAATTGCCGCCATCTAATGAGTACTCTAAATAAGTTCCATCTGCGGCATATTCAGTAGCGTAGTTCAACCAGAAATCAATATTCACTTTAGTGTAATTAGATATTACAAATAGTGGTGAGTATAAACTTGCATACGCCACATTAAAGTAAGGCGTGCTTAAGTTTATATCCCAGCAATTAATTCCAGAGTGTGAGAAATTTGTTGGATTTATACTAGGGCTTCCTAATTCCCATTGAGTATAATTAGTATAAGAGCTATCAAACCAACCTTGATCACCATTTTCAAAATCGTAGGAGTAGGTGAGATAGGCGGTAACGATGGCGAATGAATTTAATTGAATAGTATCATTACTTTGTATAGCATCTAAAGGCCAATCAATATATGCTGTTAAAAGAATAGTTCCTCCCACAGGAGTAAATGATGGTAATGTCACTATGGTTGTTGAGTCTTTGGGTAAATTACCTGACCAGTTGTAATTGAACGGTACTCCGTTGTTGTTAGTATACTTAATTGAAAGATTGGTAAGTGGATATCCTCCTTGATTTTGCAACACTACTTGAACGGGAGTCGGGATTCCTTGACCAATATTATTTTGCGGCGATGCGAATGCAATTAAAGCAGCATCATGTTCTGGTATGGCGTAAAAAAACAAGGTGACACTGTTATTTTGTTGTTCCATATCAAATGGCCAATTGATATAAATGGTGAGCACATTCCATCCAGCGACTGGAGTAAAATTAGGAAGTGTAACAAGTGTAGTGGAGTCGAGGGGTAAATTACCACTCCAATTTTGATTTACTACTTGTCCATTGTTAAGCTGATATTGAATGGAAAGGTTAGTGATGTTTATGACACCTTGATTTTGCAAATACACACTAAGTGGGTAGCCATATCCAGCAAGTAAGGTGTCATAAGTTGCTGCGGTTAATAAGGCTCCGTCATATTGAGCTGCTTGTTTAATACTGAAATCATCAATCGAAACTCCATCTACTTGTAAGCTATTGTCAGATGTAAATGCATAACGGAATTGCACAGATGGCTGATTCGCGAAAGCATCTAATTTATATGTTGATTCTTTCCAACTTAATGAATTGCCATCCCATCCCGGTAGCTGAGAAGAATTAAGTGATGCATTGGTATACCAATTTGTTCCATTCGGATCTCCTAAAAATCCTAGCGTTCCCCATCCAAAACCATAATTAATATCCATTCTTAATCCATCCCATCCTGCCTCTGTATTCCGGTTTTGCCAAAAGCTTAATTTGGGATGTACTGAATTAGATAAATCAAAAACCGGTGTATATAAAAACGCATTTGCTAATGGGCTATAGGGTGATGTTAAGTTAATGTCCCACGCATTGTTTCCTGAGTGTGTTCCGAATGTTGTGTTATAGTTCGGATATCCTAATTCCCAAATAGAACCAGGCGATGCAGAATTGTCAGCATACCAATTTGAGTTTCCTGATTCAAAATCGGTAGAATAATTTAAACTGATTGGTGAAGTTCCATTAACAACTGTACAAGATGTATCATTGCTCGTATTTATATCACCGAACAATTGGCAATAGCCACATAAATTATTTATAGGTTGAAGAACAGTAAAGCCAGGAAGTAAATATCCTGCTGTTGCTCCGGGATTCAAATTTACTCCGTTAATTGTGGTTGAATAATACACTGTGCCATTAAGTTTATAGCCCAATATAAAACTATTAATTACTGTGGACCCTAAATTACTTACTGTTATTCCAATATTACCTGTATTAAAACCAATTGGAAATGCATTGGTCGATGTATTTGTAGAAACAGTTCTCAAATCAACAACACCAATATTTGATAAATAAAAATCATCAATGGAAACTCCATTTTTGTTGATGAAATTATCACTATGCATCACAAAACGAAATTGCAGATTACCAACAAATCCATAGCTAGCTAAATTGTATTCCGCACTTACCCACGCATTACTGTAGCCTGTCCAGCAAGGAGAACCAAAAGAAATTACACTCGTTGTATTATACCAATTTACTCCGTTAGGGTCGTTGTAAGTCCCAAGGATATTCCACGTTAATCCGTTATCGTTAGTATATTCAACATGCATCCCGTCATAATTAGCTTCCACCTCGTATCGTAATTTAAATTTCAATTGAGTGAAAGGAGTAGCTGATGTATATACTGGGGAATATAAATAGGCTTGCGCACTGTCACCATAATCGGAAGTTAAATTAACATCCCAACAACTATTGCCAGAGTAAGCTCCAACAAATGCTGCAAAATTTGGATAACCTAATTGCCATTTTGTAACGGTATCTAATGAAGTAGCTGTCCATCCAAGGCTTCCACTATCAAAATTTTCAAAAACAGGATAAGTTGTAGATAGCGTTAAATTACTACAAAGAGAGTCATTAGAAAATTCATAGTCGTTTCTTCCTCTCGCAAAAACACAGATAGAATTAACGGTTGTGGGAATGTATGCAGTTCCAATTGTGATTGTATCGGTAGCACCTGCTGCAATTGTCCTTGCTGCAATTGACGTGGTTGTAACTCCATTTAAAACATATCCAACAATAAAAGAGTCGAGTGGAATGTTAGAGTTGTTTTTTACTTGAATTTTAATTGGCGAATTGCTTCCGGTATTTGTTGGATTTAAAATGGCGATTGATTGCATATCATTTAATACCCGATTACTTTGGGTAAGACTAATCTGGTCAATTAAAATACCTGGTTGACTACTTCCAAAAATATAGGAGTTAAAAACGAATCTTACTTTAATACTATCGATATGTCCCAGGTAGTTAAGGTGTATTCCGGACTGCTTCCATCCGCCTGATGTACCAGTAAATCCAGGTTGTGTAGTTGCATAAACCGAAGTAGTATTGTACCAATTATCTGCGTAGAGTCCATTCGTTAAACGCTGCCAGGAAGTTCCATTGGTAGAATACTCCAAGTGAAAACCATCAAATCCGAAAGGCAAATATCTAAATTGACTAAACGATAAGTAGGGGTCGCTCAAGTTGCTTATTTGCATCATAGGGGACGTTAAATAAGCGATGCTATTACCGCGATAGCCTGAGTCTAAATCTGTACCCCAACAGCTTGGAGCAGTTAAAGCTGGCTGAAATCCCGATGCTGATGGCGTTCCTCTTTCCCAGGAGGTTCCACTTTGTGTGTAAGAAACCCATCCTTCATTGGTCCCTGAATCAAAATTGTAGAGATAGGATTGAGCCTTAGCGGTAAAAGAGGCAGCGATTATAATTATTAAAATAGAAATTTGCTTTCGAAGTAATCGGGTAATTTTCATTGTAAAGGTCTTGCGTTGAAGTCACTAAATTAAGGAACAAAATTGACATCTCGCTATATAGATGCATACACTCATTTTTAAAACTGGTTAACTATTTAATAGCCATACTTTGGTAATTCAAAAATTATTGTTTTATTTGTATTACGCATTAACCTAAAACACTATGAAAAAACTATTACTAGTTCTAGTTGCTTGCTTAACCTTTGCAACGAGTTCATTTGCTTCTCACATGATGGGAGGACAAATTACTATTTCGCATAATAGCGGAATGGATTATCATTTGAAGTACACAGCTTATCGCGATATGACAGGTATTCCTATCGGGACAGTAGCAACAATTTATTTTGTTGACTCTACGAGTGGAGCTAATTTCACTTTAACTATTCCTTATGATTCATTGGTAACGGTATTAGTACCAGGAGTTGAGGAGTATGTTTATGAGACGGATGTTACTTTCCCAAATACGGGAAATTGGGCAATTCACTACGAAGAGTGTTGCCGTAATGCAGCTATCTTGAATATGATGTTGCCAGCTGGAGAATCTCACTATTTCTACACTAATTTCATGGTAGATACTTTGAATTCTTCACCTGTATTTTTAAATCCTCCAATTGTTTTAGCTCAGGACAGTGTTCCTTTCTACTACAATCCATTACCATTCGATGCAGATGGTGATTCTATCGCATGGTCATTGGATATTCCATTATCTAGTAATGGCACACCAGTAGCAGGTTATACATTACCTCCATCTGATTCATTATTTCCATTCAACATGGATCCTTTAACAGGTGAAATCACATTTTTACCAAATACATTAGGTAACTTCCAGGTTTCACTTCGTGTGAAAGAATACAGAAATGGCGTTCAGATTGGCGAGATTACTCGTGACATGCAAATAATTGTTGTTCCAAGTTCAAACCGCCCTGCTAACGTAAGTGTAAATTCAAACACGTTCCCTTACAATTCTAAAAACTATACGATTGCTCCAGGAGCACCGTTTAATATGACGGTTTCAGTAATTGATATTGATGGACAGAATTTACGTTTATCAGGTGCTGGTGAACCATTCTTATTAGCAAACAATCCGGCTGTATTTACTCCAATTAATGCTGCTGCTTGCGCTGGTGGAACATTATCATGGACACCAACAGCTGCTCAAGCTAGAACAGCTCCTTATGTAATTGGTATTCGTGTTTCTGAAGATTTTAACGGACAAGTATTCCAATCTGACTTATCAGTTTCATTAAGAGTCGGTAATTCAGCAGGATTGGGTTCAATAAATGCAAATTCAGCTTTCACTTTATCTCCAAACCCATCAAAAGGAGCATTCAACTTACAATTCACAACAACAACTTCAGAGTCAGTTAGAGTAAGCGTAATGACTGTAACTGGTAAAGTAGTTAGTTCATTTGTAAACTCTCAAATTGTAAATGGAGTTAATGTTATCATGGTTAACGATCTTGGATTATCAAAAGGTATTTACATGGTTCAATTAGAACAAAACAATCAGAAAATCGGAGTTCAACGTTTAGTGGTTGAATAATTGATTCTTTATAAAATAAGAAAGGGAGCTTTTATAAGGCTCCCTTTTTTTATTGCCATATTGGATTGACTAATGTTTTTCTGTTTTGATTTACAAATTTTTATTTATCGACATCCATTGCTTATTTATCATTATTGTTTAATGGTTAAGAACACGATAAATGCGTATTGGTAAATATTCGATTGAGTAAGCAATAGAAGTTGAATTTGAAAAATACGTCTAAAGGTTATTATTACTGCATTTCATTATCGACAAAAATGGTAGTTTTTTCTCTTTTATAACTAAGTAGAATCTTCTAGGCATTAGCTGATTAAACTTTGAGGCTTTTTCAATTAGTAAATTGGAATTGATGTATTGAATAACTTAGTAATGATCTATTCAGATGGCCTGAAATAAAGTAATCATTTCTCAAATTAAATTAGTTGTAAATTATGGTCAAATCAAGAATAGTAAATGGAATTGGAGTATTTCCGCAAGTGAAAGAAGTATGTTGCTAATTCTGTATTAATTTGAAGTTTGATTTGTCTATGTATTGAAGATTGGCATATAGGTTTGGAAGATTTAATCAAAAAAAAATCCCCGCCATAAGCGGGGATTTAAATTCAAAATAAATTGAAATTATTTTACAATCTGCATTACACCAGTTTCAGAAGCTGTAAGTACTTTAACAGAATAAATTCCATTAGCGAACTGACTAAAATTGATTGTTTCATTGAACTTATTTCCATTAGCAGAAGAAACTTGCTTAGAATATACAACTTGTCCGATTGCATTAACAATAGTAATGATTGCAGTTGCTTCATTAGATGCAAACTGAACTGTTGCCATATTAGATACTGGGTTTGGGAAGATGTTCATTCCGATTGCAGCTGCATTGTTTTCTAATCCTGTTAATTGAACAGTGATTGTTTTTACAATTGTATCTGCACCACAAACACCGTTTGAAACGATAAGTGTTACGTTATAAGTTCCAGAAGCAGAATAGCTATAAGTTGGATTTTGAGAGAAGGAAGCGTTGCCATCACCAAATAACCATAACCAACTGATGGCTCCATTTGAACTATCAGAGAAAGCTACCACTTGATTATTGGCAGTATATCCGAAGTTAGGATTTACACCAGGAACAGTGTTAACAGTAATACTATTGGTAGAAGTACATCCAGCTTGATTTGTAGCAGTTACTGTGTAAGTTGTAGGACCATTAACAGTTACGATTGTATTATTTCCAGTAGCTCCTGTGCTCCAAGAGTATTGGGTTCCAAATCCACCACCGCCACCACCTTGCGTGAAGGCGCGTAATAAAGTTGTGTCGCCATCACAAACAGTTGTTCTATTTGCGAATAAATTAAAATTAGGGGCATTTGAAATGTTAACTGTAACGTTGCGTGTTCCTGTACATCCAAATGCATCAGTTCCAGTAATTGTGTAAGTAGTTGGAGCAGTTGGTGTAGCATCTACTGTACTTCCTGTTGTTGTATTTAATCCTGTTGCAGGTGACCAAGTATACGTATCAGCACCAGTTGCAGTAATTGTAACTGTATTTCCTGCGCAAACAGTAATTGGACTTGTTGGAGTAGTGGTAACAGTCGGATTTGGGTTAGGATTAACAGTAATTGTATAGTATGCACTATCTGTTAGTCCTGATGCCGTACAACCAACATAACAACGGAAATAAGTAGTTGATGTTAATGTTCCAGAGTTAATAGAACTTGTAGTTCCAAATGCTGTCCAAGGACCATTAACAGAATCTGTTGTTGATTCCCATTGGTAGGTAATACCTGCAAATCCTGAAGATCCTCCACTAATAGTTAGGTCCGCTGATCCACTTCCTCCACAAATCAAAGATGCTGTAGATGATATAGAGCCTGCTGATGGTTGCCCACTGCATTGTGTTGGATATTCATCCCATTGAACATCATCAACAAACATATTACTTCCTCCCTGGCTAGTACCATTTAGGATAATATAGTTCGTGTTTGTATTGAAGTTTGCGGGAATATTAAAAGTGTATAAATACCATCCGTTAGCTAAAACGTTATTAGGTAAATTATAATAACGGCTACGCGCTACCGCTCCTAAACGTGTTGCACCTGCAACCGATGGAGAAGTGTTTACCATTACAGTAATACTGTCGCCTGCTGTTGATAAACTGTCACGGTACATATACATACTGAAAGTAGGGGTAGCTCCATTTGTTTGAGAATAATCAATTACTGGAGTAATCAAAGCTTGTTGAGTACCTGTTTGTGTTAAGGTGATTGAAAATCTCGCCATTGCAGCACCTGTGTGAGGCATAATTAATGTGGAGTTTCCACTTGGGCCGTTTGTTCTTCTAACCCAAATTGGATTTCCAATAATAGGATCTAATGACCATCCAGCAGGTTGGAAGGTAGTACCATCAAAACTTTCTGTTTTGATTACTTGTGCTTTTGAATCGTCGCTGACAAATGATGTCATAATTGCAATGAATACAAATAGCTTTACTAAATTTTGTAAAGGTGTTTTCATGATTGATTTTAGATATTCATTTTATAGATGTGAAATTAGCAAAAAGTCAATATTATAATTTATTATTTATTATTTATGGCTATTATCTAAAATTTATCTGATTAGGGAAAATTAGTGTTCAAATAAGCAAATTGATTAGATAGAAAAGGTAGAATACAAAAAAGCCACTCTTAAGAGTGGCTTTTTTGTCAATATTTAAATCTGATTTTAATGAATAACTTCGACTCTTTTAAGTTCAATCCCTTCATCAGTGATTGTTCTTATTAAGTAAATGCCATCATCGTAAGATGATAAATCTAAAATTCGCTCATTACCGAAAGTAGAAATAATCGATCCTTGCAAATTCAAAATCTCAATTTTTTCTATTGATTTTGATGTTTCAATATTTAAAATGCCATTTGTTGGATTAGGATAGATTTTAGTTGTTGAATTTACAACATTGTCAATTATTCTACTAGTAGAACATGAGTTAACATATTTTATTCTAAAGCCGCTTGATCCACAATCATTGTTTGCTTTCACCAATATCTTTCCTCTTACAGTACCAGCAATAACTTGAATACTTGTGGTTCCTTGTCCAGAAATAATTGTCCATCCTGCTGGTTTTTGCCATGTGTAAGATGTAGCACCTGGGACAGGTAAAATACTATAGGTTACAATTTGATTTGGTGTAGTATTATAAGGTCCTGTAATTGTACCTGGCTTATCAGGGTAAAGCGTAATTGAAAGACATCTTGCTGGGCTTGATAAACAACCGTTAGAAGCTGAAACAGTAATTTGTGGGCCTGTACAAGTATTGCAAGAACCTAAAGTCGAACCAAAGTTTACAATAATTGAATTCGTGCCTTGTCCACTAACAATTGTTGCACCCGAAGGAACCACCCAGTTATATGTTAAACCAATAACATTCGTAACTGAATAAACGACATTTTGCATGTTGCATAAGTTATTTGTTGGTCCTGAAATAATAGATGGCGTAGCTGGCGCATTACCACTAGGTGCTATAGTAAGTGATAGCACATAGTCTTGGCAATTTGAATTGTAGTAATAGTTACCTGATTGTGTATAGGTTTGTCCATTAATGTTCCAAGTGTAGCTGGTGCATGCTGACGCATTAGTAGTAATAGGTGGGTTTGGAGTTCCAGTAACATCCCAAGAGCATGTTGAAGTATTAAAGTTCGCAGTTTGGTAACAAGCTAATGTTGGCTGAGCAGGTTGCGATCCAGTTACTACCCAAGAACAAGATGTATTGTTAAATGTTGCAGTTTGATAACATGCTAATGTCGGTTGAGCTGGTTGAGTACCACTCACAATCCAACGACAATAAGTATTGCTAAAATAAGCAGTTTGATAACAAGCTAATGTTGGCTTAGGAGGCTTACATCCGGTAACTACCCAAGAGCAAGTAGTATTATTAAATGTTGCAGACTGATAACAAGCCAAAGTTGGCTGAGTCGGTTGTGAACCAGTAACCACCCAAGAACAAGAGGTGTTGTTGAACGAAGCTGTTTGATAACAAGCTAAAGTCGGTTGTGCAGGCTGAGAACCCGTTACCACCCAAGAACAAGAAGTGTTATTAAACGAAGCTGTTTGATAACAAGCTAATGTTGGTTGTGTAGGTTGTGAACCTGAAACATCCCAGGAGCATGTATTAGTATTAAAGTTTGCAGTTTGGTAACAAGCTAATGTTGGTTGTGTAGGTTGTGAACCTGAAACATCCCAAGAGCATGTAGTCGTATTAAAGTTTGCTGTTTGGTAACAAGCCAATGTTGGTTGTATAGGTTGAGAACCAGTTACCATCCAAGAACAAGAGGTGTTGTTGAACGTAGCTGTTTGATAACAAGCTAAAGTCGGTTGTGTAGGCTGAGAACCCGTTACCACCCAAGAACAAGAAGTATTATTGAATGATGCAGATTGATAACATGTTAGCGTTGGTTGAATTGGTTGAGTACCAGTCACAATCCAACGACAATAGGTATTGCTAAAATAAGCTGTTTGATAACAAGCTAATGTTGGCTTAGGAGGTTTGCATCCAGTAATAACCCATTGACAAGTAGTATTATTAAATGTAGCAGATTGATAACAAGCTAAAGTAGGTTGTGCAGGTTGTGATCCGGTTACATCCCATGAACATGTCGTTGTATTAAAGTTTGCTGTTTGATAACAAGCTAAGCTTGGTTGTGTAGGTTGTGAACCTGTAACATCCCAAGAGCATGTATTAGTGTTAAAGTTTGCAGATTGGTAACAAGCTAAGCTTGGTTGTGTAGGCTGTGTTCCAGTTACATCCCATGAACATGTTGTAGTATTAAAGTTGGCAGTTTGATAACAAGCTAAACTTGGTTGAGCAGGTTGTGATCCTGATACATCCCAAGAGCAAGTTGTCGTATTAAAGTTGGCAGTTTGATAACAAGCTAAGCTTGGTTGTGTAGGTTGTGAACCTGTAACATCCCAAGAGCATGTATTAGTATTAAAGTTTGCAGATTGGTAACAAGCTAAGCTTGGTTGTGCAGGCTGTGTTCCTGTTACATCCCATGAACATGTTGTAGTATTAAAGTTGGCAGTTTGATAACAAGCTAAACTTGGTTGAGCAGGTTGTGACCCAGTTACAATCCACGAACATGATGTATTGTTAAATGTTGCAGATTGATAACATGCTAGCGTCGGTTGAGTTGGTTGAGTACCACTCACAATCCAACGACAATAGGTATTGCTAAAATATGCTGTTTGATAACACGCTAATGTTGGCTTAGGAGGCTTGCATCCAGTAATAACCCATTGACAAGTAGCATTATTAAATGTAGCTGATTGGTAACAAGCTAAACTTGGTTGCGCAGGTTGTGATCCTGTAACATCCCATTGGCATGTTGTTCCGTTGAAGTTTGCAGATTGATAACAAGCTAAATTTGGTTGCAATGGTTGTGATCCTGTAACATCCCATGAACATGTCGTTGTATTAAAATTTGCAGTTTGATAACAAACTAAA
>CAINEC010000008.1 GCA_903847585.1 uncultured Bacteroidota bacterium
AAAAAAAATAAAAAAATATTTTTTTACAATAAATATTTAACATTGTTATTATTTTTTCAGTTCATAATCACAATTGGTAAATGTCAAGGTTTTGTTCGTAGTTTAAATGGACCTTATGGGGCGGATGTTATATGCATTTATAACGATAGTAAAGGAGTCAAATGGATAGGAACAGGATCTAGTGGAGGTGTTTATTGGTTTAATATTAATACTAATCATTGGGTTGAGTGTAATAGTGGTATTGGCCCTGTTTATATTGCCAACATTATTGAGCTAGATAACAAGTTAATATGTGAGTCAAATCATACTTATTATTATCTTGATATTAAAAGTATTGATTTTAATCAAAGTGATAAAATAGACTCTTCTTGGCGTAAAGTCGATAATAATATATTTCCATTGATAAAGTCGGAAATTGAAAATTATAGAATTGCTAAAAAAAACGAATTAGATGAAATTAGTAAATCAATAAGATTTGATAATTTTTATATTGATCCTTATTTCACAAATGATATTGTATATTTAGATAATATAATTTATTTACTTGATAAAAGGGGGTTGTTTTTTTATAATGAAAGCAAAAAAACAATTGAATCAGTATCTAGTGTTGGTCTTTTAGCTACAGACATATATCAAATACTAGACTTTGAAAATGACATTTATGTTTTGACCAATACTTATGAAATCTGGAAATATAGCACAAATTGGGAATTAGTAACAAAATTGCCATATCAATTTACTAATGATTC
Source organism: uncultured Bacteroidota bacterium (assembly GCA_903847585.1). Taxonomy (GTDB): domain Bacteria; phylum Bacteroidota; class Bacteroidia; order AKYH767-A; family OLB10; genus CAINEC01. Next base: position 750 of record CAINEC010000008.1, read on the forward strand.
AATACTTTTAATAAACGCATTGCCAAGTATTATTAAAAATAATTACGATTTAGATAGGAATAGAAATTATGGTAATTATTATTACAATGATGAAATTGATAGATTGGTTAACACAGGATATTTTACTATTTCTAATAAAGGTAAGATTTTGTTAGCAGTTAAAGGATTATTATATGCTCAAGATGAAAATATTAAATTAAAAAATATTTCATTAGAAATTACAGATTTAAAGAAATACATAATAGTTGAGGCATTATATAATTCAAAAGGGGAATTAGTTTTCTCTTTCTTAAGTAATAAAAATGAATTTGTGCCTGCAACTGTTTATGAAGAGAAAATTAAAATTTATGGTTCAAATAATTATCGTGAAGCTCCAGGATTAAGTTTAAATAAAGATGGGATAGTTTATGCAGATAGTAAACCACTTTCTTTTATTATTGAGACAAATACAGCGATGCAAAGTAATTATTTAAATTCATATTCATTGTATAATTGCGTGAATAAAAATTATTCATCTATGAATATTTGTAGTCAAGTGTTTATTACAGATAGATTAAGAGGTGGTCATGATGGAGACATTAAATTTAAATATTTTCAAATAAATGAAGGCAAATTTAATATTTATAATAATAAAGTAATCTCCATTTTAGCAGATTGTGATAACCAAACTTTGTATTTGGGAACAAGTGGTAGTGGTTTATTTAAATGGAATTTAAATGAAGTATATGAAATTACTAATCAAGATAGTTCAATTAATAATTATAAATCTGATAACAATATTTATTCAAAGGTTGATGAAATGCCTCGATTTGTTTTGGATGGTGATTATGGAATGTTTATGTTTGTTAATAAAAATATTAGATATCCTCAAATGGCAGTAGATGCTGGCATTTCAGGAAAAGTTTATATTTCTTTTTATATTAATAAATTAGGCGAAGTATGCGACGTAAAATTATTAAAAGGTATTGGTGGTGGATGTGATGAGGAGGCAATAAGAGTTGTAAAAAGTTTTCCAAAATTTATACCTGGGAAATCAAATGGTCAAACTGTAAATGTATATATGACGGTGCCTATTTCTTTCACATTAAGAAATTAAAATTAAGTATTTTATTGATATTTATTAGATTTATTTACATGATTTATATGAGAAGAAAAAGTAAAGTTCATAGGTGTATTTTTTTTATTTTTTTATGTTTTTTAATTAGCCAATATTGTAATGCACAATTACCTCAAGAATGGCCCTATGAAATAGGAAAGGAGCTTGATAATCATTTTTATGAGCTCCCCTGCAGCCCTGTGCTGCAGGGGTAGAGGAGCTGCATTGAAGGCTTGTCCTTCAATGCTTGCGGGATTGAACTTTGACATCTTCCGGCCCGCGGTAAACCACGGGTTGGATTACTAATCACATTCAGAGGACTGGTTTCGCTCTTTCCGGTGCCGGGAACGAAGTCTGAAAAAATAGATCAACGAAAGGCCGATTGTACTTATTAGCACGATCATCAAAGGCTTAACCCTGAGAGGCCCCCTGATTGTATTCGATTCATCAGCTGATCGGATAGATTTAGCCGCAATTCCCGGGGCCACCTGTAACGCATAAGAGTGGACATCCAAACTACTTGAAGCAGCATGTGATGTACTGATGGCAAGAAAGAAGCCCAAATAAAATAGTGTTCGCTGCACTTTGAGTAGCATGATTTTCCTTCGGGGTTGAAGCTGAGATAAGGACAAGGATAGTATTATTTCAAATTGGAAGTCGGATTCGGCGTGATTATCACGGATTTACACGATTTGTCACGCTTTTGCGATGAAAATATCACACCATGTCACATCCTGTCGGACTTGATTGGATTTACCTTTACAACTCGAGTGCAAAAAAACCAACGCTCAACATCTACAAAACCAAGCTGTCATGAAAAAAATAAAATCCATGCTTCTATTCGCTTTCTGTAGTTCATACTGCTCCGCTCAATGGCAGCAGTGCGAGGGTACGGCCGGTCTGAACATGCAGTCGCTGTTGACGAATGATGGTTATGATTTTGCCTGGGGAGCAACAAGGGTTGTGCTCCTTGTATGTTCAAGTTTGTTTAATAGCGTTATTCAATGAAAAAAACTACATCCATTTTGTTCGGTACATTGCTTGCGTTTCTGCTTAACTGTGAGTTGAAAGGGCAGAGCGCCGAACTTACTGTAAAAGTGTATTTGGAAGGCATGTACGGTGGAGCCGGCAATATGATGGGGCCTTTGAGCAATAGCGATCCTCAGGCAGTGGATTCGGTCCAGATAGACTTAGTACAGACAATCTCTCCTTTTTCTGTAGTGACTGGAGGGAAGGCCTTGTTACGCAACGACGGTACTGCTACACTTTCCTTTCCAGACCAGTTGGTTGGGCAGCAATATTACGTGGTCCTGAAGCACCGCAGCAGCATAGAAACCTGGAGCAAACAGCCGGTGGTGTTTGGAACTAATACGTATTGGAACTTTTCGGGCCTATCCCAGTTTCCTACGGTTACTACCACGGCGGTATACGCAATAACAGGTACTTCTGCCCTTAGCGGCGGAAGTATCAGCAGCGATGGCGGCTCGGCGGTTACGGCGCGCGGCGTTTGCTGGAGCACATCACCCGGCCCCACGGTAGCATTATCCACTAAGACTACGAATGGTTCAGGAAGCGGCACGTTCAATTCTAGCATTACTGGTTTGCAACCAAGTACTACCTATTACATTAGGGCATATGCAACAAATGGTGTTGGAACAGGTTATGGACAACAGTTGACATTTACTACCCTTGCTGCTGGCCAGTTCACCGACATCGACGGAAACATTTACGATACTATCGCCATCGGTACTCAAGTGTGGATGAAACAAAATTTGAAGGTTTCGAAATACCGCAACGGCGATTCCATCCCCACCAACCTGAGCAATAGCACCTGGCAA
>CAINEC010000009.1 GCA_903847585.1 uncultured Bacteroidota bacterium
GGATTTGAAGATGGTAATAATACTCGATTTAATCGCATTATCGGATTAGAATGTATGAGTTGTCATAATGGTTATCCGAAGTTTGATGAAGGTTCTGAAAACAAATATTCATTCGTTAAAAATGGAATTGATTGCGAAAGGTGTCACGGTCCAGGAAGTCTGCATGTACGTGAAAAAAGTTCAGGTATATTGATTGATACTGCTAATTCAATCGATTATTCTATTGTTAATCCTTCTAAGCTTCCAATCGATTTGCAATTTGATGTTTGTCAACGATGCCATGTTCAAGGTAATGCTGTGTTGAATGAAGGTAAATCGTTTTTTGATTTTAAGCCAGGCATGAAGTTGTCATCAGTGATGAATGTTTATATGCCCATTTATGAAGGGAATTCATCTGCTCATATCATGGCTAGTCATGCTGAACGACTAAAGCAGAGCAAATGCTTTATTGAAACAATGAAGAAGGTTAATGCACAACCTAATTCAAGTAATCTTGCTTTAAAACCGTATAAGAACGCACTTACGTGTATCACTTGTCATAATCCTCATGTAAGCGTAAAGGAAACTAATAAAGATGTATTTAATGCAACTTGTCGTTCATGTCACAGCGATAGTAAAAAGCCTGATTGTTCTTTATCGCTTGATAAGCGAAATTTGAAAAACAACAATTGCGTAAGTTGTCATATGCCATTTAATGGTGCAACGGATATCCCTCACGTTAGTGTGCATGATCATCGTATATCTGTGCCCGTAGAGAATAAAGAAATTGAAACTATTCGGAAGTTTATCGGAATAACAGCAATAAATAATCCTAATCCTCCACGAGAAGCGAATGCGCAAGCCTATATCAATTACTATGAAAAGTTCGGTTTGGGACCTGCAATGCTCGATTCTGCGTTGAAATATTTGTATGTCAATGGTAAGTTAGATGTAAATAAAAATATCACGAAGCTTATTCATATTTATTATTTGAAGAAGGATTATACTTCGGTGATAAAATATGTTAGTCAGGTAAATTCTTTAAATGATAAATTTAATATTAAGCAATTTGATAATTATTATGCATGGACCGCATATCGAATAGGTGAGAGCTATCAGCAAACGGGTAATAATGTTGGAGCAAAAAAATATTTTCAACTAGCCTATCAGCTGGCTCCGCTAGTTCCAGACTTCGGAAATAAATATGCAAGTACATTAGCTACGGAAGGCGATTTTGCATCCGCAAGAAAAATATATTCAGCAATTATAAAAGAGCAGCCTAAGTATGCACCTGCTTATTGCAACCTCGGATATTTAATTTTAATTTCGGATAAAAACACTGGCGCTGCAATGAGTTACTATGATAAAGCACTTGCATTAGATCCGGATTACGAAGCGGCATTATCAAATAAAGCGGCGCTGTTAGCGTTTACGGGAGATAAAGCAAATTCAATTAAAATACTTAATCGACTTCTGAAGAAAAATCCTACTAACCTTCAAGCAAAAGAGCTTTTAAAATCGTTAAATACAATTCAATAATCATGTTGGCTAAATCGTTTAATTATAAAAAATACTTTATTGTAATTGTTGTAATGGTAACACTTGGTACTTCTGTTTTAGGAATCATTGCGTATATGAAATTTCTTTCACCTGTTGTAAGAAATGTTGATGTGAATGATCCGTATGTATATATTCCAACAGGAGCAGATTTTACAGATGTATCAGCGATTTTGAAAAAGAAAAAACTGATTGATAACATCAATGATTTTACTTGGCTCGCAAAGCAAATGAAATATGTTAATCATATTAAACCGGGCAAATACAAATTGCATAACGGAATGAGCAACAAAGAGATTATTGAAATGCTTCGTGCCGGACGTCAAACAAGTGTTAATTTATCTATAAATAACATACGCAAGCTCGATGGTCTAGCATTGCTTGTTTCTTCGAAGTTAGAAGCAGACTCAAACTCTATTGTTAAGCTTTTTAATGATTCTGTTTTTTTAAGTCAACACGGATTTAATACCCATAATGCCATTAGCATAATTATTCCGAATACGTATGAGTTTTATTGGAATACAAGTGCAGAAGAGTTTTTTGATCGAATGTTGAAGGAGTATAAAAAATTCTGGACAGCCAACAGATTAAAGATGGCGAGTGATTTAGGATTAGATCCTAAACAAGTTTCGGTAGTTGCATCCATCGTAGAAAAGGAAACACGACAAAAAGATGAGAAGCCAATTCTAGCTGGAATTTATCTTAATCGACTAGAACAAGGCTGGAAGTTAGAAGCTGATCCAACATTGATTTATGCAGCAAATGATTTTACTATCAAACGTGTTTTAAATGTCCACAAGCAAATCGTTTCTCCCTATAATACTTATCTGAATTTCGGTTTGCCCCCAGGACCAATTTGTACTCCTTCGATAGAATCGATAGATGCAGTGCTGAATAGAAAGAAAAGTGATTATATGTTTTTCTGTGCGCGAGAAGATTTTTCTGGATATCATAATTATGCAGCCACCTATGGTGAGCATAAGCGTAATGCACGAATATTTCAGGCTGCATTAGATCGTAGAGGAATCAAAAAATAAAAGACATTTCATGCTGATAATTTTTTAAATTTGCAATATGAAAATTGGCATTATCAGAGAAGGAAAAATACCTCACGACAAGCGCGTTCCGTTTACACCTGTGCAGTGTAAATTTTTATTAGAAACATATAGCGATTTGCAAATTGCAGTTCAGCCTTGTCCGTATAGATGTTATACTGATGATGAATATAAATTGCAGGGAGTTACATTGCAAGATGATTTATCAGATTGCGATATTTTAATGGGAGTTAAAGAAGTCCCTGTTGAGAATCTAATCCCAGGTAAAAAATATTTATTCTTTTCACATACAATTAAAAAACAACCATACAATAAAAAGCTTTTACAAGCTGTACTAAAAAATAATATTCAGCTCATCGATTATGAATGTTTAGTAGATGAAAATTTCAATCGTGTAATTGGCTTTGGAAGATATGCTGGAATTGTTGGTGCTTACAATGGTATTATGGGTTACGGACTTAAATACGGAATGTTTGAATTAAAGCCTGCTCATCTTTGTCATGATAAGAAAGAATTATTTCATGAGTTAGAAAAAGCAAACCTTCCTAATATTAAAATTGTAGTTACTGGTGGCGGACGTGTTGCTAATGGAGCATTAGAGACGTTAGGCGCGCTTGAAATTAGAAAAGTAACTCCTTATGAGTTTTTAAATTATACTTTCAGAGAGCCTGTATATGTTCAATTGCATAGTAAAGATTTTCATGCTTTAAAGAATGGAGCAGGGTGGAGCAGCACGGAGTTTTATAATCACCCTGAATTATTTAATTCTACTTTTTCTACACCTGGATCATACGCCGATAATTGTGATTTATTAATCCATTGTACCTATTGGAATCCGCAAGCTCCTGTGTTATTCACGAAGGAAGAAATGAGAGGTCCTAAGTTTAAGGTAAGTGTTATTGCAGATGTAACATGTGATATCAACGGAAGCATTCCTTCTACAACGCATCCATCAACTATCGATAATAAGTTTTACGGTTATAATCCGCATACGGAGAAAGAAGACGAAGCATTTGCGGCATCAACTATTACTGTAATGGCTGTGGATAATTTACCTTGTGAATTACCGCGTGATGCTTCAGAAGGTTTTGGAAAAGATTTAATGGAAAAAGTAATTCCTTCGTTGATTGGAGAAGATAATGGATTAATTGAGCGTGGTTCAATTACGCTTGATGGAAAACTTACTTCTCGTTTCGAATATCTAGCTGATTATGCAGCGGACTAAGCAGTAATTGATTTTAGTTGTGCAATTGCTTCTGTAGGATTTGCATTTCCGAAAACTGTATTTCCTGCAACTAAAACGTCAGCTCCACAGTCAACTAATTTACGCGCGTTGTTAAAATCAACACCGCCATCAATTTCAATTAGTGTAGAGGCGTTGTTTTGAATAATCAGATTTTTCAGCGCTTCAATCTTTGAATAAGTTTGTTCAATAAATTTTTGTCCGCCAAACCCAGGGTTAACCGACATCATACAAACTAAGTCGAGGTCTTTAATGACATCTGCAAGTAAAGTAATATTCGTATGCGGATTAATTGCTACACCAGCTTTAACATTAAGTGCTTTTATTGCTTGAAGGCTTCTATGCAAATGCGTGCAAGCTTCATAGTGAACGGAAATGACGGCGGCACCTGCATCAGCAAATGATTTCAAATATTGATCAGGGTTAACAATCATCAAATGCACATCTAATGGTTTTTGTGCATGCTTTTGAATTGATTTTAAAACGGGGAATCCAAAAGAAATATTGGGTACAAAAACACCATCCATAATATCGATGTGAAACCAATCGGCAGCACTATTATTTACCATGTGTGTATCTCTTTCAAGATTACCAAAGTCGGCAGAAAGCATGGAAGGGGCGATAAGTGCAGGCATGTCAAATATTTTTTTGCTAAATTATAAAAATTTACTTCTTAAAATAGAAAACCCCGCATCCTAAGAGCGGGGTAGACTAAACCTAAAAACCTAAAACCAATATTTTATCCGAGATATGTTTTTAAAATCTTACTTCTAGAAGTATGTTTTAATCTGCGAATTGCTTTTTCTTTTATTTGTCGAACTCTTTCACGAGTTAATTCAAATCGTTCTCCGATTTCTTCTAATGTTAAAGCTGAATCTGATAGGCCAAAGTATAATCGGATAACATCAGCTTCACGCGGAGTCAATGTGAATAGGGCGCGCTCGATTTCTCTTTTTAATGATTCATTAATCAGGTTGTTTTCTGGAGACGGAGCCACGTCATCGCCTGGCATTACATCCATCAAGGTACCATCTTCTCCAGTAATCAATGGAGCATCCATAGAGATATGTCTTCCAGAAGAGCGCATTGTATCAGTAACATCAGCAACAGTAATGTTTAAGATGATCGACAATTCTTCGTTTGTAGGTTCTCTTTCGAATTCTTGTTCTAATTGAGAGAACGCACGGTTAATTTTATTAATGAATCCGATTTTATTTAAAGGCAGTCGGACAATTCTTGCTTGTTCAGCTAAAGCCTGAAGGATACTTTGACGAATCCACCAAACAGCATAGGAAATGAATTTGAATCCACGAGTTTCATCAAAACGTTGAGCCGCTTTAATTAATCCAAGATTTCCTTCGTTGATTAGATCTCCTAATGTTAATCCCTGATTTTGATATTGTTTTGCAACAGAAACCACGAAACGTAGATTTGCTTTTGTTAAGCGCTCTAAAGCGATGCGATCTCCTTCACGGATTCTTTGTGCTAAATACACTTCATCTTCTGGGCGAAGTAATTCTACCTTGCCGATTTCCTGAAGGTACTTATCAAGCGAAGCTGTTTCGCGATTGGTTACTTGTTTAGTAATTTTTAGCTGTCTCATTGTATTTGAAATTTGACAAGCTAAACGGCAACACGATTACATGGTTGCAAACGTGGATTTAAGCATTTGTAAGAAAATGTAGGTTTGTGCTAGGTTTTATATAAAAAGGAATACCGTTTTTGATAAGGGACAGTAGTTTCATTACACACCATTTTCAAATATTAAATCCATAAAAAAAGTCCCGCATTGCGGGACTTTCAGAGGTGATATTAAATTTTTAGGTTTAATAAATATGCTGAATTTTGAGCAAATTATAACAAAACCTTACGAGATAAGCGATACTTACCAGTTTTCTTATCTATTTCCACAAGCTTCACTTGAATCATCTCTCCTTCCTTTAAAACACCTTCCATAGATGGTAGTCTGTCTTTAGAAATTTCAGAGATATGAAGTAAGCCATCTTTACCAGGCATAAATTCAACGAATGCCCCGAATGTAGTAATCGTTTTTACTTTCCCTTCATATACTTCACCGACTTCTGGTTCAGCAACAATTCCTTTAACCCAGTTTAATGCTGCATCAATTGATTGTTTATTTGGAGAAGCAATTTCAACCACACCTTCGTTATTTACCTCTTCAATAGAGATAGTAGCCCCAGTAGTGCGTTGGATTTCTTGAATAATCTTTCCACCTGGTCCGATAACAGCACCGATGTATTCTTTCGCAATACGTAATACAACGATACGTGGAGCATGTGCTTTGTAATCTTCACGTGGTGCAGAGATCGTCTTCGACATTTCATTTAAGATATGTAAACGACCAGCTTTTGCTTGTTCTAACGCTTGTAATAAGATATCATAAGGAAGTCCATCAACTTTTAAGTCCATCTGACAAGCACAAATACCTTTTTCAGTACCTGTTACTTTAAAGTCCATATCTCCTAAATGATCTTCATCGCCAAGGATATCACTTAATACGGCAAAGCTTCCCTTACCATCCGTAATTAATCCCATTGCAATACCAGAAACAGCAGCCTTTAATTTAACACCTGCATCAAATAATGCTAATGAACCAGCACAAACAGTAGCCATTGATGATGAACCATTCGATTCAAGGATATCAGAAACCACACGTACTGTGTAAGGATTAACATCATCACCAGGCATCATTTGCTTCAATGAGCGCATTGCTAAGTTACCATGTCCAACCTCACGACGACTTTGTCCTCTGTTTGGCTTTACCTCACCCGTACTGAAGCCAGGGAAGTTATAATGTAATAAGAACTTATTCTTTCCTTGGAACATTGCCTGATCGATAATCTGCTCATCAAGCTTAGAACCTAAAGTAACAGTAGTTAACGATTGAGTTTCACCTCTTGTGAAAACAGAAGAACCGTGAGCTGATGGTAAATAATCGATTTCAGACCAGATAGGGCGGATGTCTGTTAATCCACGTCCATCTAAACGAATCTTCTCTTTAATAATCATATCACGTACAGCTTCTTTCTCTACATCGTGATAATATGTTTTTATGAATCCCATTTTAGAAGCTAATTCTTCTTCAGTAAACTGAGAACAGAACTCAACTAAAACTTCTTTGAAAGCCACCTTGCGTGCATGCTTATCAGGATTACAACGACGAGCTACAGCATAAACTTTATCATAAGTTTCTTTCCATACTTTCTCGCGTAACTCTTCATCATGCGTTTCGTGAGAGTATGTACGTTTTGTAACACCTAACATTTCAGCAAGTTCTATCTGAGCCTGGCATTGAACTTTGATCGCTTCGTGAGCAAATCCAATAGCTTCCGCCATTTCTTTCTCACTTACTTCTTTCATTTCTCCTTCCACCATTAGGATATCCTTAGCTGTACCTGCCACGATTAAATCGATATCAGCAGTAGCCATAGTTGAGATAGGAGGGTTGATAACAAACTGGCCATCGATACGAGCAACACGTACTTCTGAAATTGGTCCGTTAAACGGAATATCAGAAACAGCGATGGCAGCAGATGCAGCTAATCCAGCTAAACAATCTGGAGCAACTTCCATATCGGCAGAGATTAATGTTACCATTACTTGTGTATCAGCATGGTAATCATCTGGGAATAAAGGACGAAGTGCGCGATCAATTAAACGAGAAATTAAGATCTCGTTATCATTTAAGCGGCCTTCGCGACGGAAAAATCCACCAGGGAATCTTCCTGCAGAAGCGAACTTCTCTTGATAATCAACAGTTAATGGCATGAAGTCCACACCAGGTTTTGCATCGGGACTAGATACGGCCGTAGCCAGTAACATACAATCTCCCATTCTTAATACGATTGAACCGTCGGCTTGCTTAGCCAGTTTACCAGTTTCAATACTAATTTCCCTTCCGTCCGCTAGTTTGAAGGATTTTACGACAGCGTTTTGTGACATTTTTTGCAGCTTTTTTTTACAGCGTTTGACAGCTTTTGATTTATAATACTTATGAATTAAATCGGATGTAATAAAACGAAAAAAGGCAAATTCAATTTGAATTGCCTCTTTTCATTTATCGTTGTGGCGACATCGCCTTATTTACGAATTCCTAGTTCAGCGATAATAGCACGGTAGCGATTGATATCTGTTTTGTATAGATAATCTAATAAGCTACGACGCTTACCAACTAAACGGATTAAGGCACGTTGCGTAGAGAAGTCTTTCTTGCTAGTCTTTAAGTGACTAGTTAAGTGATTGATTCTATGAGAAAACAATGCAATTTGACCTTCTGCTGAACCTGTGTTGGTTTCGCTATTACCGTGTTTTTTGAAAATTTCTTTTTTTGCTTCTGAAGTTAATAACATGATTCTTCGGTGATTTTCTTTTTATTATTGGAGGGCAAAGATATAAACCAAATTCTTATTAAACAATAGATTGAAGTGTATTTTTATTATCGTATCAAAGAAATCATTAAGCAATGTTTGTTGAATAATTAAGCGTCGTAAATCAATCCTGAAAACAAAAATAAAGTAAATCTATAACAAACAGAATATCAGTATTTAGTAAAATCCAATTGAATAATATTTTAAGTACATAGCGCTGGTTACTCA
>CAINEC010000010.1 GCA_903847585.1 uncultured Bacteroidota bacterium
CGATGGTGAAGTATTCCCAATAATCAACGGAATTCCGCGTTTTGTCCCTCAGGAGAACTACGCTTCTGCCTTCGGATTACAATGGAAAACTTACGCCAAGACGCAATTAGATAGTTTTAGCAATACGAGTATCACCCAAGACCGTTTAGAGCGTTGCCTAGGTATGCCTATCAGCGGACTTAAAGACAAAACTGTTTTAGAGGTTGGTGCCGGTGCTGGTCGTTTTACGGAACTATTGGTAAAAGGTGGTGGATTAATTCACTCCATCGATTTAAGTGTGGCGGTTGATGTTAATAAAGAAAACATTGGCAATGCTCCCAATTATCAAATTGCACAAGCCAGCGTGTACGATATCCCTTATGCAGACAACTTATTCGATTATGTGGTTTGCTTAGGCGTGATACAACATACTCCAGATCCAGAAAAAACAATCAAGTGCTTATTTGAAAAAGTAAAGCCAGGTGGAGTTTTAGTTATTGATCATTACATCTGGAGAATTGGTTATTACTCTACGCTTACTCCAATTTTCAGAGCTGTTCTGAAAGAGATGAAGCCGGAAAAATCTCAACGTATAGTAAATAGCTTAGTGGATTTTTTCTTTCCGATACATTGGAAATTGAAAGATAGAGGTATTATCAATTGGTTAATCCATCGTGTTTCTCCGCTGATTGTTTACATCCGCGAATTTCCTGAGCAAGACCGACAGTTCCATTACGAATGGAGTAAATTAGATACCTACGATCAGCTAACTGACTATTACAAGCACTTACGTAGTATGGATGATATTCGTAAAACATTAACAGCACTAAATGGAAAGAATATCTGGATGAATAAAGGTGGAAATGGTGTAGAAGCCAGATGCGAAAAATAATTTTGGAATGACACAAGTAGATAAAGCGAGTAAAGAATATTGGACTTCCTTCTGGAATCAATTGCCTCTACCCGACCCTATTGATTTAATGAAGAAAGGTCTTTCTAATTATAGCATTCGAAAGATTGATGCTGTTTATTCGAAATATTTATCCAGCTTAAAAGGTAAGCATGCAAAAGTGCTGGAATTAGGTTGTGGAAATTCTGTTTTCCTAAGCTACTTTCATCAGCAATACGGATTAGAAATTTACGGACTTGATTATAGTGAATTAGGCTGTAAGCAAACAGAAAAGATTTTAGAGCGCGATGGTATCCAAGGTAAAATTATCCAAGGCGATATTTTTAATCCCCCGCAAGAATTAATTGGTGCTTTTGATGTAGTTTGTTCATTTGGTGTACTTGAACATTTTGAAGATTCTGTCAATACCATTAATGCATTTAAAAAATTCTTAAAGCCTAGTGGAATTTTAATTACCACTGTACCATACTTGAAAGGCGCTACTGGTATCCTTCAGAAAATAATGAATAAACCTGTATTCGATATTCATGTATTGATGAATAAATCTGATTTAAGTTCTTATTTAAATAAATCAGGATTAACAATCAATTATTGCGAATATCATCTTCCCATATCCTTTGGCGTTACACTCGAGCAACATGAAGGCAAACCAATTCAGTTTTTGAAGATCAAGAAATTAATTTTAAAAGGACTTCAAGTTATTTCTAAAATTTTCTGGTGGATAGATGATCGTATTATCAAGTTACCCGTATTGCCATTTTTCACTGCTGGAATCATTTCCGTTGCAACACTTAATGAAAAATAATAATGGCAATTCTTTATTTCCATACTGGTAGTTCGTCGTTTGTAAATAAAGATATTTCTATTCTTTCAGAAATTGATGAAGTAAAAGTATTTGCTTTTAGCAGTGATAAAAAATGGAAAACTCCTTTCTTATTAATAAAACAAAAGCTGTTTATCATTAGACATCTTTTCAGCACTAAACTGTATGTTGCGCAATTTGCAGGTTATCATGGTTACCTTCCGGGATTGTTTGCTCGTCTTACAGGTGAGAACTTTTTAGTCATTGCAGGCGGAACCGATTGTGTATCGTTTCCGGCTATTGGCTATGGCAACTTTAATAAGAAACTATTAGGGCTGTTTACCAAACTATCTTTCAAACTAGCTACACATGTAAGTCCGAAGCACAAAACGCTAATCAGCTATAATTATTCTTACGACAATAACATTCCTGCAGAACAAGGAATAAAAGCTTTTGTTAAAAAATACAACACTCCCACCACTGTTATTCCTAACGGGTACGACAATACGCAATTCTATAAATCGACAGACAAAAAGAAGAACTCGTTTATTACAGTTACTGGCGGATTAGAATTTTCATTTCAGCAGCAACTAAAAGGGATTGATTTGATATTAAAGATTGCTAATGAATTTCCAGATTGTGAATTCACCATTGTTGGGGTTCCATCGACGATTAAATTGCCAATCACGTCTGCTAATGTAAAAACGATTCCACCGACAAAAAACAACGAATTACAAAAGCTATATAGCGAACATCAATTCTACTTACAACTTTCCATGGCAGAGGGGTTTCCAAATGCTTTATGTGAAGCCATGCTTTGCGAATGTGTTCCGATAGTATCCAATGTTTTTTCAATGCCTGAAATTATTGAATCATCTGGATTTGTTTTAAACGAAAGGAATGAGGAGCTGCTAAAATCGTTAATTCAATCAGCAATCAACGATAACGAACTTGATTCGAGAGGAAAATTAGGGAGAAAAATTATTAGTGAGAAATATTCTTTAACTAACAGAAAAGAAAAACTAATTGCACTCGTAAAAGGATTAATTTAAATACGCTGCATCCAATATTTCAGCGTCGCTAATCGCCATACCAAATTGGCATTTTGATTATTTCCAGCTTTGAATTCATCAATCAGCAACTTCGATTTTTCTGCACTTAAAAAAGGAATGTCATCAAACTTCTGATCTAACAAAAACTTCAGCGGACCACTCAACCATTTAATTTCTCCGGGAGTAACAAATCCTTTTTTATCGGTACGGTTAGTAATTGCATCAGGTAAAATTCCATTCATACTATCTCGTAAGATTCGTTTTGTTCTTCCTTCGTGGATTTTTGCAACATCTGGTAATGTAAATGCAAACTCAACAATGCGATGATCTAAAAACGGTACACGTGATTCAATTGAAAATGCCATTGAATTACGATCTTCGAATTGTAACAATGTAGGCAACAATGTAGTTTTATTCAAATGATACAAGAAGTTGTTTAATCGAGAACCTTTCTTGTTTAATAATCGAAAAGGAATTCGTGGCTCCAAGGATAAAAACGGATAATAACGTTTGTACTCTAATGCATATAACTTTTGTTCATCCGAAATCAACGAGAGAACACTCTTTAAAAACAAATCTACTTTTTTAGAAAAGCCAAATTGTTGAGTACTTGCATGCGCATTAATTTCTTTCCACATCGCGCCCCAGTGCTGCTTACTCATCATACCCGCCAACAAGCGATAATAACTATGCATGTAGCCACCTAAGCTCTCATCTGAACCTTGCCCATCAAGTAATACTTTTACTCCATGCTGACTCGCTAATTGCATTACAAAGTATTGCGAGATAGGTGATGAACCTGCTAATGGAACATCTGCAAAATAAATTGCTTTGTCAAATGCGTTAGCAATATCATCATCAGATGGAGAAAAATAATAGGGTTCTACTGATGGATATTTATTAATCACTTCCTTTACCCACTTGCGTTCATCAACTGCTCCTTCTCCCTCGTAAAATACATTGAATGCTTTTATTTTTTTATCAGGATAAAGCGTGCCAACAACAGAAGCAATCGTTGAACTATCTAATCCACCACTCAAACAACACCCCACTTCAACATCGCTACGCATGTGCAATTGAATACTGTTAAATAGTAAATCTTTCAACTGACTTACATTCTCATCATACGATTGCTTATTCGTTTGCAAAGGATTTATATCCCACCAAGTAATGACCTTGATTTTTCCATGCTCATAAATTAGATTACATCCAGCAGGTAACGACTCAATCGAATTAAAATAGGTGGAAGATGGCAAATGATTCCAACCTAATTGAAGTCCCATTGCAACATGATCTTCGTTTAACTCGGATGAAAAAACATTAGTTTGCTTTAATGCTTTTATCTCAGATGCAAAATAAAATTTAGTGCCTGAATGGATATAATAAAAAGGTTTAATGCCAAATCGGTCACGAGAACAAAACAACTTCTTTGCATCATTATCCCAAAGTGCAAAAGCCCACATCCCAACAAAATAATCAACACATCCTTCACCCCACTCCTGATACGCCGATAAAATCACTTCTGTATCTGTACCCGTTTTAAAAGCATACCCTTTCTTCTTTAATTCTTCTCTTACTTCGAGATAATTATAAATCTCTCCATTAAATACAATCGAGAAATTATTAAAGTGCATTGGTTGCTTTCCATCTTCGGATAAATCTAAAATAGAAAGACGATTATGTCCGAGTGCTAATTCATCGTGATACCAAGCACCGCGTGCATCAGGACCTCTATGCGCAATTGACACCAACATTTTTTCAAGCACTGCATTTCGTTCAGCGCCATTTAATGAAGTATCAACAAA
>CAINEC010000011.1 GCA_903847585.1 uncultured Bacteroidota bacterium
GACCAAAGGCAATTTGCAAAATCTTCGGCTTCAGGGAATTCAGACGAGTAATCTTGTAAAGAAACCCACAAATAAGAAGTAGCTGCATTTCTAATCAGCGCGAAATTAGATTGTGTATCTTCATAATTTGACAAATCAATTTCCATCTCTTTAATTAATACCTCTACAAAAGAAGATCTTCTTAAACTAGAACCTGACCACTTAAAATCCTTGGGACTTAACCAATAATTATCATCCTCACTATTTCCATTATAATCTAAACTAAATTTTTGTGATGGATCAAAATTTAGATTATTCTTTTTGATCTCAAACCCAATAAAAAATGATTCCAAATCATCATCACCAGAAGTATAATAGCAATCTTGAGCTTTGTAGTAAATTAATAATGATAACCAATAAAAATAATTATGCTTATTAATAAAATCAGTGGTTTTCTTAACAAAAGTATCACGAGCATTTGTATCAGCAATTTGAAAAATACGTTCAATTTCATCCTCAATTTTATCTTCAAAGTCCCAATTAGTAATATCATTAATATTAAAAGTAAAATCACCTTCGTTATTAGATTTATTACTTGTAAACCATTTTCCTCTCATTACACCAGGCTCTAATCCATTTTTCCATTTTGCATCAAATCCATCATCAAAAAATTCGAAATGAATTAAACCAACTCGATTCATTGAACTGCTATGAAACGTAGCCTCCAACTTATGACCAATTAGTTTACCTGTTATAGTACCTATATCGTTAAAAACCTTATAAGTTGCATTTACAATTTCGTTCTTCCCTTCAGTAAAAGTAATCTTACCATTACCACGAGAAAAAATATACTCTTTATTAAAGATAATCATACAGAATAAATTATAATATTTCAAACGATTGAGAAGTCGGAACTGAAGAAACTTTAAACCCAGCTTTAATTAAAGCAGATTTAACTTCTGCACCATTGGGCATACCAGTATTAACTGTAACCTGTACTACATAACCAGCTGGTGCATCACCAACTTTCGATTTTAATTTAACTTGATAAGACTTAGCCATATTTTTTTATTTGAGTGGCTAATTTAAAATCAATGGGTATTCAAAAAAAGTTTAAGTTGGTTCAACTTATAACGTCAAGTATGAATTCGTTACTAATAAAACTCGTAAAAATAAGCGAAATAAATAAAATTAAAATACCAATATATTGACTAGTTTGAAGTTTTTCTTGTAAAACAATCAAGCCAATTAAAACTGACAATGCTAACTGAATCGGATTAATTAAATTAAGTTCCAATATAGAATTGAACAACAATGCATAATTGTAAAAAAACGTTCCACCTAAAAGTAAGAATGCGAGGATTAAATAATGCTTAATTATTCTAACATTCAATTTTTCTCGTATCATATAGAATCCATACGATTTTATTATCCAGATAAAAGAAAAAAATAATACTGAAAATTCAAGAATAAAAGAAAAAGGTATTACCCCAAGAGATACAACGGAATATTTAAAAAAAGCATAAGTCACACCCCAAAAGAAAGATGCTAATAAAGAATAAATAACTCCTGTGTTCCAAATAAAGTATTTAGCCGATTTAAAATTATTTCTTAATAAGAATAAAAGACCAATTAATGATAAACCAATTGAAATGAAATGCTTAATTAAAAATTCTTCCTTGAAATAAAAAACCGCTGTTAATATGCCAAATATGTTTATTGATGTGATGGGAATTAAATAACTAACTGGTGCATATTTTACTGATTTTAAATAAAAAAACAATCCAAGTGAACATATTAAACACAAACAAATTGTTTTAATAAAAGAAATCAATGTAATATTATGATGAGTTAATTCTCCATTTTGAATCGAAAAAAAATTTACTCCAATCCAGACGATTGCTAAAACAACCACAGCAATTAAATTCCTGTAAAACATTAAAAACGGCATCTCAACATCTTTAGATGCAGTTTTCCAATAGGTATTTCCAACACCGAAGAATAAAGCACTTAAAATAGCAAAAAAAAGCCCTTTACTATGGCCTATAACGTAATAATCCATTAGGTTGCAATTGAGGCAATAGATCAGCAAGTTTAAAATCAAATCCATTCAAATTTAAATCCATTAATTCTGTTATAAACAATTGCTTAAACGTAACTTGATAACTTATTGGCAAATTCGAACAAACCAAAACTTCACCAATTGTATTAAATAATATATCACGTTTTAATTTATCAGCATTCATCAAATTCAATTTAGTAAATTCTAGTAGATATTGTGCATATTCCAAAGTATCGACAGCTGATGTATTAATTAAACTCAAATACCATAATCGGTAAGAAATAAATCTAACAAAAGGGAAAAAATGTATATCATGACTATTAGATAAAATCAAGTTCAAATTCTGAACATACAATTTCAAACCATAAATAGAGGCGGTTTTAAAATCATTCCTAATAAAACATGACCTAAATAATATGGCATTAGTAAAAACATATTGTTGTAAGTGATTAATGTCTTTCGTGATTATTGTGTTTTTTAAGTAATATAGATAGGCCTCACTGTAATTCGCAATTCTAAATTTTGGATCATGACCTAATTCTAAAATCCACTCTCGAACAAACTTGTTTTCTGCAAATTCTTTAAAAAATGAAGTATTATTATCAGATTTTACTAAAGCATCGAATAAATTTAATACGACACCTTTTTTTACCTCATCAGTCAAATCTTCAATCTTTTCAAAATATTCGAATAAAGATTTAAAATCTTTATTTTTAATGCACGAATAAAACAAAAAATCTAAAGTTGTATCAAATAAATTATAATCCTTGATAAAACCGTATTCAACTAAATTACTTTCAATAAATAAAGATAAATCTGCATACCCAATGAAATTACAAAGAATATCAAGTGTACTTTTATATGGTGCGTGTTTATTATTATCTTTCAAAAACAAACGGTAAATAGTCGTTTCTGAAATATAACCCACACCTGTATTTAATAAATATTTAGATAACTTAACGCAATCTGACTTTGTAGTAATGTTAAACCCAGCTTGAATTAATACTTTTTGTTTAAGTAAATTGATTTGACTATCACTAATAATTGATTTTCTCATTGCCTTTTTATTAAAATCAACTATTGGATAAAGCCAAACACCAGGAGTAAAATGATCAACAAAATACCCAACAAGGAGAATATAAAAGTGTACTCCGAAAACATTTCCATTTGAGCACGTCGAACATTTACATTAGTTCTAATTGCAATAAAAGAAAACAAACAGGAAAAGGTCAGCATTAAGGTCACAACGGATACAAATTCATCTATCCAGCTTGATGCTGCTTTGTCACTTACATGCATTGATGTTATTACAAACAAACTAAATCCGATTAGATTAGCTGCTGTAGGTAATATCTGCTGAGGAGTGTTGTTTGACATTTATTTGATTATTATTTGAAAAATTATTTCACCATTGTTTCAATTAACTTATCAATATCACTCAAGGTTGTTGGACCTAACCCTGTAGCAGAAAAAGCCACTGTAGCGTTTTTATCAATTATAATATGCGTTGGGAAAGCCATTATACCATAATCATTGGCCACTTTATTATCTCCAGCAACCAGGTTATAATTATATGGTTGCTTCTCTAAAAACTTTTGAATTTTAGCTTTATCGTTATTGGCAATTCCTAAGAAAACAACATCTTTTCCTTTATACTTTTCTACCAGTTTATTTAAATCAGGTATTTCCATTACGCAGGGCTTACACTCGATAAACCAGAAATTAAGCACCACCACTTTTCCCTTTAATGATTCCATCGAATAATTATTACCTACTATATCCGTAACAGCAAAAGGAATTGCAGGCTTACCAATCATCGCATTTGTAATAGGTGCATCTCCTTGAAATTGCATCATCTGATTTTTCTCTGTTTCGGTTGCTTTGCGAAGTAAAAAAAGCTTAACTGACTTGGTACTATCAATATATGGCTCGGGAATATAATCAGCCGTCATCATCACTTTCATGAAATCATCTCCTTCTAATCGCTTAAGTTTTTCAGAATATACAGGAATCGTAATTCCATCTAACATTAACGGCTGACTAGCATCTAACTCATCAAATCTAGCTTTGTGTAAGCCTTTTAAGAGGGGATTATTCGCATTATTAGCTTCTTGTGCATGACAAATTGCATTCAATGAAAGCACGAACAATAGCAAGAGGGAATACTTGAATTTCATAATTTAATTTTGATTAAAGATAAATAAATTGTCGTAAGCCTATGAATTGCAAAATCAATTCAAACCAGAATTGACTTCATGAATAAATTTTATTACACCACCCATAAATACTTTTTGATCATCCCACATCGACAAATGACTTCCATTAGGGCAATAAAGAAATTGCCCCTTCTTAACTAATTTACTTTGTTCTTCCATCGCCTTCGGATCCATCGTATCATACTTCGCTCCTATCATCAATGTTGGAACAGTGATTTCATGCAAACGATTCTTAACATCCCAATTGGTAAGCCGACCACTTACACCAAATTCACTCGGACCTTGCATCATCACATAAATACTGCTGTTAAGATGCTTCATCGAACGACCTAATGCTTCTGGCCATTCTTTCAGTCGACAAATATGCTCGTTGTAAAAATTCGGAAGAAGTAATTCCATGTAACGAGGATTATTATAATCACCTTTTGCTTCCAATGCTTGTATTTCAGCAAACACTTCTGGCTTCATTTGTTTTGCTAGTACTTCATCCGCATACTTTCCATACTCAGGAACGCTTGCCATCATATTAGCTATAATTAATCCTTTTAAGTTTCGCTGATACTTCAATGCATATTGCATTGCTAAAATACCACCCCATGAATTCCCTAAAATATAAAAGTTAGAACTATCGGCATGAATAGCCGTTCGCACTTGTTCAACTTCTTCTACAAATCGATCAGTTGTCCACAGACTACTATCTGTAGGCTGATCGCTATAATAAGATCCTAATTGATCATATTCATAAAACTCGAATCCTTCTCTTTGAAAAAATGTTTCGAAACATTCCATGTATTCATGCGTCATAGCAGGGCCGCCATGCAATAAGAGAATTTTTATCTTCGGATTATTCCCAAATCGTTTTGTCCACACTTTAAAATCGCCTACTGGAGTTTTAATTGGAATCATTTTAACTCCTGCCGACTCCACCGAATCATTGTAAGTAAAATAATTTGAAATGCTATTTGATGAATTAGTCGATGGTTGATTGCACGATAAAATAAATATGCAACATGAAATAATAAATACTAAACGCATAATTTTTATTTAATAGGACATGATGAAGATAGTAAATTGTCACTATTGAAGTTGACTTTAATTAATCAGATTCATTTGTATAATTAGAAGGCTCCTAAAGATTATAAAAAACAATCACCTTCAAAAATATTCCCATTCAAATTTCAAAATAGTTTATTTAATGGTAGTGGCTCCCATATCTAATCCCATTTTTTCATACACTTGATCAACAGGTTCCCATAATTCAATTTTGTTCCCTTCATTATCCATGATGTGTACAAACTTTCCGTAATCAAATGTCTCTATTGAATCCAGCACCGTTACATTTTTACTTTTCAAATCGCTAACCAATGATTCAATATTTACAACCCGAAAATTAATCATAAAGTCTTTGGTAGATGGTTCAAAGTATTTAGTTTTTTCACTAAAGGGACTCCATTGCGTAAACCCTTTTTTAGTTGAATCAGCACCATGATGCCACTCGAACACAGCACCGTAATCGTTAACACTAAAGCCTAAGTTTTCTTTATACCAGTTACGTACTTCCTTCGGATTCTTACACTTGAAAAATACTCCACCAATGCTGGTAACTCTACCCTTTTCTTTTTGATTTGTTGCAATCATTCCATTTAATTGAAATCCGATGAAGAAGGAAAATAGCATTAAAACAATTGCAGTAAATTTATTTTTCATAAAACAATTTTCGCAAATGTATTAGAATTTTAACTAAGACAATTTGTCGTAGGAATTACAAATTTACACAAACAAAAAATCGAATAATCAATGGAATTAAAACATTCCTCCAAAAGTCACACTAAATGTGCGAGCATTACCTGGTAAAATTCCAGGGCCGGGATAACCACCTGAGCGACGAGTAGCATATTGCTCATCCGCAATATTATTAACACCAAATTTAAAAGTGTAAGTTTCTTTTATTTTATATGCCAATGAAAAATCAAAGATCTGATAGCCATTGAGCATGCCAATAGTAGAGGTAGCATTAGGAGCAATTGTATTTAACGCATCAGTAAAAACACTCGATACTTTACTCATTTGCAAACTAGCTGATACGGTTTCGTGATGATAAGAACAACCTAATCGATGAATATTCCTTGGTACATTTTCTACCATTTTCCCTACATATGATTTTTGTGGATCATCCACAATTGATGGATTATCCCATTTAGTATATCGAGCATCCGTATAAGAAAAAGAACTATAAAGGCTTACTGAACCCAAACGAGGCTGATCGTTAAATAACTTGATTACATCTAATTCAAGATAAGATTCAATTCCTTGACTAACCGATGTACCTATGTTGGTCTTGAAATTTGAACCATCCTTCTGTATCACACCAATTCTGTTATTGTAATTCAGATAAAATACGCCAACATCAAATGAAAAACAATTTTTAATCTGCCCTCGATAACCAAAGTCAGCATTATACCCTGTTGCATCTTTAAGATTCGGATCAATTATATCAGTCGTTGCCGATGGCGTTAACTCAGAAAATGTTATTGGTCGATATGCTCTTGAATAGTTTGCATATAACTGGGTATACTTTGAGCAATCAAATTCACCTCCTATTCCATATAGAAATATAGCTCTCAAACGTTCATCATCATTGACTTTCAAACCACTATTTACATTTAAAAATCCACCCACCGTATTTTTAATATTTTCGAAGCGAGCGCCTGGAATTATTCTTAGTTTATTATTTATCTGAAATATATTCTCAGCAAAAACGGCATAATTAATTGTAGTATAATTAAAAGTTCGTCCGTATTTATCATCCTCAATTTGAAGATCAAAATCATTACCTGTTGTTCCAACCCCTAATTGATTACGATCAGTTTCCCCTCTAAAATAACGCACTCCAGTCGCAAGTATTTGTTTAGCCTTACCTAGTTTATAATTCAGCAATAATCTTGCTTCAGCTCCATAATTTTCATAAGAATCACAATCTACCTGACGAGGATTATATTGCAAAGTAGAAGGATTTATTGAATCTTGTATATTAATTGATTTAGTATAACCAATGCTGTTACGTTCAGCTAAAACTGCAAATGTTTTCACATTGAGATTTATGTTATTATTAATAGAATAATCCATACTAACAGATAATAAATTCCACGGTGTACTAAACCAATTCCTTGCTCTAACAGATTGACGAGGATTAACTGCAAACATTGAATCAGTAAGTCCACCACTTTGTTGACTTTTAAAATTCATATTAGTGTATTCAGCAGACAAAACTATTTTAGTTGACAACTTATACTGTAATGATAAGTATCCAGTCATTGTGTTATAGCGACTGTTCTCTCGCCATCCATCGGCACTCCTTATATGTAAGAAACCATAATAAGAAAATTTGTTTTTAGTTCCGCCTATTGCATTATACGAATTAAACAATCCATAGGAACCTATGGTTTGTTCTGTTTCATAAGTAATAGGCTTAATTGTATCACCTTTTTTAAATTGGTAATTTAACAATCCACCGAATTGAGGCCCAAATTGGAGTGATGAAGAACCTCTAACGACTTCAATTTTAGATAGTGCTTCCATTGGTGGTGTATAATATGCTTCCGGATAACCTAAAGGATCAGCACTAATATCATAACCATTTTGACGTACATTGAATTCCCAAGAGCGATTAGGACTTAAGCCACGTGAAGCAACACTTGTTTGAATTCCTGAACCATCATTTTCCCAAATATTAATACCTGGAACTTTTGAAAAAATTTGACGTGTATTATTTGTACTTAAATCAGCACTTACCAATGCCATATCAATCAACTCTGTTTTCTTTCCAGCATAGATAACATTATCTTGAACAATCTTTAATCTTTGTCGGTCGCTCTTGATTTGATACGATTTTATTTCAATTTCCTTTAAGTCAATTCTTTTTAATGAATCTATAGTTTGGGAGTAACTTGATGTGACAATAAATAATAAGAATACTAGTAATGAATACTTTAAGGATTTTCGTAACATGTTTTTGCTTTTTGAGAGGACAAAACTAACTATTTAGAATCATTCTAAATAGCGAATCATCAAATATTCCCAAAAAATGACATAAATCAATTTTCTATAATTAAAAAAAACACCACTTATCTTATTTCTTATTTACATGACTTTTAAGTATCCGATTATTTTCAGCTATCATATTCTGAGTTTTCCTAAAAGACCAAAATAATGTTCGGGCTTCTTTACCGGTCTCGATAATATCTACAATAGGCAATGGATAATCCTTTCCTATTCTAACCTGATAC
>CAINEC010000012.1 GCA_903847585.1 uncultured Bacteroidota bacterium
CCAACAATCAACAATGTCGGAACATCTGAAGCTAATTGAAAATGATCGGCAGCAATCGATTTCTTATTCGTTAGATCCTTAATATCTTCTCGAACAGGATTACCCGTAAACATGATTTTAGATTCTTCAAAAAACTGATTCATGTTTTCGTATGCAACACAAATTTTCGTAGCTTTCTTCGATAAAATCTTATTAGTAATTCCAGGATATGAATTTTGTTCTTGAATTAATGTCGGTACTCCATTCATAGATGCAGCAAACAACATTGGTCCACTTGCGTACCCACCAACACCAATAGCAATATCAGGCTTAAATGATTTCAGAATGCTATTCGCTTTAGATAAACTTTTGATTAACTTAATTGGGAAAAATAAATTATCAATTGAAATACTTCTTTTAATTCCTGCAATTGGCAATCCTACAATCGTAAATCCTGCTGCTGGAACTTTTTCCATTTCCATTTTACCTTCAGCACCTACAAACAATATTTCAGTATCAGGATTTATTTTCTTAAGTGCATGCGCAATAGACAAGGCCGGAAAAATATGTCCGCCAGTACCACCACCGCTTATAATCACTTTAGCCATCTGTTTAATTTATTGCACTTAAGTCTTCCGACTTTTCATTGTTATCAATTGAATTACTAACGCTAAGGATTACCCCAAACGCAAAACTTGTAAAAATGATAGATGATCCTCCCATACTTAATAAAGGAAGTGTTTGACCTGTTACAGGAAAAACTCCTACTGCGACACCCATATTTATTAATGCCTGAAAGACCATACTAAAAGCAAACCCCACTGTTATCATTGCTGCAAAAGCCTTCTCGGTCCGCTTAACAATTAGCAATGCTCGATAAAAAAAGAGCAGATATAAGATTAGAACAAATGCTCCACCTACTAATCCATACTCTTCAATAATTATTGCAAAAATAAAATCAGAATAAGGATGAGGCAAAAAATTTCTTTGTTCACTATTACCTGGTCCCTTTCCCAAAAAACCTCCAGTTGCAATCGCAATTTTAGCTTGCTGAGCCTGATAATCTTCATCAGAAAATTCAACCTTCGCATTTTTTGAATCAGACTTATTATCATTATAACCTGCAAAAGTCATAATGCGGTTTATCCAGGTTTCAATACGACCTTTATAACCGACTGCATGTGCAACAGCAAAAAATAATGTTAAACAAATCAAAGCGATTCCAACAATTTTTGCAAGATGCTTTACACTAACTCTACCAATGAACATAATCACCATTGAAGTAAAAAACAACAATGCTGCGGTAGAGAAGTTAGCGGGAAAAATTAAACCACAAACTATAATAACAATTACAACTAATGGAATAACGGTCCCTTTCCATTCATGAATTGTTTCCTGATTTTTAGATATCTGTCGAGCTAAAAATAATATTAAAGCAATTTTTGCAAAATCCGATGTTTGAAATGTCATTCCAATAATCGGTAGTGTTATCCATCTGTTTGCATCATTTAAATTAGTACCCATAAACAATGTAAAAATGAGTAACGGAACAGATAACAAATAAAAAAATCTTGCAAGCTTAGCGTATAAAGTATAAGGCAAGTTAGAAGTAACATACATGATGGTAGCACCTCCACACAAAACAATAAAGTGTTTAAACAAGAAATGTTCTGTATTACCTGAAACTTTTTTGAACGCTAGTAATCCTGTAGAACTGTAAACAGCCAACAAACTAACTATCGAGAGTAATAATACAATCAGCCAGATTGTTTTATCTCCTTTTAGTACAATATTTCTCTGTATCCAGTTCATTAATCAAACACTATAAAGAACGAACAGCAGCTTTAAATTGACGACCACGATCTTCGTAGTTCTCAAACAAATCGAATGAAGCACAGCAAGGCGATAATAAAACAGTATCTCCTTTTTTACCTAAACGATACGCAGTTTGAACAGCCTCTTCTGCGGAGGATGCTTCAACAATTACTGGAACAATTTCTTTAAATGCTTTAATTAGTTTTTTATTGTCTGTTCCTAAACATACAAGTGCTTTCACTCGGTTTTGCACTAGTTCAGTTAACATAGAATAGTCGTTACCTTTATCAACTCCACCAGCAATCCAAATAATCGGACTCTGTAAACTTTCTAAAGCGTACCATGTAGAATTTACATTTGTTGCTTTTGAATCATTAATAAAATCGATACCGTGAACTGAATTTACAAATTCTAAACGATGCTCGATATTTTCAAAATCAGAGAAGCTTTCTCTTACTACTTCCTTTCTGATTTCTAAAATTCTTGAAGCGATTCCTGACGCCATTGAATTGTACAAGTTGTGTTTTCCTTGTAATGCTAGATCTTGAATTGACATGGTTAGTGTTTGGTTATGGGTTTGAATGATTAGATTATTATTTTCTGTATAGGCACTCATTCCTTCTTTTTGCTTAATTGAAAAAGGAAGGCATTGCATTTTAAATTCTCTTTTTGATATTTCCTGCATTGTAATTTCATCGTCTGCACAAAAAATAAATGCATCAGCAGGACCTTGATTTTGTAAGATTCTGAATTTAGAATCTACATAGTTTTGTAAATTATATTCGTAACGATCAAGATGATCCGGAGTTATATTCGTAAGAATGGCTACATCAGCTTTAAACTCATAGCATCCATCTAATTGAAAACTGCTTAACTCTAAAACATAGTAGTCATAATTCTCTTCTGCTACTTGTCGCGCAAAACTCTTTCCTACATTACCTCCTAAACCTACATTTAATCCTGCTTTTTGAAGGATATGATAAGTTAATAGTGTTGTAGTTGTTTTGCCATTAGTACCCGTAATGCAAATCATTTTTGCATTTGTAAAACGTGCAGCAAATTCAATCTCTGATATGACATTGATATTTCTTTCTTTTAATCCAACGATTATAGAAGCTTTATCAGGTATACCTGGACTCTTCACAACTTCATTAGCAGCGAAAATAATTTCTTGCGAATGTTGTCCTTCTTCAAAACGGATATTCCTATCCGTTAGTTCTTTTTTATATTTCGCTGAAATAGCACCGAAATCAGAAACAAAAACATCATAACCCTGCTTTTGAGCAAGGATAGCTGT
The DNA here is from genome assembly GCA_903847585.1 of uncultured Bacteroidota bacterium. Taxonomy (GTDB): domain Bacteria; phylum Bacteroidota; class Bacteroidia; order AKYH767-A; family OLB10; genus CAINEC01. The sequence continues at coordinate 3,092 of CAINEC010000012.1, forward strand.
ACCTACTCCACTCTCTGCAGCACCCAAAACAACTATTTTTTTATTCGTATTCATTTATCTTAATTTCAATGTTACTATACTTAAAACCGCTAACATGATTCCGATAATCCAGAAACGTGTTACAATTTTTGCTTCGTGATATCCTAATTTTTGATAATGATGATGCAAAGGCGACATTTTAAATACTCTTCTTCCTTCACCATATTTTTTCTTCGTGTATTTGAAATAACTTACCTGAATCATAACAGATAAATTTTCTACCAAGAATATTCCGCAGATAATAGGAATCAACAATTCCTTTCTAACAGCGATAGCAAAAACAGCTATTACACCACCAATAGCAAGACTACCAGTATCACCCATAAAAACTTGTGCAGGAAAAGAGTTATACCATAAAAAGCCTACACATGCTCCAACAAATGCACTCATGAACACCATAAGCTCACCTGTATTTGGAATATACATGATGTTTAAATAATTCGCAAAAATGGCGTTACCTGAAACGTATGCAAAAACAGCTAATGTTATTCCTACAATTGCCGATGTACCTGTTGCTAAACCATCAATACCATCCGTTATATTTGAACCATTAGATACAGCTGTAATAATAAATGTTACCATTACGATAAATAACAGTGGTAACAAATATTTTTTATTATCTCCAGCCCATGAAACTAGATCTGCATAATCAAATTCATTATTTTTAAAGAAAGGAATTGTGGTCTTTGTTGATTTTGTATTAACACCAGAGAAAAGAACACCATCCTTACTTTTCATATCATCAATTATATTCCCCTTCTGCTCAATTACAAATTTAGGCTGAGCAATTTTTTCTCTTACAACCACATTATTATTAAAGTATAAAACAGCACCTACAAAAATTCCTAATCCAATCTGACCTAGTAATTTTGATTTAGCTCTTAAGCCTTCTTTATCCTTTTTAAATACTTTGATGTAATCATCAACAAATCCAATAGCACCTAACCAAAGTGTACTTACAATCATTAAAATGATGTAGACATTATTCAATCGCGTAAACAATAATGTTGGAATCAAGATACCCGCAATAATGATGATCCCACCCATAGTTGGAGTACCTTTCTTTTCACTTTGCCCCTCTAAACCTAAATCACGGATTGTTTCACCAACTTGCAATTTCAATAGCATATTAATTATGCGCTTACCAAAAGCAAGCGTAATCAATAATGAAGTAATAAGAGCTATTGCAGAACGAAACGATATATAGCGAAACACTCCAGCACCTGGAAAATCATAAACTCTATCTAAATAATCAAATAAATAATAAAGCATAATTAATACGATTGAAATGTTTCATTTAAAATTTCTTTGTCATCAAATGGATATTTAACTCCATCTATTTCTTGATACTTCTCATGACCTTTACCAGCAAGTAAAATAATATCACCAGGTTTTGCTAATGCAACAGCTGTACGTATAGCTTCTTTTCTATCAGTAATTGATAATGACTTTCTATAAAATTGCGGAGGAACACCCGCTTGCATATCTTTTATAATTGCATCAGGATTTTCGCTTCGTGGATTATCTGAAGTAAGAATTACTTTATCACTTAACTCACAGGCAATTTCTGCCATTTGCGGACGTTTACCTGCGTCACGATCTCCACCACAACCTATGATAGTTATAATTGTCTCATTGCCTGTTCTAATATTATTGATGGTATTCAGAACATTCTCTAAAGCATCTGGTGTATGTGCATAGTCAACAATGCCCGTAACATTATTCTCAGATTGCAAGCATTCAAAACGGCCTTCAGGTGCTTTAAGGCTACTCAATGCCGTTAGCACTTCTATTTTATCCTGATTGCACATCATAGCAACTGCGTATGCACCTAATAAATTACTTGCATTAAAGCTTCCTATTAAAGAACATAAAACATCATTACCATCAATATTTAGTAATAATCCTGAAAAATTATTTTCTAAAATTTTAACTTTAAAATCAGAAAGATTCTTTTGCGCAAAAGTTCTCACCGTAGCTTTAGTGTTTTGCACCATTATCTGACTATTTTTATCATCAGCATTAATAAGTGCGAAAGCATTTTCTGGTAAACGATCAAAAAAACCTTTTTTCGCTTTAATATACTCATCAAATGTTTTATGGTAATCAAGATGATCACGAGTGATATTCGTAAAGACACCTCCATGAAAATGCAATCCTTCAATTCTCTTTTGCACAACAGCATGAGAACTTACTTCCATAAAACAATACTCGCATTCCTCTTCTACCATTCGAGATAAAAGCTGATTTAACTGAAGTGGATCAGGAGTGGTATGTGTCGCAGTTACGACTTCACTTCCAATTAAATTTTTAACCGTACTTAGCATTCCACATTTAAATCCTAATTGCGTGAAAAGCGAATGCAGTAATGTAACAGATGTGGTTTTCCCATTTGTTCCTGTAACTCCAATTAACTTTACCTTAGAACTAGGATCTTCATAAAAATTATTACAAACAATTGCCAACGCATGGGATGAATCCTTCACCTTAACATAAGTAATTGTAGGAATAAGATTTTCTGGCATCTCCTCGCAGATAATTGCAATCGCACCTTTATCGATTGCCTTAGAAATAAACTCGTGCCCGTCAGTAAGAGTCCCTCTTACAGCCACAAACAATGTCCACTCACTAACCTTACGGGAATCAAAAGCTATATCTGAAATATTCACAGATGTAGAACCAGAAACCTGTTCAATATGTGTTTTATATAATATTTCTTTTAGCAGTTTCATTAAATTAATTCAATAATTATTTTTTGACCTTTCTCTAATTTTTGCCCAGCTTTTATTGATTGCTTACCTACTTTTCCACGACCTATGGGCTGAACTACTAATCCGAATGACTCTAATAAATAGATTGCATCACTCAAACCCATACCAATAACATTTGGCACCAGACTCGTTGAATTATCTACTTGTTTCAAATTCGTACCTACCCATCCGTTAGATTGAACATCGTAAGGAATAGATAATGTCTTTATAACTTTTGAAGTTGGATTTGCTTGACCAGATTTAACAATTGGGAATCCAGCGAAAAGTGAATCAGGCATTCTGTTTAATTCTTTGTGCATTTTGACATCAAGTGAAAACACTTTCGCTGCAATGTCAGCGAATACAGGGCACGCGACCTCTGAACCATATATTTTTCCATTGTTAGGAGAATATATCACCACAATACAAGAGTACTTTGGATTTTCCGCAGGAAAATAGCCACAGAATGAAGCCTGATAAGTGAATTTATCATAGCCAGTAGATGAAGCAATCTGAGCAGTACCAGTTTTACCTGCAATGTTGTACTGTGGATTTTTAAATTTCTTAGCTGTTCCCGTCTTGACAACTTCTTCTAATAAAATCTTTGCTTTTTTAATAGTAGCTTGAGAACAGATTGAGTCTGCTAAAACAACAGGCTTAAAACGCTCAACAATCTGACTCTTATTTCTAATTTCTTTAACGAACATTGGCGCTACCATTTTCCCATTGTTAGCTACTGCATTATAAAAAGTTAGTAACTGCATTGGCGTTAGTAACGTTTCATACCCCATCGACATATAAGGAAGTGATACGCCTGACCAAGTTTTATCTCCAGTATTTTTTATTGGATGATAGGTCGCTCCCGATAATTTAATTCCTAAATCTCCATCCAGATGCAGCTTCTTTAATCCACTTATATAGCTCTGAGGATTCTTCTGATAATATTTATAGATAGCCGATGCTACAGCAACATTAGAAGAATGCGCAAATGCATCTTTTACTGTTTTAAATGAAATTCCATCAGGATGTGAATCTTCAATTGTTTCCGTTCCAAATTTTCTTCTTCCACCATATGCTGGAATTGTATCATCAGGATTTAAAAAACCATCTTCCATAGCAACCATGTACGATGCTAATTTGAAAGTAGATCCTGGCTCAGTAGCATTCCCGATGGCTACATTGTATGACTCTTCGTAAACGCCCTGCTCATTTTGTTTAAGATTAGCGATAGCCTTTATTTCTCCAGTTGCTACTTCCATTAAAATTGCGCAACCCATTTTCGCATTATGTAAAACAAGATTTTCTAATAATGCATTTTCCGCTACATCTTGAATGTTAATGTCGATAGTTGTAACAATGTCATTTCCATCTTTAGGCTCAATCTCATTTTCATTATTTACTGGTTTCCACACAGAAGATGAAATTCGTTGCATTAATCGTTTTCCTCTTACTCCTTTCAAATAATCATTGAATGCACCTTCAATTCCTACCGATGTAACAGAGCTATCTTTTACTTTAAAACCAACTGTTCTACTCGCTAATTCCTTAAATGGCTTTTCTCTTTTACTTAATTGAGTAATAATCAATCCACCATTATTTTTCTTCAAATTAAAAATTGGAAAATTCACCAATTGATTTCTCTGGTCAAATGAAATATTGCGTTTGATTAAAAAATATCTGTTTTTTTCGTTACGAGCCTGACGAAGCATTTGCTTGTAATCGGATTGTGTTTTATCACCGAACAGCGTTGAAAGAGCATAAGCTAACGAATCTAATTTTTCATTGAATATTGAATTAGTTATGATTGGCGCCATAATATCAATATGAACATCGTAACGAGGAAGTGATGTTGCAAGTAAACTTCCATCGCAAGCATAAATATTACCACGCATTGGTTCAATTTCAACGAATCGTAAATTCAATGCTTGTTGTTTACTTCTCCACATATCTCCCTCCGTAATTTGAACCTTACCAATGCTAAAAAGAATACATGCTGCAAAGAGTATGAAGCCTAGAAAAACCAGCTTCACTCTTAACAGAATATCTTTCTTTTGACCTTGACCGCTCATTATTTATTCAGTTACTGCTTTTTTAATTATAATTTTCTTTGGTGCTTCTTTACTTTCTTTAATTCCGTACATCTCTATATTTTTAGCCACCTCAGTCATTTTACACTTGTACATTAAATCAGATTTACCAGTAATAAACTCTGATCTTAATTCTTTTAATTCCTTATCTGTCTTATCAATTTCACGAACTGTTTTATCTATTGTGTATGAATTCCAGATATAGAACAATGCAATAAATGTCAAATAGAGAACAAAAGGTATATTACGTATTACTACATCGCGATTAAATAAATTGAACACCTTGAAAAGATTCATCAACTTATCTACAGAAAAATTTAAAGAAGACGACTTCTCTTTTACCTGCTCTACTTCAGGAATTTGTTCAGTCTCTTTCTTCTTTATTGTATTCATTTTTTTTCTGCTATTCTTAATTTAGCACTACGTGAACGCGTATTTGATTTTATTTCAACTTCACTAGCTTCAATTGGCTTTTTATTAATTGCTTTTAAAGGAACACCAATTACATTCCCATAAAAATCTTTTTGCAATTCACCAGCAACACTTCCTTTATTAATAATATTTTTTACTATTCTATCCTCTAATGAATGATAACTCATCACAACCAATCTACCACCTGGCTTCAGTACTTCAACCGCTTGTAGCAACATGTCTTCTAACACCTTTAACTCTTGATTTACTTCTATTCGTAAAGCCTGGAAAACCTGTGCATAAAATGTATGATCCTTAAATTTTGGAGCACACGAACTAACAACTGATTTTAACTCTTCAACTGTTTCAATTCTTTTTTTAGCTCGCTCATTCACAATAAGCATTGCTAATCGATTTGCGGATCTCAACTCTCCATATTCTCTGAATAAATGAGCAAGGTCTTTTTGCTCATAATCATTTAGGATATCCTCTGCCGTTAGTCCAGTTGATTGATCCATACGCATATCCAGCTTCGCATCAAAGCGAATTGAAAAACCTCTTTCACCTTCATCAAACTGATGTGATGAAACTCCTAAATCAGCAAGTAAACCATCTATTTCAAAGACCCCTATTGCATTTAAAGCTGATTTCAACTCACAAAAATTCTTGTTGATTAATTGAAATCTTGAATCTGCTGGTGCATTTTGCAACGCATCCGAATCCTGATCAAATGCAATTAACTTTCCTCCCTTCATCGCATTCAGAATCCCTCTTGAATGCCCTCCTCCTCCAAATGTGACATCTACGTATACTCCACCATCGATAATATTGAGCCCCTCAATACACTCAACCAACATGACCGGCTCATGATACCCCACCTTCTTCTCCACTCTTATTTATTTTACCCATTACTTTCTCTCCTAAATCAGAAATATCGTCCGGCTCATTTGAGATCATCTCTTTGTATTTGTCCTTAGACCATATTTCTATTTTCGATCCGAAAGCTGATAACACTATTTCCTTATCAATACCTGCGTGCTCGCACAACGACTTTGGCAATAAAATTCTGCCTGCAGCATCTAACTCAATTTCTGTTGCACCTCTGAAGAAGTAGCGTGCGTAAAGTCGATTGTCTTTTACATCAAGATTCAACTTGTTCACTTCAGCACTCACTTTCATCCACTCATCCATTGGATATAGATGCAAGCAATTTTCATAGCCGCGATTCACAACAAACTTTTCCTGCGCCTCTGGTGACACCTTCTTACGAATAGCGGACGGCAGACTCAAACGCCCCTTCGCGTCTAGCTTGCAATCATATTCTCCTAAAAACTGTGTCATGACTTATTGAGATTTTCCCACTATTTGTTGATGGGATGTAAAAATAAATGATTTTCTCCCACTTTTTACCACTTTCTCCCACTTTGTTTACAACTTTATGCATTAAATTGATTATCAACCCACTAAAAATCAACCGTCAAATAGCTCATCACTTAGTTGTTTCCAGCATTTTAAAAGGCATAATCAATTGATTTTATGAATTATAGCGCCTATTTATCATCAAAAAATGGCTCCATATGGGTAAATTCCAATGCTCTGATCATGCCCAGCAGGACCAGAATCAACTACAATTTTTCAAAAATTTATCGGGAGCTATAATTTCAGCCTTATACACTATATTCCAATGACTTACATCGATATTTAGTAAAATTTCAAATTCTCAACTTTCCCACTTTGTCACACCACAAACTTTCCTCAATAAAAAACTGATTAATGATTTACATAATTACTTTTGCCAAACATGGAAATGCAGAAGAAAGATTTTATAAATATTGAAGAGGTCATAGCCTCGAAAAACCCCAAGCTTTTAAAACTTTTACCACGCTTTATTATCAGTTACCTAAAGCGAATAGTCCATCAGGATTTCGTCAATAATTTTATCAGAGAAAATGGCCATAAAAATTCGTTTGAATTTGCCGATGCAATCATTCATGACTTTGGTCCAATTGTAACTTATAGCGGACTTGAAAATATTCCAGAAGAAGGAGGTGCTATCGTTGCTGCAAATCATCCTTTAGGTGGAATAGATGCTATTGCATTCATTCAAACAGTAGGTAAAAAAAGACAAGACATTAAGTTTATAGTAAATGATATTCTTCTTAATCTTAAGAATTTCGAGAAAGAATTTATTGGTGTAAACAAGCATGGAAAAAATCCTGTTTCTACACTAGACCTAATCGACCAACAGTACAACTCTAATCAACTTGTTCTCATTTTTCCTGCAGGAATGGTATCGCGCAAGCAAGAAAAAGGAGTTATTAAAGATTTAGAATGGAAAAAAAGTTTTGTAGTTAAAGCGAAAAAATTTAACCGACCAATTATTCCAGTTCATATCACAGGAACCAATTCATCATTCTTTTACAACCTATCAAAACTTAGAACTTTCATAGGGATAAAAGCTAATATCGAAATGCTTTATCTAATGGATGAAATGTATCATCAAAGAGGTAAAAAAATCCATATTACATTTGGCAAAGCTATCACACCTGAAAAATTTGATAATTCTAAATCAGATGTTGAATGGGCACAGACTGTTAAAGAATTTATTTATTCAAATAAAACTAAATTAAACGAAGTAGTTTTTGAAGGGAAGTAGTTTTAGTTATCTTTGAAAATATTATTAGTTGAACAATGAATCCATTGATTAATCCTGTTGAATTATCGATTCTCAAAAGTGAGTTGAACCACGCTACTTTTTTGCGAACAACAAATAATGGGTCCAATCATATTTATGATGTAAATATTCATAACGCTCCTAATACATTAAGAGAGATTGGTCGATTACGTGAGTTAACTTTTAGAGAAGCAGGTGGTGGAACTGGTTTAGATTGCGACTTAGACGAACTCGACACTTGTGAAAAGTGCTACAACCAATTAGTAGTTTGGAATCCTGAAGATCAAGAAATCGTAGGTGGGTACCGTTATATTCGTTGTGGTGACGCAGCAATCAGCGCTAATAGAGAATACAATTTAGCAACAACTGAACTTTTTCATTTTTCAGAAAAATTTAAAAAAGACTTTTTACCTTATACCATTGAATTAGGTCGCTCTTTCGTACAGCCTAAATATCAACCGCGCCCTGAAAACAGAAAAGGGTTATTCTCACTAGATAATTTATGGGATGGCTTAGGCGCATTAGTCATTGAAAATCCAGATATCAAATATTTCTTCGGAAAAGTTACAATGTATCGCCATTTTAATTTACTCGCAAGGGATTATATTCTCTCTTTTATGCAGCATTATTTTAGCGATCCAGATCAACTGGTCACTCCTATTCATTCGCTTCCAATAACAAGCGATGTAACAGCATTTATTAACGAAATAAAAAACCTTGATTATAAAGAGGGACATAAAATTCTCAATGTTCGAGTTCGAGCATTAGGAGAAAATATTCCTCCATTAATCAATTCATACATGAACTTATCTCCTACCATGAGAACTTTCGGGACATCATTAAATGAACATTTTGGTGATGTAGAAGAAACCGGAATTCTTGTAACTTTAAAAGACATGTACGAATCAAAAGTAGGTAGACACATCAATACTTACACTAAAGGAAACTAGATTGAATGAAAGCACAATTTGTAAAAAGCTCCGTTCAATTAAGCCAGCTACCCTCAACAGAAATTCCCGAATTTGCTTTTATTGGACGAAGCAACGTTGGTAAGTCATCATTGATTAATACACTTACAAGCTCTAAAGGCTTAGCGAAGACATCAGGCTCCCCAGGAAAAACACAAGCCATCAATCATTTTATCATTAATGAGAAGTGGCACTTAGTCGATTTACCTGGATACGGATTCGCAAAAGTTTCACAAGCAACAAGAGCGGAATGGGAATCGTTAATGAAATCTTACTTCCTAAACAGAAAGCAATTAATCACAACCTTTGTTTTAATTGATATTCGCTTAGAACCTCAGAAAAACGATTTAGATTTTATTGAATTCTTAGGCACAAATGGAGTTCCTTTTTCAATAGTATTTACTAAATCAGATAAACTCACTCCTAATCAAGCTTTGAAAAAAGTCAATGATTACAAAACCTCATTGCTTACTTCATGGGAGGAACTTCCTCCAATATTTGTTACATCAGCAACAAATAGAACAGGGAAAGATGAGTTGCTTCAGTATATTCAAGGACTAATCTGATTACTTTAAAACCTTTGCAGCCTTGCCAAATTTATTGGCAAACTCTCTCATTTCTTTCGATAATTCTTTATCACTCGTAGCACGTTCGTATGAATCAGCCATACTCCTAAGTGTTTCATAGGTAAAAAACTGCATTTCTTCAACCGTCATTTCAGTTGTCCACAAGTCAATACGCATTGTGCTTTTTTCAATTTTATCCCAAAAAGCCAACATCATTGCTTTCGATTCTTTCTTGCCATCAAGTCCTGAATCTTGCGCCATCCATTCAATTTTAACAGGATGCTTTTCACTATTTAGACCAACCTGAATACTAATGTCAGACTGTTTTGCGATATCATTTGTGCTCATAATCGTGATTTATAAAATGTGAGTCAAAAATAAGCATAAACAACTATTTTTATTCGTTTATAGTCTACTATTTAGCATACAAATTCACTAAATTCGCCTTTCATTTTATCAATAAATTAATTGAGAAAACTTATTCTAATATGGACTGTGATTTTGCTTGTCTCTTGCCAGACATCTCTTTTCGCGCAGTTCAGCAGAGGTTATCAAATGACTTTTGGTAAAAATCGAGTACAATACACGGATTTTCTTTGGACATTTTACCGATTTAAAAACTTTGACACCTATTACTATTTAGGTGGACAAGAGTTAGCACAATACACCGGGAGAGTTGCTGAAAATGAGATTGCTGATATTGAACAATTATTCGATTATAAAATCAATGGTCGTTTTCAATTTATAATTTATAATAAGCTCACTGATTTTGAACAAAGTAATATTGGATTAGGTTCGGAAGATTTAAATACTAACACTGGTGGACTTACGAAGATTGTTGGCAATAAAGTGCTTGTTTACTATGATGGCGATTATCGTCACTTTAAGGAGCAATTAAGAGCTGGTATCGCACAAGTATTAATTAATCAACTACTCTATGGAGGATCAGTAAAAGAGCGTGTACAAAGTGCTGCATTAATAAATTTTCCTGATTGGTATATCAAAGGCTTAATCACGTACGTAGCTAAGGGATGGCCTCTTGAAAATGATAATCAGCTAAGATCATTAATCATTGATAAAGGCGTAAAAAACTTCAATGCACTTTGTGATGTAAACAGTACTCTTGCCGGACAGTCGTTATGGAATTTTGTTATTGCCCGATATGGCCCTAGTACGGTCTCCAATTTAATTTACATGTCGAGAGTAAATAAAAATATCGAGGGAGGATTTGTATATGTTGTTGGATCATCTCTTAAAGAGCTAAACAAAAACTGGAAAGAATATTATACACAAGTTTATAAAGGAGATGA
>CAINEC010000013.1 GCA_903847585.1 uncultured Bacteroidota bacterium
AGAAGGCAGTAAAGATTTCAGTAAAGAGTTTATGCAACGTCACGGTGTTCCTACTGCGGCGTATCATAGTTTCACGTATTCGAAATTAGAAGAAGGTTATCAGTTTTTAGAAACATTAAAACCTCCATACGTTTTAAAAGCAGACGGACTAGCAGCAGGGAAAGGTGTTTTAATTATTGATGATATCAATGAAGCGAAACAAGAATTGAAATCGATGCTAGGCGATGGAAAATTTGGTAAGGCAGGAGAGAAAGTAGTGATTGAAGAATTTTTAAAAGGCATTGAACTTTCTGTTTTTGTTTTAACCGATGGTAAAAATTATAAACTACTTCCATCAGCAAAAGATTACAAACGCATCGGCGAAGGCGATACAGGATTAAACACAGGAGGCATGGGTGCAGTATCACCAGTGCCATTTGCAGATGCAGCGTTCATAGAAAAAGTAGAGAACAATATTGTTAAACCAACCATTGCAGGATTAACAAAAGATAATATCGATTACAAAGGATTTATTTTTATCGGCTTGATGAATGTAGATGGAGAACCATTCGTGATTGAATATAATTGCCGAATGGGAGATCCAGAAACAGAAGCTGTTTTACCTCGTATTCAAAATGATTTTGTTGACTTAATGGTAGCAACAGGAAATCAAACATTATCCACCATTGATTTTAAAGTAGATCCTCGATTTGCTACAACAGTAGTAATGGTTTCAGGAGGATATCCGGGTAATTACGAAAAGGGATTTGAAGTAAAAGGATTAGATAAACCCACTGAAAGTATCGTTTTCCATTCTGGAACATCGTTGACTAACGGTCAGGTAGTAACGAAAGGAGGACGAGTATTTGCGGTGACATCATTAGATGAAACCATGCAAGGTGCATTGGATAAATCGTATCGCACAGCGCATCAAATCAATTTCGATTACGCGTATTATCGCAAAGACATAGGGCAAGATTTAATGTAAGATGCTTCAAAAAACGCGAGCTGTTGTATTAAACACGATTGAATATGCCGAAGCAAGTTTAATTGTTAAAGCATATACAGAACAATTCGGGTTACAATCGTTTTTAGTAAATGGCGTTCGCAAAAATAAATCGAAGCATACACCTGCCATCTTTCAACCATTATCATTAATTGAAATTGTTGCTTTCTATAAAAAGCCTGGCGGATTACATCGCGCATCAGAGGTAAATGCTGCTCCTGCTTTTAAGAATATTCCTTACGATATTATCAAAACAACCATGGCGTTCTTTTTAAGTGAAGTCATTTATAAATCCATTAAAGAAGAAGAGATCAATCCGGAATTATTTTCTTTCATTGATAACAGCATTCAAATATTAGATATTCTCGATGAATCGGTAAGTCGTTTTCATTATTGCTTTTTAATTCAGCTTACGCGATACTTAGGATTTTATCCGCATGGAAAATACAGTAGTCAATCTGCTTGGTTCGATTTACAAGAAGGCGTATTTCAAGAATCTCGTCCGAATCACCCTTACTTTTTAGAACCAGCGTTAAGCAAATTATTTTCAGAGTTAACTGCGCTTTCGTTAGATGAAATAAAAGATTTTTCCATTACAGCCCTCGATCGCAAAAAAATTCTCGAAGGACTCATCACCTACTATGAACTACATCACACACAAGGCGGCAAGATTAAATCGCATGAGGTGTTGATGGAAATACTTGGTTAATTTGCTAATGGGTTAGTGTGCTAATTTGCTAATTGAAATATAGTCGCAGAGGCTTCAGCACTTCGGTCGCTGAGGCACTTGGTTACTGAGGCC
>CAINEC010000014.1 GCA_903847585.1 uncultured Bacteroidota bacterium
CTCAAAAGAGAGTGCCTTAAGTTACACCTTCCAGGTAAGTAATCAGAAAGTTGTATTTGATGTTTTCTCAGGGATTTTCACTGCTGATATCACCAAGCGCATTAATCGTACTGAATTTTCAGAAATCGTTATTCAAAAAGCTACTTCCATTTCAAAACCAACATACATTATTGCGGGATGGTATTTATCCGATATTTTAGTTTTACAAAAAGGGCGAGAAAGCAAACTAGTGGAATATGGTTATTATACTGACGAACCTAAACTAAACTCACTTAAATCAAAAGGTATTGAAATTGTTTTTTTACCGCAACAAAACGAATTAAACGACTTACGCTTTCAGCATACTTTTACCAATCAATACGCAAGCCCGTTTTAATCTAATCCAATTTCATACGCAGTCACTTTTTCTCTCCATGATTCCGGAATAGAAACTGTCGTATTATTTAAGTAGTTATAACAAACCTGCACCGACATTCCAGAAGCACAAACAAAAACATCATCTCCATTTTCAACGGTAATAGCATATTCAACTTCATAGCTTTTATTTCCCATTTTACTAACTCTTGAATAAACAAAAACATTATCTGAAAGTAAAATTGGACGATGATAATTTATCTCTGTTCTAGCTAATATGACCCCTTGCTCGTTCCAATTAACAGATTCGTTAATTACATCACGGAAGTAGTGAATGCGGGCTAATTCAAAATAAGTAATATGATTGGCATTATTGACATGACCCATATGATCAATGTCTTTAAAACGGATTTGAATTGATGATTTATGTTTGAATTTCGAAAGATCCATAAGAGGTTAAATTTGACGTCGGTAAATTTAATTCAAACCCGCAAATGTTTATTATATTCGCTAAACTAATTATAACATGATGAAAGCACTGTATTCTATACTTGCGACCACTGTCCTTTGTTTTTTAATAACCGCTTGCACAAAAGAGGTTGAAGGCCTTGGCCCAATCAACTTGCATGATATGAAAATCGAGAATTTTGAAAACCTTTATCTCGAAATCCCTGCTCATGTAGTAATAGAAGAAGGCGATTCTGCTACATGCACTATTGCTTGTCAGGATAATATTTTTAATGAAATTGTTGCAAGTACAGAAAACAAGAAGTTAATTATTGAATCAAATAATAAATTCAAGGTTCAACGTCCGGTAGAAATTCGATTAACAATTCCTAAAGTCGATTACATTGATATTACTGGAAATGGAACTGTAGAATATAATCCAACAAAATATCAGAAGAAATTTACTGTTGAACTAAAAGGGAAATCTAAAGTTATATCAAACATTAATGCAAGTGAAATAAAAATTGATGTAATTGATAATGGCGATGCGGTCCTATCTGGTAAAACAGAAGAACTAGCCGGAATTATTAATGGATCAGGAGATATTCATGCGTATGATTTAGTTGCCGATAAATGCAAAATTGAAATTAACGGATCAGGAAATGTGCGATGTAGCCCAAGTTCAACTTTAAAAGCAAGCATACATGGCAGTGGAGATATTTACTACAAAGGCACTCCTGAAATCAAATCTGAAATCACTGGCTCTGGCCAGATTAAACGAGAATCAAAATAGTGAAACTGCTTTTTCTAACCTCCCGATTCCCATTTCCGCTAGAAAAAGGCGATAAGCTAAGAGCATACTATTTTATAAAGCACCTTAGTTTAAAACATGAAATTTATTTATTTGCAGTAAACGAAAACATGCCTGATGAAAAATCATTAGATGAACTTCGTCCCTATTGCAAGGCTATTAAAATTGTAAAAATCTCCAAAACAGCATCAGTATTAAATTTAGCAAAAGCAGTTTTCCAAAATAACAATCCATTTCAAACAGCTTACTTTACTTCAGAGAAAGGGAAACATCAATTAAAGAATTTCATTCAACAGCATCAACCTGAAGCTGTATTTTGTCACTTATTACGAATGGGAGAATATTTTCAAGATGTGAAAATTGAAAATTCACTACTCGATTATATGGATACGTTTTCAATTGGAATGAAACGATATGCTGAGAGTTGTGGATGGGTGATGCGAATTCCAGCACAGATGGAATATAAACGTCTTCTTAAATATGAAAATAAATTATTTAATCAGTTTAAGAATAAAATAATTATTTCGAAACAAGATCAATCCTATATTCCGCATCCAGATAATTCATCAATACAGATTATTCCGAATGGAGTTGATTCTGATTTTTATCAAGGTAGAGTGACAAATAAAAAATATGATTTGTTATTTATTGGTAACTTATCCTACGCGCCAAATATTTATGCAATAAAATATGCAGCAGAAATGATTATGCCGCTTCTGCCAACTAATACGTTATCGGTTGTAGGTGCAACGCCAACGGATGAAATTAAAAATTTGCAATCGAATCAAATTGATATAGTAGGTTGGGTAGATGATAGTCGTGATGCTTTTAATCAAGCAAGAATAATGATTGCACCGATGTTCATCAGCATTGGGTTACAAAATAAAATTTTACAAGCGATGGCAATGGAAATTCCATGTGTCATAACAAGCATGGCGAATAATGCACTTGGAGCAACTCCTGAATCAGAAGTATTAATTGCTGATTCGCCTGAAGAATTTAAAAATCAAATTAACCGCTTATTGACTGACGAAAATTTATATCAGTCGATTAAAACTAATGCAAGAAATTTTATTTTGAAAAATTTCAACTGGACAGAAAATATTGAGAAAATCAATATGCTTTTATCGAATTAAGCAGGATAAAAACCCTGATAATATTCCTGCTCCTCCACCTATTACTACTTCCATTGTAGTATGACGTTTTAAAATCACGCGTGATATAGCAACAAGCAAGCTAACAATAGCTGCATAGAACCCTAGCATTCCAAAATCAAATAATAGCATTGCTGCAAGAAAAAAAGAAGTGGAAGCATGTAGTGATATTTTCAAATAATTTCTGAAGTAATAAAACACTGTTAACATCAATGCGAATATCCCTAAATTTAAAATCAGGTTTTTGGGAACGTTCATCCAAATAGCGCTTAAAACAAGCAACACCAAAATCAAAATCAGTAAAGGATACGACTTATTACGTTGCTGCTGATTACTTAAATCGAAATTTGAAATTTTACCTCGTAATAATTGGATTGAATTATAAACTACAATTGGTAGTACCGCTATTAATCCTATCAACCACATTACTAAAAGCGCCATTTCATAATCGTAAAGATTGGTAATATAAAACATCGCAAAAGCCATTATCACCGCGAGCGGATGAAAAACTACTGAGATAATTCTGGCAATAACTTGTAGCATTCTTAATTTAAGCTGACGTTGTTGTTTTTAATACTTTCTATTTCGATTTTAAAATCATCAACTATAGTATTAATTGTGGACTCTATTTTTATCAAATCATTTCTTAATTGAGTAGATGTTCTTTTCAACTCTCTATATTTCTCAATATTTCGAATAGTTTGATAAAGCGTTGCAATACCAGCACTATCAATAGTAGGTTTAATTTTATGAGCTAGTGTAGCAACAGCATCCATTTCACCATTTGCAAAGTGCGTATTCATACGACTAACCGCATCAGGAATAGTTTCGATAAAAATCTCAAGCATCCTTTGCATAAATTCATTATTAGGCCCTATCTCTTTTTCCAAAAAAGAAAGATCATACAATTTTGAAGAAACTGTTGCGGGCTTTTTACGTGCAGGATATTTACGTTTAACAACTTTTATCAAATCAATATTTCCAGAACATAAGGAAACTATTTTCTTGTATAACAAATCATCTTTAAATGGTTTAACAATTACATCGTTCATCCCTACATTTAAAAACTTCTTTTGAAATTGCTTAGAGGGATTTGCTGTTAAAGCGATGATTGGGACCCTGGATTTTTTCTCATCATGATAATTACGAATCAACTCGGTTGTAGCTAATCCATCAAGAACAGGCATTTGAATATCCATTAAAACAATATCGTAATTGTTATTCTTAAATAAAATGAATGCGTCTTCTCCATTTTCAGCTGCATCCACAGTGAAACCCCAATCTTGTAGCATTGCCTGCGTGATAAATTGATTAACTAAATTATCTTCAGCTAACAATACTCTTAACGAAGTCAAATTAAACCTATCTGAGGTATCTTGATTCTCTTGTTCTTCACCGCTACTTAACTCAAATGGTAATATGACTGAAAATTCACTACCTTCTCCAACAACACTTTCAACTTTTATCTCCCCTCCCATTTGCTCAACAATACTTTTCACAATTGAAAGTCCTAAACCAATACCCTCGGATACATTATGATTATGTGGATTTATTTGTGTAAAGCTGTTAAAGATTTTTGAGTATTGATTTTCCTCGATCCCAATACCTGTATCTTTCACTGTAAATTTCACCCAAATCTTTTCATCATTATGTTTGACAACAGAATGGGAAACTACAATTTCTCCTTCATCTGTAAATTTGATTGCATTACCAATTAAATTAAGTAATACCTGATTTATACGATATGGATCGCCAATAACTTTTATAGAAGAATTGGAATCTAAAATATGTTTAAGTAATAATCCTTTCTCTTCTGCGACTAACAATTTAATCTGAACAGCAGTATCTGCAACCTGATTGATATCAAATGTTACTTTATCAAAACTTAAAGTACCTGATTCAATTTTTGCTATATCCAATAAATCATTAATAATTACAAGCAGATTTTCAGCTGTTGAGTTAAGAACGTTGATGTATTTTTTCTGTGTTTGCGATAGCTGTGTTTTTTGTAATAAACGCGACATACCCAAAACACCGTTAAGAGGAGTACGCATTTCATGTCCTAAGTTGGCCATGAATTTCTCTTTAATACTTGCTGATTCTTCTGCTATCTGCTTCGCATTCTTTAATTCTTCTTCTGCAATTTTCTGTTCTGTGATATCGATTAATGACCCAAACAGTCCTATTAAATTACCATTCGAATCAAATTTCAATTGAGTATTAGGATGAACAAATTTCACTTCACCGTCTGAGCAAACAATTCTGTATGTAAGATCATAAGGTTGTTTGTCAGCAATTATTCGATTCATATTTGTATTTAAAGCAGCTACATCATCCGGATGCACGTACTTTAAAAACTCTTCAAAAGTGGGAGAGCCTAATTCTTGAGGCCGCTTTGCGATTAAAAATAATCCAGGCGACCATTGAATTTCATTCTTCAAAAAATCTAATTGATAACTTCCTGCTTTTGTTAATCGTTCTGCATCAAATAATAATTTTTGATTATCAATAAGCGCTTCACGACTTTTCTTTTGAAGTGTAATATCAGTAGATATGCAAAGTACATTTGCTTTATTGTCTAATGATGAAAAGGGTATCTTAATGGAATCAAAAAATAATACTTCCCCGTCAGCAGTGGTATATTTTTCTTCTACACGAACCATCACCCCTTCTTCAATCACTATTTTATCGGAAACAATATGCTCATCATATTCCGATTCATTTTTATATACATCGGAAACTTCTTTTGTAGGTAAATCAGAAATATCTATTCTAATTAAATCAGTTAACGCCTTATTTGCCTGAATGATATTACCCTCTGTGTCTTTAATAAAAATTAATTGAGGACTCGCATCTAAAATTTGTTGAATAAAATTTCGATTCCTTTCAAGATCAGAACGAATTTGTTTTTGTTCAGTTATATCGACTCCGTAACCTAAAAAGTGAGTAAAATTTCCATCAGCATCAATATAAGGTTTTATTCTTCGTAAGTAATATCTAACCTTACCTTCCTTATCAGTTAAAGCTTCTTCAATTTCTACTTCATTTTTTGTTTCAAGTACTGTGGTAAGCATTGCCCTTCTCTTTTGAGCAATATCTTTGGGAACATTTCTAAACTCGCAGTACTCTAAATCCGTTTTACCAATAATCCATTCTCTTACTTTTGGATCACGTACTGCTTTGGGATTTACATAAACATATTTAAAATCCATGTCCAGCACGACAAAGTCGCCAGGCAATTGAGCGAGTAGCGACTCAAAAAAATGTTCTTTAATTGGCATGGATAGAATTCATTTTAATAAGTAATAAATTAAATTTTTCCTTCCTTGATCATTCTGTAAATGGTGCTTTTTCCAATATCTAATCGCTTAGCAACTTCAATTACATTATGATCAAAACGATTTAAATAATGACGAATTATTCTTGCATCATATTCTTGCAAGGTAAGGTCCTGATCTAATAAATCAGTAGGTGTTTTGGTTGCGGTAAATGTAATATCGGTTGGAGTAATTTGAGAACCATCAGCCATTACTGCAGCTAATTCAATTACTGCTTTAAGTTCTCTAACGTTACCGGGGAATCGATAAAAAAGTAATTTATCTTTTGCTTCAGGAGTTAAATTTTTTCGAGGAAATTTATTTTCAAGACAAAATGTATCCAGAAAATGTTTCGCTAAAATCAGAATATCATTTCCACGTTCGCAAAGAGGAGGTAAATTAATTGGTAAGCCTAATAATCGATAATATAAATCCTCTCTAAAATTACCTCTTGCTGTTTCTTCTCCTAGATTTTTATTAGTTGCAACAATTATTCTTACATCAATCTTTACAACTTCACTACTACCTAAACGAGTAATTTCTTTTTCTTGTAAAACCCTTAATAATTTTGCTTGCATCGAAACTGGCATTTCACCAATTTCATCTAAGAACAAAGTACCACCATGCGCATCTTCAAACTTCCCACTACGTCGTGTTGTAGCTCCAGTAAAGGCTCCTTTTTCATATCCAAACAATTCGCTTTCTAAAAGATCATTCGGAATAGATGCAACATTGATTGCGATAAAAGGTGCTTTCGCTCTTTCAGAATTATAGTGAATTGCTTTTGCTACAAGTTCCTTTCCTGTTCCCGTTTCTCCTGATATGGAAACTACAATTTGTGTAGATGCTCCTTTGTCGATCAAACGATAAACATGTTGCATCGCATCACACGAACCAATCAATAAATTATTCTTTAAATACTTTCCCTTTATCTGCTCCTTTAGTTCTTGAATTTCGTTTTGAAGAATAACATTTTTACGAATATTATTTATCGAATTCCAAAGACGTTCTTTTGTTTCTTCATTCTTAACGATGTAGTCGTATGCACCTTTTTTTAAAATATCTACGGCAGTAGAAATATTTTCTTGTCCTGAAATCGCAATAACATGACAAGAAGGAACATCTTGTTTTATTCGATTAAGAACTTCATCGCCCATCATATCAGGTAATGTATAATCGAGCGTTATTACATCGGGTTGAAGGTGCAAGTCTTTTAAAAGTGCTTTCCCACTGGTATAGCGATAAACTTCATTATCTGGATTGGCGGACAAATGATGATGAATCAATTCTCCATACCAGACATCGTCTTCAGCTATAAAAATTTTAAGTGGCCTTTCGGTATGAATAGTTTCGTTTTGCATATGCGAGTTCAAATTTACGAAATCCATCAATCCTATTACCTTTGTAGCGCAATTATGAAGTTACACGACCCATTTAGCGCTTTGCGGAATAAAGAGTTCCGATTGTTTTTATCAGCTAAATTTCTGATTACTGTTGCCACGCAAATGCAGGCTATTATTGCGAGCTGGCTGATTTATGAAAAGACAAAAGATCCATTTAGTCTCGGACTAATCGGATTAGCAGAAGCTATCCCTGCACTATCACTTGCATTGCCTGGTGGACTAATTGCTGATCGTTTTAGTCGTAAAAGGATTATGTTGCTTTCTTCATTGCTAATGGTAATCAGCGCAATTACATTATGTGTTTACACGAACCCCAAGCTGAGTATTCAGTTTAGCAGCCATCTGTTTTTTAACGGTGTTGGAACCTTGTATTTTGTTATTTTCTTAGTTGGCGTTGCAAGAGGCTTTTATGTCCCGGCACAAGCCGCTTACTGGGCTCAAATACTTCCAAAAGAAAAGTATGTTAATGGTTCAGTATGGAATAGCAGTCTTTGGCAAATTGGTGTGGTAACCGGACCAGCATTAGGCGGTATTTTTTATGCGAAAACAGGCGCTTTTATTTCCAGCGCAATCGTGATGATATTAATTATGTTGGTAGCAGTTTTAATAACCTTCTTTACAAACACAAGTATTTCAAGGCAATCGAGTCAGGAATCGGTAAAAGAAAGCATTCAGAAAGGCATCCGTTATTTCTTTAAACACCCTATTTTATTATCAGCAGTTTCTCTTGATCTATTCGCGGTTTTATTTGGAGGTGCAGTTGCTTTGCTTCCAGCATTTGCTGATACAATTTTACATGCTGGTCCAGAGGGATTAGGCTATTTACGCTCTGCTCCTGCCATCGGCGCAGTTGCTATGTCCCTAATCATGGCCTTTTATCCGCCACATCATGCAGCAGGTAAAAAGATGCTATGGTGTGTTGCTGGTTTTGGATTATGTATGATTGCCTTTGCACTTTCCACTTCCTTTATTCTGTCATTTGCGATTTTACTTCTCAGCGGAATGTTTGATAACGTAAGTGTGGTTATCCGTTCTACAATTTTGCAAACACATACGCCCGATGAAATGAGAGGGAGAATTTCTGCAGTGAATAGTATTTTTGTTGGAAGCAGTAATGAGCTTGGCGCATTTGAGTCAGGACTTGCAGCCCGCTATTTAGGATTGGTTCCGTCGGTGGTTTTTGGAGGAGTAATGACGTTAATTGTTGTTGTGATTACGCAAAAAATGGCCCCTGCACTTAAAAAACTAACTATTTA
>CAINEC010000015.1 GCA_903847585.1 uncultured Bacteroidota bacterium
ATACTTATTTAATTTTAAAGTTAATAATCAGTTTTGCTTCGCGAATGTCACCATAGTTTAACTGATGGGTTGTTTCGCTTATAATTTTCTTTTTGTTTTCTTTTCTAGATGTGATTTCCTTTAACTCGAAACCCGTTTCATTTGCCGATAGCAAAGTCCCCTTCATTTCCTTCCCTAACTTATCGTAAACGCGTAACTCACGTCCAATTCTTCTGAAAAACTGCTGAGGCACTACTAATGGCGCATCCATTCCCGGACTACCTACCTCAATTTCATGAGTTTCCAAAAAGCCTGTTGGCTCTAATTGCTCCAATAAATGACGGCTTACGGCTGAACATTCTTCGAGCGTAATGCCTGAAGGTTTATCCAATGCGACCACCAACTTACCTGGCGATAATTTAATATCCACCAGAAAGTTATCTGTTCCTTCGATTTTTTCCTGTACCCAGGCAGCTATGTTTTCTTTTTCGATCATAAGATTAAATAAAAGAGGGGACTGTTGTCCCCTCATCTAACTTTGAAATCTCACTGCAAATATAGGATTTTTTTTGGAAATTTAAGTCCTACACTCATTTTTTAAACCCAATCCTTCAATTTTTGTCAATTCGGAATTCGTATTTTCGCACTCGCTTATGTTCCACCCTGGCCTGCCTGATAAATTTGTGAATGTGGCTTCGATTATCCTTTCGAAGCTGATTAACCGTGGTAAGAAAATTCAGAATTTGCGGGTGCAGTCCATCATGGTTATTCGTCAGGATGAAATTGGAGACATGTGCTATTCAACACATGCCTTTTCACTTCTGAAAAAACAATATCCAACAGCAAAAATTACAGTATGGTGCAAACCAGCTGCAGCAGCCCTTATTCAGCATGATCCGAGTGTTGATTTGATTATCAAAGATGATAAGCCAGAAGGAAACAAATATGACTTGATTGTTGATTTAAGAGGAAAATGGGCGGGTATATTTTACGCTTTGCTGAATACACCATCGTATCGCTTAGAGCGTGGAACAGTTCGACTAAAAAACAAAGGCCAACAGCCTCACGAGTCGGAAACAATTTATCAGATTATCAAACCTGCAATTGGCGACATTCCTTCAGAGCTTCCAAAATTATATGCATCACCTTTAGAGATTAGTCAAGCAACTGACTTTATCAATGCGCATCAATTAACCCGATATGTTGTGCTTCATACGCAAGTTAAGCGAGTATTGCGACAGTGGCCTGAAGACCGCTTTGCAGCGATAGCTGTATTCTTGAAAGAAACATACAACCTTGATATTGTTTTTTGTGGTGACAATTCCGAATTAGCCGGAATTGAACGAGTTCAAAAAATGATTCCGTTTACCACTTACAATGCGGCAGGAAAATTAAATCTTGGAGCTTTTAAAGTACTCTGTGAAAGAGCGCAGTTTTTTATTGGTAATGATAGTTCTCCTTTGCATATTGCTTCGTTAAGTGGAGTTCCTGCTTTAGGATTATTTGGGCCAGGGCAATCGGATACTTTTTATCCGTTGGGAGAAAAATCGGGCTTGTTACATCATATTTTACCTTGTCATCCATGCACACAAATCAAGTGCAAGCAAGAACTACCTTGCATGAAACGAATTACGATTGATGAGGTAAAAAGTAAAATTGAAGAATTAATAAACTAAGCTTCTTCTGAAGGCGTTGGCTCTTCCTTATTTTCAGGTTGAGACTCATTCGACTCTTGAATATTTTCCAAGTTGAAAATGCGTTTTTGAAAAAGAATCATCAATATAACGCTTACGGATATACTCGCATCGGCCACATTGAATACAGGTCGAAAGAAAACAAACTCATCTCCTCCCCATAAAGGAAACCACTCAGGAAAATGACCGCTTAAAATCGGGAAATAAAACATGTCTACTACTCGTCCGTGCATCCATGACGCATATCCCTGAGCAGGCATGAAAGAAGCGATTTGAAATTCGCTACCACTAAAAAATTTTCCGTAAAAAACACTATCAATAATATTTCCTGCTGCTCCAGCAATGACCATTGCTATGCAATAGATATAAAGCTTATTTGCATTTTCTGCAACAGCCTTTTTCAGATAAAAGAAGATTGCAACAACAAATAGAATTCGAAATGAAGTTAAAAACACTTTACCATACTCACCGCCGAATTCCATACCGAAAGCCATTCCATTGTTCTCAGTAAAATGAATAATTGCCCAATCGGCAAAACGAATTTCTTCACCGAGATACATATGGGTTTTCACCCAAAACTTAACGATTTGATCTAAAAGTAAAATCCCTATGATTAACAGTAACGGCTTCTTCATCACATGATAAATATATAAAGGGACGATGGTTAATCGTCCCTATGTTCATTCTGCGTTATTAATCTTTGTATTGCTGAAGTTTCGCCTCCATACTTTGTGTTGTATGAGGCACAGCACGTAATCGCTCTTTGGGAATGAGTCTACCTGTTACTCGGCATACTCCGTAAGTCTTATTCTTAATGCGTATTAACGCTGCTTCTAATTGTTCAATAAATTTTTTCTGACGTGCGGCCAGGTTTGCTGCTTCTTCTTTAGCTAAAGTATCGGAACCATCTTCTAACATTTTAAAAGAAGACCCAGTATCATCAGTCCCATTTTCATTAGCATTGATGATTTGCGCTTGCAAGTTGATTAATTCAGCACGAGCTGCTTCTAACTTAGATGTTATTAGCGTACGGAATTCTTCTAATTCAGCATCTGGATAACGCGTTCTTTCTGTTGATTTCACAATTGGTGTAGCCTTAACTGCAGGAGCAGGCACTGGCTTTGCCACTGGTGCCGGTGTTGCTTTTACAACTGGCTTTACAGGTGCTGCCTTTTTTACTTCAACTGGCTTCGCTGCGATTACCTTTTTTGCTACTACTGGTTTAGTTGGAGCTACTACTTTCTTTGCTGGCGCTGGCTTAGCAACTACCTTTTTTACTGGAGCTGCTTTTTTTGCTACTACCTTCTTCGCAGGTGCTGCTTTCTTTGCTACTACCTTTTTTACAGGAGCTGCTTTTTTAGCTGGAGCCGCCTTCTTTACGGGCTTCTTAGCAACTGGCTTTTTAGGAGCCACTTTCTTTACCACCTTTTTTGCAGACGCTTTTTTAGCTGGAGCAGCCTTTTTAACTGGCTTCTTTGCAACTACCTTCTTAGCAGAAGACTTTTTTACTGCTGCTTTTTTAGCAGGTGCAGCTTTCTTCACAGGTTTCTTCGCAGCTGGTTTTTTAGGAGCCGCTTTCTTCACCACCTTTTTAGCAGGTGCTTTTTTAGTCTTTGATGCTGGTTTCTTTGTAGCCATAACTATACTTTATTAACTAATACTAAGGCGCTGAGGTCTTCATCAACCTCAACGGAAATTGCACTGGTATCCGATAAATTATCTGTAAACTCGAATTCGTTAGCCAAAATTTCGCTGCGAATATAATCGAAATTGTTCAATATTGCACCTTTTAAGTTATCAGGCGCCTGCATTTTAACCGTGATACGGTCGGTTACTTCGTAGCCATTATCCTTACGCAGGTTCTGAATTCTATTAATCACTTCGCGCGCTAACCCCTTCTCTTTCAGTTCTTCCGTAATTGTAATATCCAATGCGACAGTCAAACGGCCTTGATTAGCCACCTGCCATCCAGGGATGTCTTCGCTTAAAACTTCCACATCCGATAACAATAAATCAAAGATAACTTCACCGAAATGTAAAGGCAGCATACCTTCCTTTTCTAAGTGCGCAATTTGTTCTTGACTAAGCTCAGATACCGTTGTCGCCAACTGCTTCATTAGTCCTCCGATTTTTGGTCCGAGTGCCTTGAAGTTTGGCTTTACCTTTTTTACCAAAATTGAATTATCCTCCGACATATATTCCAAATGCTCCACATTCACCTCACCTAATACTAAGTCGCGAATTGCTTCAATACGATTTTTATAATCTTGATCACTTACAGGGATCATAATTCGATGCAATGGCTGACGAACTTTGATGTTCACTTTCTTTCTTAAAGCAAACACCATCGAAGAAATATCCTGCGCTAATTGCATTCGTGCCTCTAATTCTTTATCGATAATTGAAGCATTACTTTCAGGAAAATCTGCTAAGTGAACACTTTCATTTTTATCTTTTCCAGAAGTGAAGTTCAAATCACGGAATAATCGATCTGCATAGAACGGTGCTACAGGAGCCATCAAACGTGCTATCGTATCTAAACATGTATACAATGTTTGATAAGCTGCAATTTTATCGGTTGTATAATCACCTTTCCAAAAACGACGACGACCTAAACGTACATACCAATTACTTAGATGTTCCGTAACAAAATCAGTAATCAATCGCGTTGCTTTAGTAGGTTCGTAATCGTTATAACATTCATCGACCTCAGCTATTAACGAATTCAATAACGACAATACCCAACGATCTAATTCAGTGCGTTCTTCCAACGGAACTTCTTTCTCCGAAAAATTAAATCCATCGATATTAGCATAAAGCGCAAAGAAAGAATAAGTGTTGTGAAGTGTACCAAAGAATTTACGTTGCACCTCTCCTATTCCATCCGTATTAAATTTCAGATTATCCCAAGGCTGCGCATTGCTGATCATATACCAGCGCGTAGCATCAGGACCATAGGTTTCTAATGTTTCAAATGGATCGGCTGCATTGCCTAAACGCTTCGACATTTTATTGCCGTTTTTATCAAGCACTAATCCGTTTGATACCACATTTTTAAAAGCTACACTATCAAATAACATTACTGCAATGGCATGTAATGTAAAGAACCATCCACGTGTTTGATCAACCCCTTCCGCAATAAAATCTGCCGGAAATGCATTTTCAAAAATTTCTTTATTCTCAAATGGGAAATGCCATTGTGCATACGGCATTGCTCCACTATCAAACCACACATCAATTAAATCTGTCTCGCGATGCATTGGTAATCCTGTAGAAGACACCAATACTGCATGATCTACATACGGACGATGTAAATCGAAATCAGGACTATCAGGATTTAACGCTTTCATTTTCTCAGCATCCATCACACCTGCAGCAACTGCTTTATCTAATTCACTTTTTAATTCTGCAATTGAGCCAATACACTTCTCTTCTCCATCTTCACTTCTCCAGATTGGCAGCGGAATCCCCCAATAACGCGAGCGAGATAAATTCCAATCAACCAGATTATCTAACCAATTTCCAAAACGACCGGTACCTGTGCTTTCAGGTTTCCAGTTAATCGTTTTATTAAGCTCAATCATTCGCTCTTTACAAGCAGTAGTTTTAATAAACCATGAGTCGAGTGGATAATATAAAACAGGTTTATCAGTTCGCCAGCAGTGAGGGTACGTATGCTCGTAGCGCTCTACTTTGAATGCTTTATTTTCTCCTTTCAGTTTGATGGAGATACGTTCATCAACAGATAAATATTTATCACGTCCTTGTTTCTGACGAGCTTCTTCTTTTTCTGTTTCGTTAAGATATTCTTCTTTTACATATTCTAACGCAAAATCAGAAACCTCTTCTACAAAACGACCTTGTTTATCTACTAACGGCACGGGCTTACCGTTTTCATCCTGCACCATAATTGCTGGCACATTGTGTTGCTTTGCTACGCGAAAATCGTCTGCACCAAATGTAGGCGCAATATGCACGATACCTGTACCATCTTCAGTAGAAACGAAATCTCCTGTAATTACACGAAACGCATTTCCTTCTGGTTGTACATACGCCATTAGTTGCTCGTAAGAAACATCCTGCAGTGCTTTACCTTTAAACTCATCAACAACTTTAAAAGGAATGGCTTTATTACCTTGCACATATTCTTCAAGTATTAATTCAGCGTTCTTCGGATTAAAATGTTTCGAGAGTAAATCTTTTGCGAGCACTACACAAACAGGCTCGAAAGTATATGGGTTAAAAGTTTGAACTAAAACATAATTGATTTCAGGTCCTACAGCTAATGCAGCATTTGAAGGAAGCGTCCATGGAGTGGTTGTCCAGGCAAGGAAATAAACCGGAGCATTTGCCTTCTCAAATAAAAACTTACTCTTGTCGTTTTCGATGGCTTTAAACTGCGCCACCACCGTTGTATCTTTTACAATTTTATAGGTACCTGGTTGGTTTAACTCGTGTGAACTTAAACCTGTACCAGCAGCTGGCGAGTAAGGTTGAATTGTATAACCCTTATAGAGTAAATCTTTTTTGTAAAGTTCGTTCAGTAAATGCCAGCACGTTTCGATATAATTATTTTCGAATGTGATGTATGGTGATTCAAGATCTACCCAATACCCCATTTTACGAGTAAGGTCATCCCAAACGGATTTATACTTCATTACCTCCTTACGGCAGGCCTTGTTGTAATCTTCAATTGATATTTTCTTACCAATATCTTCTTTGGTAATGCCTAATGTTTTTTCTACACTGATTTCTATTGGTAACCCATGCGTATCCCATCCGCCTTTGCGTTTTACCTGAAATCCTTTTTGTGTTTTATAGCGACAAAAAATATCCTTTATGCTACGAGCCATTACGTGGTGAATACCAGGCAAGCCATTAGCAGAAGGAGGACCTTCATAGAAAGTATAGGATGGTTTGCCTTCGCGCTCAGTTACGGAGCGTTCAAATATGCTTTTGTCTTGCCAGTACTGAAGCAATTCGTCGGCAACAGCAGGCAAATTAAGTTGTTTGTGTTCGAGATATTTAGCCATAATTCAGAGGTGCAAAATTACTGAAAATAATAAAGCGACCTTCGGGGGGTCGCTTTATTCCACGCTTTGAAAAGCCTCTGAACTTTTCTGTATAAAGAACGAATAGATAAGACTAAATAGATTAGCACTAATTTGCTATTCGTAAAGTAACTGCTTTCATAATAGAAGCGCAATCAATAGTTGGTGAGCGGGGAAATCTCTATGCTGAACAGGGAAATCAGGCGCTGTTTTTCTTATTCGCGATAAGAATATTAACGACTACACCACCCACTACAAGTAAAATTCCGAATAAAGTGCTTAGATGCTGGTGCTCATCAAACATCCACCATCCAAAAAACAAGGCGTAAATAATTCCGAGGTAATTAAGAATTGAAACTTTAGCAATCTTTTCTGATTGCAGTGATTTAGTCAAGTAATACTGACCCAGCTGAGTGACAATTCCGATAAGAATTATATAAATCCAATCGGTGGATACGGGCGACTTATATTCAAATGCAAGAAAAAATGCACCTACTATAGCTCCGAATAATTGGAAGTGTAATACAACCACCAATGGATGTTCTTTTTGCTTTAGGGAACGTACCATATTATAAGCGAGTGCAGAGAACACCGAGGAAAGTAATCCCACAGCAAGCATTACTGCGCTTATACGTGGATCAAATCCTTTAATCACTAAAACCCCGGAAAACGAAATCAAGAAGAATAACCATTGAATAGGTTTAACTTTTTCTCGAAGAATATAAACAGCAAAAATAGTAGTGAAGATTGGCGATAGGTATTGAATGGCAACAGCAGTTCCCATTGGCATTTTTTGCAGCGTTAAGAAGAAGGTGTACAATGCAACTGTGCCGAATAAACCCCTAAAGAAAAGCAGCTTGCGATTTGTTCCAATCCACGATACCTGTTGTTTCTTTAATAGCGCAAATCCAATGGCACTGGCAATGGCACATCTGAAAAACACTAGTTCCATCGTTGGTAAGTACGATAACTTCTTTACCATGGCATTCATCAGGGCAAACCAAAAAGTAGAGAGCAACATATGCCTAACGCCGGGAGTAAAAATCTTACCTTTCACGGGGCGAAGCTACGGTAATCATTTAATAATTGAAGCGGGAAAAATTATTTTCTATAAAAATGCAACAACACATCCTGCATAACTCCTAAAGAAGAAAAATTTGTGCGAATGCTATAATCAAAACCTGCCTGTTCAAATAGTTTAAGAAAATGCGATAACGAATTATTTTCTCCGGGAATATTATGATGGTACTCAACAATTAGTTCATTTACCTTTGTAATAGCACCTGTCTGCATTAAGTCCTCCACTATTTTTAATTCAGCTCCCTCAACATCCATCTTAATTAAATCGACATGAGGAAATTCATTTATAAAACTTGATAGTTTTTCGCATTTTACTTCGATGACGCTTTCCCCTCCACGATTCGATTGAATAGATCCTGTTAATGTTCCTTTGTCATCATTAAAGTGAAACGGAATTGTGCCTTCCGCATTTGCCAAAGCCAAATTATGCAATGTAACATCCTTTAATTGAAGTGACGTTACATTTTTATGAAGCAAACTATAGGTCGTTGGATTAGGCTCAAACGCAATAATTGTAGCTTGAGGATAGCATCGCTTAAAATACAAAACAGACATTCCGATATTAGCACCACAATCGATGATAACAGGTTTTGCATTTGAATTATTAAATCGATATTCCTCATTCACAAAAATTTCTCTGATGAGATAATTTAAAGTATGATAACTAAACGCATAAAATTTACTCCCGAAAAGAGTTGTAGTTACTTCTTTATCGCGAGACTTTTCATTCTTACGTAAAAGTGAAAGAGAAAATAGTTTAGAAAACAATTCCATTCGTGTAATAACATTGCCCTGATAACGGAGCGCAGTAATTAAGGATGAAATAAATACTCGAATCATACAGCCATTAATATTTAACAATGATAATAAAAAACTACATACTATAAAGATTGGGGTTTAATTACATTATTTTTATCTTCGACAAATGCGTAGACTTCTACTTATTTTGAATTTTTTATTAATCAGTGTTGTTGCATTATCGCAACCTTTTATTGATTTATTAAACATACAATACGCACAAACATCTATTTCGAAACTATATAAAGGCAAAGATGAATTCAAGGTTAATCATGAATGGAAATCATACGCTTTTAATGCTCCCATAAAACTGAACGAAAAAAAATTATTGTTGATTAGTCCAGAAATAAACAATAAGAAATACCAACAAACAGACAGCACCTATACAACACAGCAAAATGGAAGTACGACTATTTCTGCCTACAGTCGCTTTCACGCACATTATATTTCTTATGCATTACCCATAACCCTTATTCATAAATTTGAAAATGATAATAGTTTAAGTGCAACATTCGTTTATCGTCAAAATAAGGTTTTTGAAAATAGCTTTGGTTGGACAACCGATCAATTAGGAGGCGCGGTGTTATACACAAAAACATACAGTAATAAATTCAAATTAAAGGGTGGCCTTTACTACAACCGTGAATTTTGGGGTAATTATATAATGCCATTGTTAGGATTTGAGTGGAAGGCTTCCAAGAATATTTATTGTTGGGGATTACTCCCAAACTCCACCACTGTTGATGTTTCATTTAATAAACTGCACACTGGATTTGCTTATCGAGGCATAGAAGAATCGTATAGCGAAAGTTACAATTCATACTTTCACGACCGAGAGGGACATGTGAAACTTTACTTGAATTATTATCTCATCAATCAAAAACAGAAAATTGGAATTGTATTATTAGCAGAAGGAGGTCAATCTGTAAGCAGACTTTATGAATTCAAGGCTTCTACCAGTGATAATATTTCAAAATATCATCCAGCAGAAAATTATTTTATTAGGATAGGGGTTGCCGTTAGGCTTATCACGCGAGGTGATTTTAAACTTTGGCCATCACAGCCGATTTAACAAACTTCAAATCTTTAATATTCAATTGAAGTGTTGTTCGGTTGTTGAAGTTGTTTTCTTCAATATGATAAACTATTTCAAAAGCATCTTGCTGTTCCACTTGCGGATGATGATGTCCTAGTTGAAATGCGATTCCATCAAACGTTGATTGGTAATCATCATGTTGAACAAGGGTTAGTTTAAGGTGATTATTTCCTACTACTTTACCTCTTCCATTGTCACGCACGTTGGAAGATTTAAATATCGGCGACATATTACCTGGACCAAATGGTGCAAACTGTTTCAGAATATTAAAAAACTTCTGATTGATATCGTTTAAATTTAATTCAGCATCAATTTCTACTTCGCGAACGAGCATTCGATCTTCAATTGTTGAAGAAACTACTTCTTCGAAACGTTGAATGAACTCCTCTACATTTTCTTCCTTCATCGTCAATCCTGCTGCGTACATATGTCCACCGAATTGCTCTAGCAAATCACTACAGCTTTCAATAGCATTATAAACATCAAAATCTTTTACAGAACGTGCCGAACCCGACACCATATTATTTTCGTCATTACTTTTTGTTAGGACGATAGTAGGACGATAATACTTTTCCGTTAGACGTGAAGCAACAATACCTATTACCCCTTTATGCCATGCAGAATTATAAAGAACTGTTGATTTACGATATTTATGATTTTCACTCTCTTCAATCAATTGAAGTGCATGTTCAGTAATACTTGAATCTAAATCTTTACGCTTCAAGTTATGTTCGTTGATTCCGTCACCTAATAATCCAGCAACATTATCATTTTTAGAAACCAACAGATCTACGGCACTTTTTCCCGACTCAATTCTTCCAGCTGCGTTAATGCGTGGAGCAATTAAAAACACAACGTCATTAACGGTTATCTCATCTTTCTTGAAATTACTTAACTCAAGAATTGCTTTAAATCCTGGTCGAGGATTTTCATTCAGTAATTTTAATCCATAGAAAGCAAGGATTCTATTTTCTCCAGTTATCGGAACGATATCGGCTGCGATAGAGACAGCAACTAAATCGAGGTACTGTGTCAAATCTTCAAATAAAATTCCTTTTTGTTGAGCTATGGCCTGAATCAATTTAAATCCGACGCCACAACC
>CAINEC010000016.1 GCA_903847585.1 uncultured Bacteroidota bacterium
GATAAGCCAGTTATCAATAATATCATCATCAAAAAAACTGGCAAATCGAATTTATCTCCTATGGATTTATTAGGCTTTACTGCTGATTTGCAAGGAAAAGAAGTGGCGATACAGTGGTATACAGCTAAAGAAAACGGGACTGATTATTTCAAAATAGAACGAAGCTTTGATACCAAAGAATACAAAGAAGTTGGTAGAATTAAAGCTGCAGGCTTATCAACGGGATTAAAAACCTATACGCTGATTGATTCGAATCCTAATCCCGGAGTGAATTATTATCGCATCGGTTTAAATAATAATACGAGCAAATCTGTTTGGTTGCCCGTAATTGCCATTCGAATAAAGCCGGGAGTTTTACAGCAAAATAGCTCTAGTTCAAATTAATTAGACATATCTATCATATTTTATCAATCCTTTGAGTAAAATTCAAAGGATTTTTTATTTTTATAAGATATTAAAAGAACTATGGCTATACTAGATGAATTCAAAGCATTCGCTTTAAAAGGCAACCTTATTGATTTTGCAGTAGGTGTTGTTGTCGGTGGTGGATTTACAAAAATCACTTCTACCTTTATTGATGGAATTGTAATGCCTCTTATAGGAAAAATTGTTGGAGGCCAGGATTTCTCTGAGCTGAAATTCAAAATCCAGGATGGAACTAAAGAAGTACTCGATGCTTCTGGAAACATTGTTAATCGTGCTGTGCCTGAAGTCTACATACGTTATGGAGAATTCATCAGCGCCGTGATTGACTTTTTCATGGTTGCGCTCGTGATGTTTTTTGTTGTGAAAGCAATGAATAAACTACGTAAGAAAGCAGAAGAAGAAACTGTGGTTGTAAAACCTAATCAAGAAATACTATTAGAAGAAATAAGAGATTTACTTAAAAACAAATAACATGAATAAATACTTCACACTACTTACCTTTTTCGTGCTTTCTGCCCTAACTGGTATTTGTCAAAATGCTAACGATACTATCTGGAAAAAAGGATTGTTTGTCTCCGCGAATATTAACCAGGTAAGTTTTTCTAACTGGGCTGCAGGAGGAGAAAACGCTGTTGCTATTAATGGTTTTTTAAATAGCTATGCTAATTACAAAAAGGATAATGTTATATGGGATAATAATCTTGACTTATCCTATGGCCTAAACCAAATTGGCGATGACGATTTAAAAAAGAATGAAGACAGAATTGAATACACTGGAAAGCTAGGATATGCTATTAAAAATAGTAAGAAATGGTATTATACTGCCTTGTTAAATGTGAAAACACAATTTGCTAACGGTTACGACTATACGAATGAAGACCCCATTGTCATTAGTCGTTTTGCCGCGCCGGCCTTTACCGTATTCTCATTGGGTATTGACTATAAACCATCAGAACATTTATCAGCTTACATTTCTCCTATCTCCAATAAAAACACTTTTGTTTTGGATGATATACTATCAAACCAAGGAGCATACGGAGTTGATTCCGGGAAAAACATTAGAACGGAAATGGGAGCCTACTTGAATGTGAGGTACAAACAAGAAGTAATTGAGAATGTTACGCTAATATCTCAAATCGATTTATTCTCTAATTATTTGGAAGACCCTCAAAATGTCGACTTAAATTTTTCTTTGATGTTAGTTATGAAAGTGAATAAATACATCACGGCAAATTTTTCCACGCAATTTATTTATGATGACAATACACCTATATCAGTATATGAAGGATCAGGAAGTGCAAAGAAATTAGTTGGTGTTGGTCCAAGATTACAATCTAAACAGGTTTTTGGCGTTGGATTAGGATATAAAATCACAAAAAGCAAACTTGC
>CAINEC010000017.1 GCA_903847585.1 uncultured Bacteroidota bacterium
CAGCTAAAGCAGCGATACCTGCACCAATGGCAGCAAGACCGTATCCGAATCCTAATCCGTCTACGCCTGTTGTTTGTAATAAGATGTTAAGTAACATGTTTATATAATTAAGTGATTAAAATGTTCTAATTAATGATGATCGTCGTGATGATGTTCTTCTACTGCAGCTCCGATATATACAGACGATAATAATGTAAATACATACGCTTGTAAAAAGGCAACTAATAATTCAAGCATTGCCATGAATACCGTAAACACTAACGATAACGGAGATACGCCTAATCCTCCACCTGTACCATATAACGACTCTTGTCCAAAGATGAAGATCAAACAGAAGAATGATAATGCAATGATGTGACCCGCTGCAATGTTTGCAAAGAGACGAATCATCAATACAAACGGACGAAGGAACATACCTAAAATTTCAATTGGCGTTAATAAAACTAAAACTCCTTTCGGAACCCCTGGCATTGCAAATATATGTTGCCAGTAATTTTTATTACCTGATAATGTTGTAATGATAAATGTTAGAACAGCTAACACTAAAGCAACTGAAATATTTCCGGTTACATTCGCTCCACCTGGGAAAATAGGAATCAAACCTAATAAGTTATTGATCCAGATAAAGAAGAATAATGTTAAAAGGTAAGGAACATACTTCTCATATTTCGCTCCGATGCTCGCTTTAATTACATCATCACGCATAAAAACAATAATTGGTTCTATTGCATTCTGAAGTCCTGTTGGTGCTAACCCTTTTCTCTTATTAGTATATGCTCTTGCAACTGAAATAAACACAAATAATAAAATAGCGATTGTAATGAAAATACTCACTACGTTTTTCGTAATTGAAATGTCGTAACTGCCTGCCGTTAGTGCTTCATTCATTGTAGCATGATGAGCATCCATTTCACCCATTTCGTTTACTGCTTCAATCTTACCTTTCTCATTTAAACGATATCCCTCATATGCTTTATGGCCATGCTCAAATCTAGCAGATGAAAAAACCGTCAAGCCTCTCTCACCATTATAAACAATTACAGGAAGTGGAATTGAGGTATGTCCCCATAAATGCCAATCATGACTATCAGCGATATGCTCCATGATTAGCTTTCCAGCGTTTAATTTTTCTTGACCTTCACCATGAGCTGCTGTGGCCTCGTGCGTATCAGATACAGAAACATTTTCATGCTCACCTGCAAATGATGCGGTGCTGAAAGAAATTGTTAAAAAACAAATTACTGAAAGTATTACTAACTTGCTGATTTTCATTTTGATAAACGATTGTTTTGCGTTTTCAGGGCACAAAGGTAGTGAAAATTAAATCACTAACAATACAAATGCTATCTTACATTGATAAGATTATCGCCTTTCAAAGTATTTTACAATAAAAAATCAGCTAATAAATTGTTAGGTTTGCAGTCGCCTCACGCTAATCTATGAATCCATCCAACCAACTGCATTATGTTAAAGCCAAATACGACGCGGCTTTTAAAGATGCGAGCCTGCAGTTTAAAAACTTAGAACTGGCAAGAGAAAGAGCAACTCATGCAAGATGGAAGGCCATTGAAAACCTCGACTCTTATCTTATTGAGTTTGAGGCGAATTTTATCAAAAGCGGGGGTAAAATAATATGGGCTCAGGATAGCCTAGAAGCCATTGATGCCGTTGTCAAGATTAGTAAAAACGCTGGTGCTCAAACCATTATTAAATCAAAATCCTCCACAGCTGAAGAGATTTTATTGAAAGAACGCGTGGGTATTGAAGGGCTTGATATTATTGAAACCGACGCAGGCGATTATATTGCCGATAGCATGGATGAGCATTCTGGCCATATGGTTTTACCTGCTATTCACAAATCGGTAGAGGAAATTAATTCTCACTTCGGCCTCAACAACCTTGCTCCCGATCAACTTGTTGGAGTAATTAGAGATCGTTTAAGAGAAACTTATCTTCAGGCAGATATCGGTATCACGGGTTGTAATTTTTTAATCGCCGACCCAGGAGCTATCGTCATTACTGAAAATGAGGGGAATGCCCAACTCTGCGCATCGGCTCCCAAGACACACATCGTTTTAACGGGCATCGACAAAATTCTTCCAAGCTTAAATTACCTCGACCTGTTTCTTCCTTTGCTAAGCACTTATGGAACAGGGCAAAAGCTAACCGCTTATAACAGCATTATTACCGGTCCAAAGCAGCCTGAAGATTTGGATGGACCTGAAGAACTTTATGTGATTATCATTGATAATGGAAGAAGTACCGTTTTGGAACATGAAGTACAACGACAAGCCTCTACCTGTATAAAATGTGGCGCCTGTCAGTTTAACTGGCCTGTATACATGTCGAACCCTGCCACTAATTTTTCAAATCCGATTTCAGCCGTAACCGCACCCCTGATAGATAATTTCGAATCTCAAGAGGAAGCCGTTAGAAATAGTTTACTTGATGGAAATTTGATGGATATCTGTCCCGTAAAAATTGACATTCAAAAATTATTAATTGAAAACAGAAAAGAATCCGTAGAAAAAGGATTTGAGCCAAGGGCTAATAAATTGTTTTATTTCTTCTGGAAAAAGGCAATGCTTAACCGTGATATAATGAACTGGAAAGGGATTAAAGCTGGGAAATATATTATGGAAGGGCTTTATAAATCTGATCGAGGCCTTCGTGAAACACCTTCCATTGCACCTCAATCGTTTAATGAGCAATGGAGAGACAAACTAAATATCAAATAATCAGATTTTGGAGATAAAAACAATTCATCATGCACAGGAGATGCATGACTTTTCTTCTCAGAATTTAAAGGAAAATAGTTCTATAGGCTTTGTTCCAACGATGGGGGCTTTACATCCTGGTCATATTTCTTTAATTGAAAAAGCAAAGGCTGAAAACGACATAGTTGTCTGTAGCATTTTCGTTAATCCGACCCAGTTCAATGATCCTAAAGATTTAGCCAATTACCCTCGGATGCCAGAAGCAGATATTGCTTTATTAAAAGCCGCCGGTTGCGATATTGTTTTTCTTCCAACACCAGTTGAAATATATCCCAACGGAACAGAACTACTTGATATATCTTTCGGATTTATGGAAGAAACAATGGAAGGCGCCTTCCGTCCAGGACATTTTAAAGGAGTCGCTACCGTAGTAAATCGGTTATTTGAAATTGTTCAGCCTACTAATTCTTACTTCGGAGAAAAAGACTTCCAGCAGTTGGCTATCATTCGTAAAATGGCAGCTATGCTAAACCATTCCACCACCATTATTGGTTGCCCAACTTTGCGTGAACAAGATGGATTAGCAATGAGCTCACGAAATTTATTACTCACACCAGAACAACGTAAAGCAGCGCCCATCATCTATAAAGCGATGGAGATGGCGAAAGAATTTATTCCTCATCAAAGCCCGGCAGCAGTCATTGAACTTGTTAAGCGATACATCCAAAAGAGTCCGTATTTAAGTGTCCAATATTTTCAATTAGTTAACCCTGATACATTGGAAAATATTACCCAATGGGAGGAGGGGACAAACGTTCAAGGTTGTATTGCCGTTTTAACGGAAGGTCCTCGTTTGATAGATAATATCCGATATACTGTTTAATTTTTTCGACTAATTACTTGGATTATTTACCTTTGTCGCCGTTATGACAATACAGGTACTCAAGTCAAAAATTCACAGAGCGAAAATTACGCAGGCAGAATTACATTATGTTGGAAGCATTACGCTTGACCAGGATTTAATGGATGCCGCCAATCTCATTGAAGGAGAAAAGGTTCATGTTTTAAATATTAATAATGGGGAGCGACTTGAAACCTACGTTATTACAGGTGAAAGAGGTTCTGGGCAAGTATGCATTAACGGACCAGCTGCCAGAAAAATGCAAGTTGGTGATATCGTTATTGTAATCAGCTATGCGGGTATGGACTTCGAGGAGGCTAAATCATTTAAGCCAACGCTATGTTTCCCTGATCAGAATAATCGCCCAACAAACTCATAAGCTTTGAAAAGCCTTACATCAATCCTTAAAACACTTTTATTTTTAGTAATTGGTGGAGGATTATTATGGCATACCTTTAAAAATCAGGATTTATCTCTCATTGTTTCGAGAATAAAAAATGCTGATTTATCATGGGTGGCCTTATCCATATTTGTTTCTATTGCTGCCTTAATTAGCAGGGCCATGCGTTGGAAACAATTAATTGAACCCCTTGGTTATAAACCACGATTATCATCGGCATTTAATGCTGTTATGTTCGGATATGCTGCAAACATGGCCATTCCTCGTTTAGGAGAAGTTAGTCGTTGTGGCGCCCTTAGTAAATCTGACGATATTCCATTTGAAAAACTAATTGGAACGGTCATCATCGAAAGAACTTGCGATGTAATCATGTTGGTCGTATGTATTTTACTGTCGGCGCTGTTTGAATTTGAATTGTTAGGCGGATTTTTATCAAAACATATTTTTAATCCGATTATTAATGCGGTAGGAAACTCCTATTTATTGGGAGTGCTATTAATTGTATTCTTAATCGCTTTCATGATAGCCTATCGATTAATTATAAAACATTACCATCAACACCCCTTCATAGTTAAATTGAAATCTTTTTTAAAAGGATTATTGGATGGGTTGGTAGCTGTAACCCGACTAGAGAATAAATGGCTATTTGTTTTCCATTCATTATTTATTTGGGCAATGTATTTCTTAATGACCTATGTGTGCTTCTTTGCACTGCCCGAAACAAGCGGACTTTCTCCAATGGCTGGACTATTTATTATGGTGATAGGAGCTATTGGAATGACAGCTCCTGTTCAAGGCGGTATTGGCGTTTATCATTTATTGGTTTCTGAAGGAATCATTTTATACGGATTAACCCCCGACGACGGGATTACTTTTGCAACATTGGTACACTCAGGACAAACATTGCTTTTAGTCCTTTTAGGAGGCATCTCTATGATTTATTTGTTTTTCTTTACCAAACCTATTTCAAGTAAAATGTCATGAGTTTTAGCGAAAATTTGAATAACAAGGTCTTTACCCGTGAATCTTTGATTAAAAAAATCGAAGAATGGCGCCATCAAAAATGTAAGATTGTGTTCACAAATGGTTGTTTTGACCTGCTTCATCTGGGACATGTTGACTATTTAGCAAAAGCTGCGGACTTAGGAAACTATTTAATTATTGGGGTTAATACCGATGCTTCGGTGAGCCGGATTAAAGGACCTTCAAGACCTATTACCGATGAAACATCAAGAACAACGGTATTGGCTGCATTAGAGAGTGTTAGCGCTGTTGTACTTTTCGACGAAGAAACCCCCTATGAATTAATTAAAGCACTTCAGCCTGATGTATTGGTAAAGGGTGCCGACTATCAAATAGATCAAATTGTGGGAGGTGATATTGTGTTAGGCCGTGGAGGAGAGATTAAGACCATCGCCTTTGTAGATGGATACTCCACTTCAGCAATTGAAAAGAAAATTAAAGGTCAATAATTTGAAAAATGTAATGTTTTGCCGTTTTTTATGCGCACCTTTATGGTAGTGAGCGTATATATGCCAAACAAAAAAATTAAACAGACATGAAAAATTTACTATTGTTGGCTTTCAGTTTTATGCTATTAACTGTAGCCGGATGTGAAAACAACGATTTACTGTTATCAGAAAAGAAACTGAACAGTAAAATTCAAAACAACTGGAAAGTACTTTCTCCAAGTACAACAATCGACTATAATGAAATATGGTCGTTCCGCGATGGAAATGTTGTGATTGTGAGCAAAGATGAATCTGGTGCAGAAAAAACAGTTACAGGAAAATATTCTATTGATGCAAAAATCAACAATGCATATGTGACTTTAAGTGGATTTACTTACCCTAATCAACTTGCATCACACTGGTTGGCTTCTGAGCTAAATAGAAAATGGACAATCGTTGAATTAGAAAATGGCGTAATGTATTTATCAGGTATTGATGATAAAAATGTAATACGTTCAATTGAATTCGCTCAACGTTAAAATTATTTATCACTAATAAAAAGGGACGGTATAAAACCGTCCCTTTTTTTATTTCACAATATCCATTTCTTGTATTAGCCTTTTCGCTTCACCATATTTATCGATTACAAATAATGTGTATCGAATATCTAATGTGATGTTTCTACAAATTTCTGGATTAAATAAAATATCACTCATTGTTCCTTCCCATACTCGATCGAAGTTGGTTCCGATTAAATGTCCGTAGGCGTTTAATACCGGACTACCAGAATTACCTCCTGTTGTATGATTTGTAGCAATGAATGCAACCGGAACAGTTCCATTTGAAGCATAAGGTCCGAAATCTTTTCGGTTGTAAAGATCAAGCAACTTAGGCGACACATCAAATTCTTCATGTCCCTTGATATACTTCTCCATAATACCATCTAAGGTGGTGTAGTAATTATATTTTACTCCATCGCGAGGGAAATAACTTTTAACATTGCCATATGCTACACGCAAGGTACTGTTTGCATCCGGATAATATTTTTTTGAAGTATTCATCTCTCGTTGTGCAGCCATGTATAAACGATTCAACTTTCCTAACTCTAACGACATACCGTTAACCTTAGCTGCAATTATTGTTTTATAATAATTTGCTATCGGCTCCATTAATTTATACGCCGGATCATTAATGATTTTTTTTGCCATACTTGGTTTGTAGGCCGTTAAGAATTTTTCTACCGCAATTGAATCACTAAAAATTGTTTTCGAGTAAACATCAGCAGACCATTTAACAAAATCTCCCTGATATTTTTTTCGTTGCTCAATAAAATACGAAGGCTTCAAACTATCCGGAACATTCTTATCAAACATTAATAACAACGATTGAAAAAATTGTTTGTCGGTTGCCATATCATAATCACGATAAAAATCTGCTATTGTATTAAAGAGTTTGTTCTTCTCGGTTTCTAACTTATTATTATCAATTTGCTTTGCAACGGATACCTCAACAAGACTTTGAAAGTTTAATGAATAGGCTAACAACTCAACACCATATGCCGCTTCAGAATAAAAATTATTTGCAGAAATATAGGGTCTGTTCTTAGCATATATCATTTTTAATCCAGGTAATACTTGTCCGTATTTTTGTTGCATAGCAGGATTATTTGTTAACCATTGATTAAAGTCTCGCTCTAAAGCTTCTTTCTTTTCTAGCCCATTTGACTGGGTTAATCCTTTTGATTCACCTTGCCATTTTTTCCAGCCATTACTTACACTACTTTGCTTTGCTGCATACTGAATATGTAGTTTTTCGCTGCTACGCATAGCATCATCCATAATGCGTAATTTCTCTGTTCTAACTTTAATACGCTCTGGGTTTGTGGTGTTTAAAATCATTTCCTCCTGATAAGATGAAATGTATTCTTGCGTTCTACCAGGAAAACCATAAACCATTGTGAAGTCGCCTTCATTTACACCACTGATATTAATCGACAGCGAAGAACGAGGAACAAACGGAACATTCTCTTCATTGTACTCTGATGGCTTATTTTCTTTATTTGCGTATATGCGAAACAGTGAGAAGTCGCCAGTATGACGAGGCCACATCCAGTTATCAGTATCACCACCAAACTTACCAACAGAGGAAGGAGGCGCACCCACCATTCGAATATCTTTAAACGTTTCAGTAGTGATCAAATAAAATTCATTCCCTGAAAAAAACTGACGAACCTTTGCTTCATAATGCGTTCCTTCAATCGATTTCTTTTCTATTTGTGCTGCTAGTTCTTTAATCTTTTCATTGCGCATTTGTTCACTCATTCCATCTTTCAATACTTCATTAAACTGCGCTGTTACATCGGTAATGCTAATTACAAAAGAGGCTGTTAGTCCTGGGCATGGCAATTCATCTTTTAACGTTGATGCCCAAAATCCATCTTTCAAATAATTATGTTCTACTGTTGAGTGTGATTGAATTTCACCAAATCCACAGTGATGATTAGTAAGCAATAATCCTTGCTTCGAAATTATTTCGCCTGTACATCCGCCGCCAAATAAAACAATGGCATCTTTTAAACTGCTCTTGTTCACACTATAAATATCTTCTGCAGATATTTTCAATCCACGCATTTGCATATCAGCAATATTTAATTGCTGTAACAATTGTGGAAACCACATTCCTTCATCTGCTTTCGAAAAGAAAGAACAAAATAATAAGGTAAAGGCTAAAAGAATCTTTTTCATTTTCTGATTTTTTGCAAATATATTTTTATCATTCGTATAAATAAAAAATCCCGCAATTGCGGGATTAATTATGGTTTGATTACTAATTAAAATGGTAAATCATCTGAACCTGTTTGAGTAAGTCCTTCCATTGTGTTGTTTAACACTTGCTCTCCAAATGAATCACCTTGTGACGACATAGGTTGAGAAGCAGGAGCAGACATAGATGTTAATCCGAATGCTCTTACATCCGTATACCATCTTCCATTATATTCTCTTGATTCAACTCTGAAATTTACTTTAACAGTTGATCCAATTGACATTGCTTTTAGCTGACTGATTAATTGTTCGTTGAAAGCTGTGAATGCTATCTTTTTAGGATATTGATCCATCGTCTCTCCGATAAAAGTTTGTTTTACCCAACGACCATTTTTTCCTTCGCCAGATTGTTCTGATTGCACTTCCATTAATTTGCAATTTACTTCGTAACTCATAGTTATATTGATTTTAATTATTTTCTACATCAAAGATACAAAAAAGCCTCGGTGTTTTTACACCAAGGCTGATTTGTGAATAAATTTTAATGGCTTAAATTAGCTCTACCGAGCGACGAATAAATCCGCTTAAAGCTTCTCCTTTTAATAACCCTTGAGAAAGCATGGCAAGATCAACAGCCTGACGAATCATTTTTTGTTTTTCCTCGTCAGAAGAGGCATTTAACACCTTTTTCATTAAAGGGTGGTTAGCATTCATTATCAGATTAAACTGCTCGCCCATACTACCCATAAACTCATAACCACCTCCTGTTGCTGCCATCTCTTTCATACGACGCATGAATTCAGGTCGTGTAATTAAAGCTGGAGCATCTGATTCTGAAAGTCCTTCAAGCTGAACAAAATACTTTTCTTTTTCAACTGCCTTTTCGGTTAATTCCTTAATTGTATTTTGCTCTTCTTCGGAAATTAAAATCGGGCGCTTATCTTCTTTTTTAATCAGATTATCTGCCGTATCAGCATCCACACGAACGAACGAAGTGTTTTCCAGTTTATACTCTAAAAAATTAACAAAATGACTATCAATTACACCATCCATTTGTAACACATCATATCCTTTGTTTTTAGCAGCTTCCACAAAAGCATATTGCTCTTCTAGATTAGATGTATAAGTATAAACCAGTTTGTTGTCTTTATCTGTCTGATTAGGTTCTACCGCCGATTTATACTCATCAAACGTAAAGTACTTAGCATCCGTATTTTTAAGTAAGCAGAATGATTTTGCGCGATCATAAAATTTCTCTTCACTTAGCATTCCGTATTTAATAAACACCCCGATATCATCCCACTTTGCTTCGAAATCAGTTCTGTTTTCTTTGAATAATTCTTCGAGCTTATCCGATACTTTTTTCAGAATATGATTACTGATTTTCTTTACATTCGAATCGCTTTGTAAATAAGAACGACTCACATTTAGAGGAATATCTGGTGAATCAATTACTCCATGTAAAAGCGTTAAAAATTCAGGAACAATTCCTTCTACAGAATCTGTTACGAATACCTGACGACAATACAACTGGATTTTATTCTTCTGAACTTCTAAATTCTTTTTCAGTTTAGGGAAGTAAAGAATTCCAGTAAGATTAAAAGGGAAATCTACATTCAAATGGATATAAAACAATGGATCTTCTGCCATTGGATAAAGCTCTTTGTAAAAAGCTAAATAATCTTCGTGTTGCAATTCACTTGGCTTTTTAACCCAAGCAGGAGTAGGGTTATTGATTTGCTCATCCTTGAACTTTATTGCAGTAGGTAAAAAGCTACAATATTTGTCAAGCATTGTTTTAATTCTTGCTTCCTCTAAAAACTCTAAAGAGTCTTCATTGATGTGGAGGATAATATCTGTTCCACGATCTGCTTTTGTGTCGCTGGTCATGGTGTAATCAGGACTACCGTCGCATGTCCAACGGATAGCTTCATTTTCCTGCGCTTTAAAAGAACGAGAATAAATCTCCACTTTATCAGACACCATAAAACCAGAATAGAATCCTAATCCGAACTTTCCAATTAAGTTTCCTTCTGTTTGGTCTTTATATTTATTTACGAATTCCTCTGCTCCCGAAAATGCAATTTGATTGATGTACTTTTCTACCTCTTCAGCGGTCATTCCTAAACCACGGTCTCTGATGGTGAGCGTTTTGTTTTCCTTATCGATGATTACCTCAACCGACAATTCACCAAGTTCGGTTTTGTTTTCTCCAATTGAGGTAAGTGTTTTAATTTTTCCTGTAGCATCTACAGCGTTAGCTACTAATTCACGAAGAAAAATTTCGTGATCGCTGTAAAGAAATTTCTTGATAATTGGAAAGATGTTTTCCGTTTGAACATTTATTTTTCCTGTAGTCATAATTAATTTTTTTAGCGCGCGCCGTTGGCAAACAAAATGCCATCAGAAATAGGTGACAATTTGACTTCAAAAATACAGTTATAATTGCGTTAATTAAAGCAGTTTTGTCATCAATAATTTATTTTGTCACGAACTATTTTAGAGATTTGCTCGTTAATAAGATTGTTAGCAATGATTCTGACAATAAATAATCCGATTAATTAATTTTTAAACTTCGCATATTCAAACCAATTCACATGATTTACAAGTCTCGTTTTTACTTTAAAGTCCTTATTAC
The DNA here is from genome assembly GCA_903847585.1 of uncultured Bacteroidota bacterium. GTDB lineage: Bacteria > Bacteroidota > Bacteroidia > AKYH767-A > OLB10 > CAINEC01. The sequence continues at coordinate 10,870 of CAINEC010000017.1, forward strand.
CGCAGTTGTCTTTACCCTTTCCTTCGGAAAATCAATTGCACAGATTAGTCCTACCGCCGAAAAATTAGATGCCTTAATGAGCATGATTAACTATGCTTACGTTGATAGTATCGATGAGAAAAAAATATCTGATGATGCGATCAGAAATTTATTAAAAGGATTAGATCCGCACTCTGTATACATTCCTGCAGAAGAATTAAAAGAAGTAAATGAGCCTCTTGTTGGAAATTTTGAAGGTATTGGAGTACAGTTCAGCATTCTGGAGGATACTATTATGATTACACAAACAATCTCTGGTGGGCCCTCCGAAAAATTAGGTTTGCGTGCTGGAGATAGAATTGTAAAAATTGATGGTAACAGTGTTGCGAACATTGGAATTAAAAACAATGACGTCCTTAAAAAACTAAGAGGAAATAAAGGAACAAAGGTAAAGGTGGATATTTTCAGAAGAGGAAATAAGGAATTGATTCCGTTTACCATTACAAGAGATAAAATTCCATTATACAGCGTAGATGCTGCTTATATGGTTACACCTACAGTTGGATATATCAAGATTAGTCGCTTTGCAGATAGTACAGTAGAAGAGTTTAAACAAGCATTAGAGAAGTTAAAAGCACAACATGTTGAAAGTCTGATTATGGATTTATCGGATAACGGTGGTGGCTATCTGAACAGAGCAATTGAATTAGCTGATGAGTTTTTAAGTAACGGTAAAGAAGTCGTTTATACCATTGGAAAAAATAATCCACGTCAAGATAATTATTCTACATCCGTTGGTGGATGGGAAAAGGGAAAAGTGGTTGTACTGGTAAATGAGTCTTCTGCATCTGCAAGTGAGATTGTTTCTGGTGCATTACAAGATTGGGATCGTGCTTTAATTATAGGAAGAAGAACATTTGCTAAAGGACTAGTGCAAAAACCTTTTCCATTACCTGATGGCTCAGCAGTCCGTTTAACAATTGCTAGATATTATACTCCTTCGGGAAGATGTATTCAAAAACATTATGAGCCAGGCGATGAGAATTATGATATGGATATTAGTATGCGTTATCAGCATGGAGAGTTATATCATGCAGACAGTATTAAATTCATTGATTCATTAAAATGCAAAACAATGGGAGGAAGAGAAGTTTATGGAGGCGGTGGAATTATGCCTGATGTGTTTGTTGGATTAGATACAAGCATGAGTAGTAAATACTACGATGAGTTAAGAAGAAACGGAATATTAAATGAATTTACTTTAAACTATGTTGATGCAAATCGTGCAATGTTATTAAGCAAATACAAAGATGTTTATCAGTTTAAAAATGATTTCAAAATCACAAAAGACTTTTTAGAAGATTTTATTGCTTATGCTGAAAAGAAAAATATTAAACGTGATAATGCAGGAATAAAAACATCTGAGAAATTAATCAATACGCAGTTAAGAGCACTTATTGCTCGTGATCTTTGGGACACTAACGCTTACTATGTAATCATTAACGATATCAATGTATTTATGGTGAAAGCACTTGAGTGTTTAAAAGACGATACATTTAAAAAGATGAAGGTGAACGATAAATAATTGTTCCTGTAAACTAAAAAAGGGCGCCCTTCTAGATTCGAAGGACGCCCATTTTTTATTTCATCTTTTTTTCAAATCTTCTTTTTGACCTTTCAAAAGCTGTTTTTTCCCAAGAACTATCAAATCCATTCCAAAAAAGTCTTATACTATAACTTAAATTAGGGCAATCAATTAACACATCAATATCATCGTATTTGAAACAGATACTATTATTACCTGCATCTTCTTTTAAATAATCTTCATATTTATCGAGACACTCATCAATTTTTTTTAAAAACTCCATTGCCTTTTCTTTATTAAAGTTTTTGAAAGCAAATCCTTGATAAATTACTCCACTTTCATTCCAATAATTACCATAAAAGCCAAGCAAAAGACCTTCAATTTGTTTATCTCCACACTTATAAAGCAGAGTAGTAAGTTCTCCCGAATTAGCTGCTGCTAATGGAATTATTTCAAATTTTGTTATATCATTGGAAATGCCAACCACTTGAGTGAACAAAAAACTTTTGGAGTTATAAAGTGCTATTTCCTTACTAAACTCTTTGGCAATTAAAAAATTGTTTTGTCCAGTTTTGACTTGACCGAATATAAATATTGAATGAAATAAAAATAATAGCGTTAATGCGTTTTTCATAATTTATAAATTAATCTTTAGAAAAATATTCTGGTCCTTGATAAACTCCAGTTTCTAGTTTTTCTAATTGCATCAATACATCATTTGCAAGTGAACTAGCTCCAAAGCGGAACCAATCAGCATTCATCCAAGCTTCTCCTAATGTTTCGCGAAGCACTACCAGATATTGCATAGCAATTTTCGATGTTGCTATTCCTCCCGCTGGTTTCATTCCGATCATTTTTCCTTCCTTGAAATAGAAATCTTTAATGGCTTCAAACATGACTAATGTAACGGGTAGCGTAGCCGCTGGTTGAATTTTTCCAGTTGATGTTTTTATAAAATCGGCACCTGCGTACATCGCAATATCAGATGCTTTACGCACATTATCCAACGTAGATAATTCGCCTGTTTCTAAAATCACTTTCAAGTGTGCATTGCCACAAGCTTCTTTGATGGCTGCAATTTCATCAAACACAAAATTATATTCACCAGCTAAAAATTTACCTCTTGAAATAACCATATCTATTTCATCGGCACCTTCATTCACTGCATACTTTGTTTCGTCGATTTTAATTTTTTTAGTGCTCATCCCACTCGGAAATGCGGTAGCCACCGAAGCCACTTTTACTTTTGAGCCTTCTAATTCCTTCTTTGCGATTGCTACCATATTTGGATAAACGCATACTGCAGCAACAGGAGGAACATAGCTTAATTTATCATGCGGTCGCAATGCCTTTGCACAAAGCTGCTTCACTTTGCCGGGAGTATCTTTCGCATCGAGCGTTGTTAAGTCCATCATGCTAATAGCCATTAACAATGCCTCTTTCTTGCTCTCGTTTTTAATTGAGCGTTTTGTCAATCGTGCTATTCTCTCTTCTATTCCTATCTGATCAACAGGGGGCGAATTTTTAGCTGCTATATTTCCGTTCATAGTTTATCTGAAAAGGTTAAAAATAATGAAATAAATCAGATGATAGTGTTTTCAAGTTGTCGCTTAACAATCAAACGGGAAGTCACAAATGCTGCTGTTCCTCCTATTATTAAAACGATGGCTGTTACCAATAAAAAATCGTTGAGCTGCATAGCTACAGGATAACTATTGGTCACAAAGTTTTCGGCATCACCTAATTTTATAATTCCAAATTGTTGTTGGACAAAACAAATTCCTCCTCCTAATAACATTCCTATACCTGCACCAAAAACAGAAATGAGCAGTCCTTCAATAAAAAATACTTTTTTAATAAAACTTACTGAAGCACCCATATTAATCAATGATAAAATATCTTTCTTCTTATCGATGATTAACATGGTTAAGGAACCAAAAACATTAAAGGTTGCGATGAGTAGGATGAAACAAAGTATCAAATAAACACCGGCCTTTTCAGACTTTAAAATCTTGTACAAGAAATCGTGTTGCTGAAATCGGTCTTTAACTTTAAAACCTGTTCCTGTTATTTGTTGCAACTGTTGAGCTACCGCTTGCTGGTCGATTCCTTTCTGCAGTTTTATTTCGATGGATGATATTTTTTTTTCTTCACCCATCATCTCTCGAATAAAATCGATAGGCACAATTGCAAACTTATTATCAAAATCTTGTTGTACCGAAAATACAGCTGATGCAGCAATTGTTCGTTGCGAAAAAGCCTCATCTGGATTTAACAAAGCGGTTGATGGATCAATCCCTTTCTTCGGTAAATAAACATTTATTCTTGAAACAGGATCGTTCAATTTTAGTCCGAGTGAATATGCAATACCCGCCCCCGGAATCATAAAGTTTAAGTCGCCATGCTTTAACATCGGACTACCATCAATAATTTTTGTTTGAAGGTCGCTGCTTTTAAAATAAGATGCTGATACACCTTTCATGGTGGCTATAAACTGTCGTTCCTTATAACGAAGCAAAACATTCTCTTCTAACGTATACGTAGTAACGCTAACTCCATTCAGCTTTTCTATTTTTTCTATCTGTGCGTCTTCAGGATTAAAGAACTTTCCTTTAGCGGGCGTAATAACGATATCTGGATCAAAGCTATCGTACATGCTTAAAACCAAATTGCCAAAGCCATTAAATACCGACAACACAATGATTAATCCCATGGTGCCAACGCATACACCGGCAACACTGATTTTGCTAATGATATTGATAAGATGATGTGACCGCTTGGCAGCAAAATATCGTCGCGCGATTTTCCAGGCTAGTCCAAATTTCATAATGCCGATTATTTCCAGGCTTTCACGATCAACCCTGTTCCGGTTTTATGACTAAACATCACATCACACCAGTTTAACAGATAGGCGATTGGATACGTGATGATATAATAAACAGGCAAAATGATGAAAAACAATTTTGTTGCGCCCAGCATTAAAATCGGATACTTCATTGAAAGTCGCCAGCTAATTTTACCTGGTGTACCATATTGATATCTTGCTTCGACTTTCGAAAATCCAGCCGAACGAAGTTTATCCTCAATTTCTTTGATATTATATCCGTCACGAACATGCTCTTCAATAAACGAAGACTCACCATCTCCATGCACATCAGAACCACCTTGATCACTTGGAGTAGAAATCAATAACATTCCACCCTGTTTAAGCGAAGCGTTAATATTTTTAAATACCTGAACATCTTCAAGAATATGTTCCATCACATCAACAGATATTGCTAAATCGTATTTGTTAGGATGTTCAAACTGGGTTAAGTCGCCAACAACAAATTTCACTTGCTCGCCAGATCCAATCGATTTGAAAAACTGATTACAATCCTCCACCTGCTCTTCCTTTACATCCATGGCTAGAATGGTCGACTTTGGTAGCCTGGAATTTAACCAATACGAATGCTGGCCATATCCAGCTCCAGCATCGAGTATCTGAGCATCTGCTTTTGCTCCGCGTTTCCATTGCTTTAATTCCTTATGCACATGCCAAGCTCTTAGTAATAATAAGTCTAAAAGACGATAAAACATCTTTCGTAAAAACGGAGTTTTATTGAACACATTTCCGAGACTTCTTTTTATTGGATCGTATTGCATAATCGGCTTTGCTTTATGCCGACGAAGATAATTAAATTACACGAGGAATTATAGTGGTATAAAGGCTTCAAATAAATTAACTTATCTATCTTTGGAGGGTGAAAAACTATATTCGTTTACTACGTTTTATCAAGCCTTATAAAGCACAAGCATCTTTATCGGTCTTGTTTAATATCATGACTGTCTTTTTTTCGCTTTTTTCACTCACGATGATTATTCCCTTTCTGAATGTTCTTTTTAGTCAGAATAGAAATTATACACTAATGCCATGGTCAGTAAGTGCTAAAAGCTTACTAAATAATTTTAATTACTATCTCGGAAATTATATTGTTGAACATGGTCAGCTAAAAGCCTTGATGCTGATTAGTATGTTGGTGGTTGTTATGTTTTTTCTGAAAAACTTAACCCGCTATATGGCCATGTACTTTTTAGCTCCTATTCGCAACGGAGTTGTTCGTGATATCCGAAGAGATGTATATCATAAAATCTTGAGTTTGCCAATTGGCTATTTCACCGATGAACGCAAGGGCGATATGATGGCTCGCATGACTAGCGACGTACAAGAGGTTGAATGGGGTATTATGAATTCATTGGAAGCGGCCTTTCGTGAACCACTAAACATTATCGTTTTTTTAATTACCATGTTTACGATGAGTTCGGAGCTAACCACATTTGTATTGGTGCTGCTTCCTATTGCTGGATTAATCATTGGTCGTATTGGAAAAAGCTTAAAGAAGAAATCGGTGCAGGCCCAGGAAAAAATGGGAGAGTTGTTAAGCAACATCGAAGAGACCTTAAGTGGATTAAGAATTATACATGCCTTTACTGCAGAAAAATCGGCCTCTAAAAAATTCGGTGGCTTAAATAACCAGCATTATGGGTTGATGAATAAAATTGGTCGTCGACGTGATTTAGCTTCTCCGGTGAGTGAATTTTTAGGAACGGTTGTAATGACGGTTGTAATGTACTTTGGAGGCTTGCTCGTATTAGGTAGCAATTCTAAATTAGAGCCGAGTGAATTCATTGCTTTTATTGCGATATTTTCTCAGGTAATCACTCCTGCTAAGAGTTTAACATCGGCGTGGTATAATATTCAAAAAGGATTAGCCTCTTCTGAGCGAATTTATAAAATTCTCGATGCGGAAGTTTTAGTAAAAGATCCAGAACATCCTGCTGAAGCAAAACCATTTTCAGATAAAATACATTTCGATGGAATCAGTTTTTCTTACACCAAAGAAGATGGAAAGTCTGTATTAAAAAATATTTCCTTAGAAATTCCAAAAGGAAAGACGGTTGCATTAGTAGGACAATCGGGGAGCGGTAAAACTACATTAGCGGATATGCTTCCCCGTTACTATGATGTAGATAAAGGAAAAATTACCATTGATGGTGTTAACATCAAAGACATACGCATTACTGATTTAAGAAGTTTGATGGGCATTGTTACACAGGAATCCATTTTGTTTAATGATACGGTGTTTAATAACATTGCTTTCGGAATGGAGAATGCAACGGAAGAAGAAGTAATTGCTGCCGCTAAAATTGCTAATGCTAACGACTTCATAACTGCTATGAGCGATGGTTATCAAACAAGTATTGGCGACAGAGGAAGTAAACTGAGTGGTGGACAACGTCAACGTTTAAGTATCGCACGTGCAGTGCTTAAAAATCCTCCGATTTTAATTCTTGATGAAGCTACCTCAGCATTGGATACTGAATCAGAGCGTCTTGTTCAGGAAGCTTTAATAAACTTAATGAAACAACGAACTACACTTGTTATTGCGCATCGTTTATCAACCATCGTACATGCTGATGAAATCATTGTGATGCAGAGTGGAGAAATCGTTGAACGAGGAACACATCAAGAGTTATTAAACAAAAACGGGTACTATAAACGTCTGTTTGATTTGCAAACATTTTCATAGTTTACTTTGCAAAACCGAAATCCATATTTAGCATTACTGGCCCTGTGTTTTCTTTGGGGTACGACTTATCTCGCAATAAGAATTGGCGTTAAAAGTTTTCCGCCATTTTTGTTTTCGGGTATTCGCTACATGATATCAGGACTCGCCATTTTACTTTGGTTTTATTTTAAAAAAGAAGTGGTATGGCCCAACCTGCAAGAATTAAAACGAATTATCGTAACGGGTTTATTCATCTTCGTTGGTGGTAATTTGTTTTTAGTCCTTGCAGAACAATCTGTAACCAGCGGGATGGCAGCATTAGTTAATTCATCTTTTCCAATATGGATTGTATTAATCACACGCGTATGGAATCCAGAAGAACGAATATCAAATTTATCTATCATCGGAATACTGGTGGGTTTTGTAGGACAATGGTTAATATTTTACGAGCAACTATTTCTATTAAGTAATGGCGCTTACTTTTTAGGCTTCGTTTTATTGATAGTTGGATTAATCAACGGATCACTTGGGTCTGTGTACATGAAAAAGTTTCCTGTGAAAATAAATTCTGTGTTAAACGCAGGATTACAAATGATGATTTGTGGATCTGTTACAACGGTTTTAGGTTTGCTCATAGGAGAAGGCAAGAAAATTACTTTTGACCCTACGGGTTGGTATGCTTTGTTTTACCTTGTAGTGGCAGGATCCATTTTGGGATATAGCTTATTTGTTTATGCTATGGACCGACTTCCAGCAACGATCGTTTCGGTGTATGCCTATATTAATCCTATTGTTGCAATTTGGTTGGGGCTAATAATCCTCAATGAACCAATTAGTGGAAAAACATTAATTGCAATAGGTATTACGCTTATTGGAGTTTTTATTGTTAACAAAGGAAGGGCAACAACAAAAGAATCGAGAGAATAAAGTCGTTTCTCTTTATCGGTCCATTAATTGACCCGACTTCCTCGCCTCTAAAAAGTATTTGAAAGGCACTAATAACATTCCAAAACATTCACCATGTTCTTTATTTAAATACTTATGGTGAACCTTATGTGCCTTACGAATTGCTCGTAAATAAACATTGTTAGATCGCTTAAAAAGTCCAATTCGCTGATGAATAAAAATATCGTGAACTAAAAAATAAGCTAGTCCGTAGGTAGCAATACCTAATCCGATATACATACGAATATCATATCCATTCATCACGCCTAAAAAAATCAATATCATACTTGGAATCGCGAAAATCAAAAAGAAAGCATCGTTCTTTTCAAAGATTCCTGGCTCTGTTTGATGATGGTCTTTATGCAGAATCCATAAGAACCCGTGCATAACAAACTTATGTGTGAACCAGGCTACAAATTCCATAATAAAAAAAGTAGCTAAGAAGGCAATCCAATTTTGAAGCATGACTATTTGAAATTTGATTAGAGAACAAAGTTCGGAAAATATTGTTTTGCTTTATTCTAAAAAGTAACTTTATAGCCTTATATGACATTTATTAGTTGTGTTTACCTCAAGACCTCTTGTTAAGATAATCTGTTTGGTGCTTTTCCTATATTCTTGTCAGCAGGAAAAGAAATCTGATGTTATTTCCAAAACCGCTATTGTTACGAATGAAAAGGAAATAAAGCCTATCGCCAGCAATGCCAAAAATGATACAGGACTAATCATTTACTTAACATTTGATGATGGTCCATATAAAACCACTCCCAATATCGTTTCTGTTTTAGAGAAAGAAAATGTCAAAACGAGCTTCTTTATTGTCGGTTCACAGCGCGATAAATCAACTGTATTTGATAGTATCTATAGAAGAAACATTCAAAATCCCATGTTTCGTTTTTATAATCATTCGTATTCTCATGCTATCACTGGTGGAAGAATAAGAAGATACTATCGTGATGCTGAAAAGGTATTAGCCGACTTAGAAAAAAACAGGGCCTATATACCGTCCTCTAGCAAGATGATTCGTTTACCGGGTAAAACGATTTGGAGAACATCTATCAGAAATAGAAAAGACCGTATGACCGCTAAATTGCTGAAGCTAATGGAAGAGCGCAATGTGAATGATAGAATAATGGGGTGGGATTTTTCCTGGAAAAAAGAAATGAGTAAAGATGTTAGCCAAGTAGATACATTGATTGCTAAAATCATTAAGAAATCACAGAAGAAAAAACCTTACAGCAACCACATCGTAATTTTAACTCACGATTATTTGTATAATTCAAAAACAGCTTTAGAAAATTTAGCTTATTTGATAGAAGAATTAAAAAATAAATACCACTGCTCGTTTAAGTGGGCAGAGGAGTATCCTGATTAGTTTTATATTTACAAAAATTCAAAATAAATCTCATGAAAAAACTATTTCTTTATTTCGCTGGATTACTTCTAATTTCTGCTTGCGGAAAAGATGGAGCTCCGGGTGCAACAGGTCCTCAGGGTCCTTCAGGTAATGCGAATGTACATTCATCAACATTTGTAGTGTCGTCAACACAATGGCAAACTATAGGTACTTCTGGTACTGACTATGAAAAATATGTCGATTTAAGTGATCCATACATTACACAAGATATTTTAGACAATGGTGCTGTATTGGTTTATTGGATTACAAGCTCAGGAATCAATGTACAACTACCATATCAAAATGTTTATCCTGCAGGAAGCACTCCGTTTATTTATCAACCAAGTGCAACTGTTGGTACTGCAACCGTTGAAGCATACTATTCAGATTGGACATCGTTCAACTTTAATGCGGGCAGTCAGATTAAATTTAAAGTAGTAACTATCGATGGTTCACTTCGTGTAACACATCCTGAAATAAACTGGAAAGATCCACAATCAATTGTAAAAGGATTAAACCTTCAGTTATAAAGAAAATCCCGAACTAAAACTCGGGATTTTTTATTTGATTTTATTTACGATTGAATCTCATTAATTCAGAATCTTCTTTGAAAAGAATTAATTGTTCTGTTTTTATTCCGTTACTATTTACATTTTTAATTTGAAATCGATTAGCACTTTTTGCTTGCTGTACATATTCGCCAAAAAGAGGTGGATTACAATTCTGATTTGTTCTGCCTAATACATTTAATAAAACAAAATCTTCTTGCGCTGTATACAAGCCATACGCAGTATCGCATTCGCAATTCAAATAGATTGCATTATCAACCGAAAATATTTCCAACGTAAACATTTTAGACGAATCTTTTTGTTGAATTAATTGTGCATTAAGAGAAGATAAATACCATTTTTTATCTTCTAATTTGGTAACTCTACCAAAAGGTTCTTGTTTTCTTGATTTACAAGATGATACAAAAAGTACAACGATAATAATAAATAAACTATGTTTCATAATTAATCTTCAAATGATTCAAGAATAGTTTTAACTTCTTCGTCGGTAGCTTTTAATTTGTCTTTACAAAGCTTGATTAATTCATTCGCGCGCTTAACTAATTTAGCGAGCTGATCAATGCCTACTTCACCGCTTTCTAATTCTTCAAGAATTTTTTCAAGCTCTTCTTTTGCTTTATCGTAAGTAATTTTCTCTGCCATTATCTTATTTTGTTTTTTTACTCTTAATGCTTCCTTTATAAAGAACCGTTTCTATTTCCGCCTCCAAAGGTACTTCATTGGCATCATAAACAGGTTTGTTATTATAGAGCGTATAACTAAACCCTCTCTTTAATATATTAACCGGATCTAAAATTAAACTTTTTTGTTGTGCGTTGATTAAATAATTCTCCTCTTGTTTTAATACAGCAGCTGATTTATTCTTTAGCATACTAGTATCAAAAGATAGCTGGCTTAATTCCTTTGTTATTATGCTTTCAGTTAATAAACGAATTTTATCTTTTGCATAAATCAATTGACTATTCTCACTTACCAATTCTTGATTTACCGTTTGCGTTATTACCGAGGCAAGGTTATCAAAAAAAGATTTTTCATCTTCCATTGTTTCATTTACTATCGACAAAATAGCATTCATTAAATCGGCTACCGCTTCTTCTTCGGATTCGATGCAAAGGTTAGCATAAGCATGAATACCATCGCGCAGATAATCAATTTGTTCTTTAAACGTATTCGTATGTTGTATAATAAAATCAGCTACTGCAGTTGGCGTAATTAAATTCATATTAGCCACTTCATCAACTACAGATACATCTGCTGTATGTCCTATACCCGTAAGAACCGGCAATGGATAATTAGCTACTTCATACGCTAATGAATAATCATTATAACAACTTAAACTTGATGTTTGTCCGCCACCTCTTACAATTACAACAGCATCTAAAAATGGAAAGCATGCATGTTGCTTAATGATAGTTAGCGCAGCAATAATATCTCTAGGAGCATTATCTCCTTGCATGAGTGATGGAAATAGTTTAGTGTGGAAAACAAGTCCAAATTTATTATCGTTGAGCTTTGTTGTAAAATCTTTAAATCCATCTGCATCAGCAGAAGAAATAACAGCTATTGTTTGAATGACAGCCGAAACTTGTTTTTGCTTGTTTAAAAAATAGACACCTTCTTGCTTTAGCTTATCAACCGTTTTTTTTCGTTCGATGGCCATTTTACCAAGTGTATAAGCGGCATCTACTTCGTGAACGATAAGGCTCATTCCAAATCGCTCATGAAACTGGACTTCTACCTTACACAAGATTTCCATGTTTTCCTGAAGTTCGTTTCCTGTTTCAGCAATAAAGCGTGTATGAATAAAATTAAAATTACTCGCCCATATCATTGCTTTAAACTCTGCCTTGGGTTGAGTGCTTCTTTCATCTTTCTCTCCAAGCTGCAAATAACAATGACCCTTATTTATTTTTAGCCCTAGAATTTCTGCCGAAACCCAATAGCGTTCCATGGAAAAATTCTTCCGAAAAACTTCCGAAATTTCTTTTGCAAGATCTGAAAGGCGAATAATGTTTTTATCCATTGGTACGAAAAACAGTTGTTTAACTAATTATCTGTTAAGTGGTAGTCCCGAGCAGAATCGAACTGCTATCTAGAGTTTAGGAAACTCCTATTCTATCCGTTGAACTACGGGACCATTCAAATGAAGAATGCAAATATAAAAATTAGCTAATGAGATGAATTCGATAAGATAAAGTATTGGTAAGTTTTCATCAACAAAAAAGCCCTGATTCATCATCAGGGCTTATGCTATTTATGTGCTTTTTTTATTTAGTTCCTTGGATTTGCTTTTTCCATTTTACTGAATTGGTTTTCCAAGCAGCGTCAAAGCAAGTTGGATTTAACAACATCTCCCACTTCAATAAGAGACTATTAAAACCACCTAATTCTAAATCTCCATTGAAATTAGCTGTCATTTGTCTTCCTGCTTCTGCATTCCCTGATTTATAGGCCTCAGCTGGTGCTGACTCAATAACACTTCTCATCGCATTAATAAGTTCATCATTATTATTTGCTCCTGCAATCATCGAGACAGAGTTCTTCAATTGTTCTTTATCAAAAGTTTTGCTTTCTGATTTCAATATAGAAGTCAACAATTCTCCTGCAAGCGCTTTAGAATTATCAATTGGATTGGCTTCGGGTGCTGCTGCATTGCCTTGTGTATTGGCAGGCTGCGTTGTTTTATTACTCGGCTTTGGAGCAGGTTTTGCCGCTGGCTTTGATTGTGAAAACCCTACAGTTGTGATTACGCTTAGAGCAATTATTAGAGCTGTTTTTTTCATGTTTTGTTTTTTTAAGAGTCCATAATACGCTTATTATGGACATTGGTTACGCAATCTAAGATAGTAAATATTTTTTATTTCACAATTTGTTTAATATCCTTTCAATATCTGGTAAAAAATACAACTCGCTTTTCATCACCTTTCCATCTTCTCTGTAAATAGGTTTTCCATCAGCGTCTAATTTACTCATATTAGAACGATGTATTTCTTCAAACACCTCTACAATTTTATGTTGTAATCCGTGAGAAATAATAGTTCCACATAAAATGTAAAGCTTGTCACCTAAAGCATCTGCTACTTGAACAAGATCATTATTCTTTGCGGCCTCCAGATACTCATCATTCTCTTCTGCCATTAGGCGATGACGTAAATTAATTGTTTTTTCGTCTAGCGATGCAGTCGGTTCGCTTTTATGATCAATGCCAAATGAAGTGTGAAACTCCTTAACGGCTTTCATGATTTGGTGAAAGTCAGACATAACTTTATTTTTTAATGAATGAATAATTACTTGTTGTATTATTTTCAGTAATTGAAATTACATAGTTTCCTTTCGGATATTTTTCCAGTCCTGAAATTTGATTGCCAGTGAAGAAGTCGTTCGAAAAAACTTGTTGGCCTTTCGAATTATAAATTCTTAAACTCACATTGTTAAGCGACTTTGAAAAAGTGATTTGATCAGCCACTGGATTAGGATAAATATGATTACTGTTAGTTGCATTTTCATTCAATCCTGTAACTGAAACATATGCTTTAATAGGAACTTGAATAGGCGCATTTAAAGAGTTGCCATTTAAAATAAAATTTAAACTACCTGAAAAACTCCCAAGAGGTGCATTGTTCAATTCAACATCAATTGGTGTTGACTCACCCGGTAGAATTGACACATTTACTCCCGTATTATTCGCAAAGGTTAAATTGCTATTAGGTGTTAATGTTAATCCTGAAACTGTGATTGTCTGATTACCATCATTTACAATCCAAAAACGATATACATTCGGAATCCCGCCATTAATTAATCCGTAATTGATAGTGTCTTCGGGCAATACAAAAGTGTTTAAAGAAGGAGCAACAGATAAATTTGAAATAGAATTAATACGATCTATAAATTGCGGATAATCTATAAATGGATTTCTATTTTTCTGATACGTATAAATATCATCACATCGTCTGCGTTCTACTTGTGAAGGCAAATATGTTTTATGCCACTGACGTAAAATTTGTTCTTGACTATCTAAATAGCTGTTGTAATTCTGATAGCGAGTAACAAAGTAAAACATTGCTCGTGCAACTACTCCTTTGTGTACATCACGTGGTTCAAATATGTTTGTATTCTGATCAAACTTGCTTCCACCAACACTCCACGTCGGATTAATCACAACTCCAAAAGGATAATTTGATCGCTTATTATTTGCTGATTCATCGGTTGGGTATAAATGATACATATCCGAACGCATTGGCTCCAAAGAAGAAAACAAACTTTGCGGAAAGGTATGCTCTGTATTAAAGTTATAATAAGGATCGGCAGTATTCTGACATTGAACGCGATCTACATATCCTACAATTTGTCTTCCAGTATAAACACATTCAATCGTGTTTTGCGTAGCTCCTTGTCCGTTAGCCGCCTGATTATCGATTATCATAAACATCGTATCTCGAGCACAAGGAGAAGTAGCAGGGAAAGGAGCAGAATATCCTAATGAACGATAACCCTGTCCGGTTATCACTTTCAATGCTTGCTTTAAACTTTCTTCGGAAAGATTTTCTGTTGTATCATAATAGGCTTTCGAATAATGACCCTGTCCTCTTAAATCAACGCGTGCATCTCCTTTGGGGCCATCTGTTCTAATAATCATCTCACAATTATGATTGATATTATGTGAGGGATAGAAACGCACCCAGACTCCAACAGCGGCACCCGGAGCTAATGTGTATTGTTGCTGATTAACTGAAAAGGCAGGAGCACCATACGTTTTCGTAAATAGGCAATCAAACACCTTTACGGTATAAGCATTATTGTTGGTTAACCATACTTGCTGACTATCCACGGACAGTTCATCTACCGTTCCAAAAACTAATTGTGAAGGCGAAACTTGTAACGTTTGTGCCTTTACGAAGTTTGTCAGTAGTAAAAAAACAAACAATAAACTTATCTTGCTCTTCATTATGCGATGGTGCTTCCGTTAGTTGTTTTTGTTGATGGCTGTACGAAAATCAATTTACCGTTTTCATCTTCTGCCATTAGTATCATTCCGTTTGATTCAATCCCGCGTAATTTTCGAGGAGCCAAATTTGCTAACAATGTCACTTGTTGTCCAACAATATCTTCTGGTTTAAAATGCATTGCTATTCCTGAAACTACTGTGCGTTGATCGATGCCAGTATCTATCGTAAGCTTTAATAATTTATCAGCCTTCTCTACTTTTTCTGCAGCAATGATGGTCCCCACACGCAAATCCATTTTAGCAAAATCATCATACGTTGTGGTTTCTTTCAATGGCTTTAATGCTGTTGTTTCTTCTGATGTTGCGGTAGCTTCTTCATTCGCTTTTTTAGAAGCCATCAATTTATCAATCTGCTGTTGCACTGCTTCGTCTTCAACCTTATCAAATAACAAACCTACTGTTCCTAATGAATGTCCTGCTTGAATTAAATTTCCTGTAAACGCATTCGTCCAATCATAATGCGAAATATTCAACATACTTCTGATCTTCTCTGCTGTAAATGGAAGGAAGGGTTCACACAATGAAGCAAGCGCTGCTGTAATTTCCAATGAAATATTTAAGATGGTTTCTACACGAGCTACATCTGTTTTATAAAGCTTCCACGGTTCTGTATCCGCTAAATATTTATTTCCTACACGTGCTAAATCCATCATATGCGCAAGCGCTTCGCGGAAACGATATTTTTCTAAACTCTCTTTTACTTGATTTGAAATCGTCTCAATTGATGTCAAACAAGTTTGATCCATTTCATTTAATGTACCTCTTGCAGGAACTTTATTATCAAAATATTTTCCTGTTAACACCAAAGTTCTATTCACAAAATTTCCAAGCACAGCAACTAACTCATTGTTGTTTCTATCTTGAAAATCTTTCCATGTAAAATCATTATCTTTTGTCTCTGGTGCAGTTGAACATAATACATAACGAAGGACATCTTGCTTGTCTTTAAAATCGATTAAGTATTCATGTAACCAAACTGCCCAGTTTCTTGAGGTAGAAATTTTATCTCCTTCTAAATTTAAAAACTCGTTCGCGGGAACATTTTCAGGGAGAATATAATCGCCATGCGCTTTTAACATCGCAGGGAAAATAATACAATGAAAAACGATATTGTCTTTACCAATAAAGTGAATCAGTTTCGTATCCTTATTTTTCCAATAGCTTTCCCAATCGTTTGGTAATAATGCTTTCGTAGCAGAGATATATCCGATAGGTGCATCAAACCATACATACAATACTTTTCCTTCGTTACCCGGAATCGGAACGGGAACCCCCCAATCTAAATCACGCGTCACCGCTCTTGGTTGTAATCCTTGGTCTAACCAGCTTTTACACTGACCAAATACCGATTTCTTCCAGCTATCTTCTTTGCTTAATAACCATTCATTCAACCACTCATTTTGCATTTTATCAAGTGGGAGATACCAATGTTTTGTTTTTTTAAGTATTGGTGCTTTACCGCTTAATTGAGAGTGTGGGTTAATTAATTCCTTCGGACTTAAACTTGTTCCGCACTTTTCGCACTGATCGCCATAGGCACCAGGGTTGGCGCACTTAGGACAAGTACCTGTGATGTAGCGATCAGCCAAAAACATATTGGCTTCTTCATCAAAATATTGTTCGCTTTCCTCCTCTGTAAAAAGACCATCGTCATATAATTTTTTGAAAAATCCAGAAGCAGTTTCATGATGTATAGCATCAGAAGTACGATGATAGATATCGAAAGAAATTCCGAATTCCTTAAAGGCATCACGCATCATTGCATTGTATTTATCAACTACTTGCTGAGGCGAAACACCGTCTTTCTTCGCGCGAATCGTAATTGGAACTCCATGTTCATCACTTCCACAAATGAATTTTACATCTCTATTCATCAAACGCAAATAGCGAACATAAATATCAGAGGGTAAATAACATCCTGCGATATGGCCAATATGCAAAGGACCATTCGCGTAGGGAAGTGCAGCTGTAACTAAATATTTTGACATTCTTCTCTTATTTCTCTGCAAATTTACTTTTTCCGACTCACTTTTATGGATGAGAGGCAGAGTATTTTTATTCACAAATCAAGGGTTCTCTTTAAAAATCTATTGTATTGATTTACTTTCGTGGCGCTATGAAAACAATTCCTCCATTTCTGCAACCGGGCGATGTAATTGGTATTTGCGCTCCCGCTCGTAAAGTTTCATCCGATGAGATGAAGGATGGTATCAATTGGCTTACTTCAAAAGGATTTAAAGTGAAGGAAAGTCAGCACTTATACGGTCAAAACAACCAGTTTTCTGGTACCGATGAGGAAAGGACATCCGACTTACAATCGCTGATTAACGATACAGAAGTAAAGGCCATTTTTTTTGCACGCGGTGGATATGGCTGTGCCCGAATAATTGATCGTATTGATTTTTCTCCGTTGGAAAAACATCCGAAGTGGCTGGTTGGATTTAGTGATATGACCGTTATTCATTCGCATATAAACGCGCATCATGGTGTTGGTACTTTACATGCTCCGATGATGATTAATCTGCTTCAAGAGAAAAGAAATGATGAAGCGGCTAATGCAATAATCGATATTCTAACGGGAAAGAATATCCGTTATTCGGAAAAAAACCTGAATTCACTGAATAGAAACGGCGTTTGTGAAGGAGAATTTGTTGGAGGAAATTTATCATTGCTTTATGCACTTGCAGGAACACCAAGTGATATTTCAACAGACGGAAAAATTCTTTTTATCGAGGATCTCGATGAGTATTTATACCATATCGACCGAATGATGATGCAGCTAAAAAGAGCAGGTAAGTTAACCCATTTGAAAGGACTTGTTGTTGGTGGCATGAGTGATATGCGAGACAATGCCATTCCTTTTGGAAAGTCTGCCATCGAAATTATTGCAGAGGCAGTTGCAGAATATGATTATCCTGTTTGCTTCGATTTTCCTTCAGGACATATCGACAGAAATCTGCCCATGGTTTTAGGAGCAGATGTACGATTAGAAGTTGGAAATGAAGTAACCTTAACCTTTTTATATGATGCAGCATCTTGAAGTTGGGGCGCAAGGCGAGGAAATTGCGCAAGACTTTCTTAAAAATTTAGGCTATCACATTTTAGAGCAAAACTGGCGCTATAAGCACAAAGAAATCGACTTGATTGCGCTCGATAAAAATGATTTAGTGATTATTGAAGTCAAGACGCGTAGATCGAAAAGACATGGTGAAACGGAAGATTTTATCAGCTATCAAAAAATAAATTTTTTAGCCGATGCGGCGGGGAAATATGTAGAGCGCTTCAAGCAAGAATTAAACATCCGGTTTGATGTAATTACCGTTTATCTTTTAGGAGAAGAAGTAGAGGTAGAACATACGAAAGAGGCATTTTATCCTTAATTCGTTTAATCGGCTTTTTATTCCGACCTTTGCAGCATACTAAGTACCACATGAAAAAGTCTTTTAAGCCACGTCGCAACGAATCAGGCAGCGATAAACCAGGACCAAGAAAAAGAAGCAGTCAGGATAAACCAGCGGGAAGAAGAAGCAGTTCCG
This sequence comes from uncultured Bacteroidota bacterium, assembly GCA_903847585.1. Classification (GTDB taxonomy): domain Bacteria; phylum Bacteroidota; class Bacteroidia; order AKYH767-A; family OLB10; genus CAINEC01. The sequence goes on from CAINEC010000017.1 coordinate 29,434, forward strand.
ATAGAAATCAGGATGAAAAGCCATCTTCGTTCAAAACTCGCCGTTCTAACTTTAATAATTTCGATAATCCGAGGTTTATAAACGACAAAGACAGCGTTACGAAGAAAGCAGGATGGGATGATTTTGATGGCCCTTCTGAAAGAAAGCGTCCTTCAAGAGACAATGATGATCGTCCGAAGAGAAGTTTCTCACGCGATAACGACGACCGACCAAAAAGAAGTTTTTCGAGAGATAATGATGATCGTCCGAAGAGGAGTTTCTCGCGTGACAATGACGACAGACCAAAAAGAAGTTTTTCGAGAGATAATGATGACCGTCCGAAGAGAACTTTCTCGCGTGATAATGACGACAGACCCAAAAGAAGTTTTTCAAGAGATAATGATGATCGTCCGAAAAGAACTTTCTCGCGTGACAACGAAGACAGACCTAAGAGAAGTTTTTCAAGAGATAATGATGACCGTCCAAAGAGAGCTTTCTCACGTGATAACGACGACAAACCGAAGAGAAGTTATTCTCGCGACAACGACGACAGACCAAAAAGAAGTTTTTCGAGAGATAGTGAAGACCGTCCAAAGAGAGCTTTCTCGCGCGATAATGACGACAGACCAAAGAGAAGTTATTCTCGCGACAATGAAGACAAGCCGAAGAGAGCTTACTCACGCGATAACGACGACAAACCGAAAAGAAGTTATTCTCGCGACAATGAAGACAAGCCGAAGAGAGCATACTCGCGTGATAACGACGATAGACCAAAAAGAAATTTTTCGAAAGATGATGATCGTCCGAAGAGAAGTTATAACAAATCAGACAAAGGCGAATCAAAGAGAGGTTATTCAGCAGGACGTGAAGAGTTTCGTTCGAAAAAATCACAACGTGGAACCTTCACTGAGAATGGAGCTATTCGCTTAAACCGTTATATATCTATGGCGGGGATTTGTTCTCGTCGTGAGGCCGATGAAATGATTCTTGCAGGTGTAGTTTCTGTGAACGGTCAAGTTGTTACTGAATTAGGTACTAAAGTAGAGGCTGGAGATGATATTCGTTATAACGGAGAGCGTTTGAAGAATGAAACACATCGTTATATTTTGTTGAACAAGCCAAAGGATTATATCACAACCATGGAAGATCCTACCGCAAGAAAAACGGTAATGGAATTAGTTTCTGGTGCTTGTCGAGAGCGTATTTATCCTGTAGGACGTTTAGATCGTTTAACAACAGGATTATTATTGTTCACTAACGATGGTGATTTAGCAAAAGTGTTGACGCATCCAAGTTCATTGGTGCGTAAAATATATCATGTGGAGTTGAATAAAAACGTGAAGGCTGCCGACTTAAAACTTATTGCCGAAGGGATTGAACTGGAAGATGGTTTTATGCAGGTTGATCAAGTAGCGTATGATGGCGATGGATCTGATAAAAAAATGGTGGGCTTACAAATTCACTCAGGTAAAAACAGAATTGTTCGTCGTATTTTCGAACACTTAGGTTATGAAGTTGTCAAACTTGATCGTGTAATGTTTGCTGGCTTGACTAAAAAAGATTTACCAAGAGGAAGATATCGTTCGTTAACGGAGACAGAAGTAGGAATGCTGAAAATGATTTCTCCAAAACGAATGAAGGGCTTGCGTTAATCAAAAAAACAAATTGTTCTATTAAATTTCTTAATTCATCAAAAAATGAGTCGCGTTTGTATTTATTTAACATTCTCTTTTCTTTTTTTAATGCAGCATTCGTTTGCGCAATTAACTCAACAATGGCTACGAACTCATAATGTTCGTGCAAACTCATCTGACAGGGTTCAAAATATTTATCCAACCGTAAACGGAGATGTTATTGTTTCCGGAAGCTCCGCTGGTAAAAGAAATTCCCTTGATGCTTTCGCAATGCGCTATGCAAGTAACGGCGATACACTTTGGTTTTATCGTTACGACGGAACTGCGTTAAGTGATGATTACGCTTATGCAATGGCCGTTGATGCCAACGAGAATGTGTACTTAACTGGAAAGTCGAGAGCAGCTTCTACAGGATGGGATGAATTAATCACCATCAAATTAAATTCTTCAGGTGTTCAACAATGGGTCTATCGTTATTCACCAACAGGTGGTGGCGATAGTCGCGGAAATAGCATTACTGTAGACCCTAACGGTAACGTCTATGTGGCAGGATGGTTTGATGGACCTTCATCAAGTCAGGATTGGTTGGTTATTAAATTTAATCCGAGTGGTACAGTACAATGGACAGACATTAAAAACAGTGCATTAAGCGGAACCGACGAGTGTAATAAAATAATCATTGATGCAATTGGAAATCCTGTTGCATGTGGATACATGTATAATAGTGTAGCGAACGGATATGTGAATGCCTATGTGAAAAAGTATAATGCTGCAGGAGTAATGATTTGGGAGGACTATTACACAAATCCCGTAATTAATTATACCGACAATGCAGTCGATTTAAAAGAAAATAGTGTAGGGGATATAATAGTGGTTGGAGAAACAACCAACGCTACTGGATTTAATCGTGATCCATTTGTAATTTCTTATTCTCCCTTAGGCGTAAGAAATTATACTTTGATTGTTCCAGATAGTGGATCAAATGATGTTTCTGTCATGGATATGGATCTTGATAATAACAACAATATCTATTTCACCAGTTATGATTTTAATAACATCTTAGTTTCAAAAGTAAATAGCAGTGGTGTTTTTCAATGGAAAAGATTCTGGAGAGGCTCCATACCTTTTTCATATGATGTTTCTTTTTCTATCGGATTAGATGCTAACGGTAATGCCTATACTACAGGAAGAGGTATCTATCCTGGTCCGCCTTACTACGGGAATGGCGGTACTGATAACTTGGTAATTGCTAAGTTTGGAACTAATGGAGATTCTCTTTGGACGTATAGAACTTTATTAACAGGAACAGCGTCAATGGGATTTGCCTTAGCTGTTCGCGATAACAAAGTATATGCGGGTGGTTTTGCTACGGATACTGCAGAGGTAAATGAAAATTTATTGACCGTTGTAGTAGATACCGCTGGTCAGTTATTAAATCAATGGACGTACAACGGAGTAGGCGAGGCGATCACATTAGGACAATTTGTTTGTAGTGATGCGAATAACAATATTTATTGCGCAGCTACTGTGAATCGTCAGTATTATCACGGTTATGATATTGCTGTCGTGAAATATAATTCAGCAGGAACATTACTGTGGGAGTCGATTTATACTTCTCCAGGATGGAAAAATGATACAATCACCGCATTTCGATTAGATCATCTTGGTCAACCAATCATTAGTTTATCGACGGATACAAATGCTAACAATTCTGGCTATCAATTATCATTGTTGAAAATGGATGTTGATGGACATTTCATTGATACCGCTGTTTACACATCTACTATTGGTAGTAATTCTTTTGCAAGCGATATGATTATTGGCAACAGCAACGATATTTATTTAGCATCGAAGTCAAATGATGGAAGAGGATTGTTGATGCATTGCGATTCTAATTTAAATGTTACATGGTCTGCAACGATAGATAGTACCTTGTTTACACCTTCTGAAATTAATCAGTTGGCGTTATTTAACAATGGAGATGTTGGACTTGCTGGATACATTCAGTCGGGACCAGGCAATATGTGGTACGGCGTATTACAGCGATACGATTCAACAGGTGCAAGGCTTTGGAATATTCCTGTTGACTCTGCCAATGTAGCGGATAATGCGAAGGGACTTGCGATTAATGCTGCGGATGAAGTAGCTGTTACAGGATCAAGTGGTACTACAGCCTTTACTTGTAAGTATGATAATACAGGAACGCTTCTATGGAGAAAAATTAACAATACGAACACCTCGAGTGAGTTCGGTGTTAAATGTGGATTCCTATCTAACGGTAGTGTGGTAACGCTTTCGAGAGGATGGACAGGATTCGTAGCACAATATCAAACATCGCTTTTTGATTCGAATACGGGCTCTTTACTTTGGACAAAAATCTACAATCAAACGGCATCCGATAGAGAGCCTAAAAAGTTGTTAGTTGATCCAAATAATAGAATTGTCACTGCTGGATGGGAAATAAATGTCGGTTCTACCAATGCAGATTATTCATTGGTTGGTTATACTCCTACTGGCACTCAGCTATTCGCTAATAAATACACTTCTCCAGGATTAAACCCCGATTACCTACGTGATTTATGTCGTGATTCAGTAGGTAATTACATTATTACCGGACAAAGTGCGAATGATTTCTTGAATGAGTTTTTATATAAAATGGTTACTATAAAATTTGGTAGCGGTGTGACATCGTTAGAAAATATTGCGCCGAGTAATTCAGTTTTGATTGTTTATCCTAATCCAACCAACCAATCGTTAACTATTTTAAATACAACAGTAGAAGAAATTAATCAAGTATTATTATTTGATATCAGTGGTCGCTTGATTACCACCTTCGGAAAAACAATTGAACTCGATTTATCGACTATTCATACAGGAATGTACTTATTACAAATCAGCAAAACGAACGGAGAAATATTGAGTACACGAATAATAAAAGAATAATGAATGTTCTAGAAAAAATAGAGATTCATAGAGCAACTATCGCTAACATCGACGAATTACAAAAAATTAGTCGTGATACTTTTTTTGAAACGTTTGCGCATTCTACTTCCGAAGAAAACATGCGTGACTATTTAGAAAATAATTTTTCTAAAGAACAACTCTCAAAAGAAATCGAAGACGAGCATTCTGCATTTTATTTTGCTAAACTTGAAGATGTTGTAATCGGTTATTTAAAGATTAATTATTCGGGAGCACAAACAGAGCTGAACGATCAAAAATCGTTAGAGGTTGAACGCATTTACATTGTTAAGGAATTTTACGGAAAAGGTGTTGGTCAGCTGCTTTTGGATTTTGCATTACAAATCGCAAAACAACAACAAATGAATTATGTGTGGTTAGGTGTTTGGGAAGAAAATCATAGAGCCATTCAATTCTATTTAAAAAACGGGTTTATCACTTTTGATAAACATGTTTTCATGCTTGGCGAAGAAGTCCAAAACGACTTTATGATGAAGTTGGAATTGAAGAATATCGAATAATTTTACGAAGATTATTCTTTATGCTCCGGCTTTGAATTAGGATGCAAAAGCTCCATTACTGAATTTACTTTTTCATTCGGAATCATTATCGCTAATTGATAGTGAGAAATCTTCCATCCTTGCTTCGTGCGTGTAGCTACACCTGCACCTGCACAAACGCCCATCCATGTATCTAACTTTTCATCCCACCAAGCAGTATTATTATCCGAAGAAAAATAAACATATCGTTCTATTGTTTTAAAATCCCAGGTCTTTTTACTCTCAAAATATTCCTTCGACCATTCCTGAAACTCGTTTTTTGTCCAGCGTTCAGTAGCATCCGTTCCTAAATAGATGGCGCCATCTGCCATTGCACCAAAATATTTTTCTGCATCTGCAATGGCTGCATCGTGATGCCAATTGTTAACCAGCTCTTGTATTTCTTGTTTTTTATCAGATGCTGTGGACTGTGCATTTACATTCGAGAAAAATGCAAGCAACAAACAAAGGCCTAAAATAAAAGATGTTCTCTTCATACTATTTTCTTTACGACAATCCTGTAATCACTCCATTCTTATCAATATCCATATGCTCCGAAGCAGGAGTTGCTGGTAAGCCTGGCATACGCATAATCTCTCCTAAAATAGGAATGATAAATCCTGCACCCGCTGCGTATTCAAATTCACGAACGGTAATCGTAAAGTTTGTAGGTCGACCAATTTTCTTTTCATCATCTGAAAACGACTTTTGTGTTTTGGCCATGCAAACCGGTAATTTATCAAAGCCTAATTCTTTAATCGATTTTAATTGCGACTTGGCCGTTGACGTATATTCAACGCCGTTAGCACCGTAAATTTCAGTCGCAATCGTTTTGATTTTATCTTCTACTGAAATACTCCAGTCGTATAAAGGTTTGAAATTGTTTTTTCCTGATTCGATTTCACTCACCACTACTTCTGCTAATGCTTTCGTTCCCTCTCCGCCCTTCACGAACCCTTGTGAAACAACCGCTTTTACTCCGTGCTTCGCACAAGCTTCAATTACAAAATCGATTTCTTCTTGTGTATCGCTTACAAAATTGTTGATTGCAACAACAGGAGTAATTCCGAACTTCTTGCAATTCTCAATATGCTTCTCTAAGTTTTCAAATCCTTTTTGAACACGCTCTAAGCTTGCAGTGTTATACTCTTCTTTTTTCGCTCCTCCATGATGACGAAGCGCACGAATCGTAGCTACTAATACAATCGTTTCTGGTTTCAGATTTCCATAGCCACATTTTATGTCCATGAATTTCTCTGCACCTAAATCAGCACCAAAACCTGCTTCTGTTACTACGTAGTCGCCTAACGTTAGTCCCATCTTTGTTGCAAGAATTGTATTTGTTCCTTGTGCAATATTTGCAAATGGTCCTCCGTGTAAAATAGCAGGATTACCTTCTAACGTTTGAACTAAATTTGGTTTGATAGCATCCTTTAACAAAATAGCCATCGCTCCTTGTGCATTTAACTCACGAGCGAAAACAGGTTTCTTATCAAATGTATATCCCACGAAAATAGAACCTAGTCTGCTTTTCAAATCTTCAACATCCTTCGACATACAAAGGATAGCCATAATTTCAGAAGCCGCTGTAATATTAAATCCGTCTTCACGCGGAATTCCGTTTGCTGTTCCTCCAATACCAATTACGATATGACGCAATGCACGATCATTCATATCCATCACACGTTTCCAAACTACGGTACGCGGATCAATATTTAACGAGCGTGTTTTACTTTGAATATTATTATCGATGATGGCTGCTAATAAATTATTTGCTTTTTCAATCGCCGAAAAATCTCCTGTGAAATGTAGGTTAATATCTTCCATCGGTATCACCTGCGAATATCCTCCACCTGCTGCACCACCTTTAATCCCGAATACAGGTCCGAGTGAGGGCTCACGCAACACTACAATCGACTTCTTACCAATCTTATTAAGTCCTTCGTTAAGTCCAATAGAAACAGTGGTCTTTCCTTCACCTGCTGGCGTTGGATTAATTGCAGAAACTAAAATTAGTTTGCTCTTTTTTACTTTCTCCTCATCAATCAAATGTAAAGGAAGCTTTGCTTTATGTTTACCATAATATTCCAACTCTTCGGCATCAATGCCAATTTTAGCTGCTATGTTTTTGATATGTTGGATATTAGCGCTTTGCGCGATTTCTAAATCAGAAGGGAAATTGGCCACGTTGTTTATTTTTTGTAGCTCAAATGTATTAAAATAATTGTCAAGATTTTGAAAGGTCATCGCGCCCAACAGTCGCCAGTTTTTCCATACCCGAAACCGTTATACTACAAAAGCCAAATTTGATATCTGCTCTTCTTGTTATCAGATAAATTTTTCTTTTTCTAACGGTCCGCGGCTTTGCGAAGCGCGGGTTTCAGGGCAATAAAGTATCAAAACTAACGGAAACTTCCAAGCAACTTGATGACTTTTTGGAACTCAAATCCCCGCGTTGTGCAAAACCGCTGTTAGTGGTAGTTTTTTATTGTCGCGCCTACGTAATCTAATGCTTTGTCATATGTTTCAATTCCGTGTCCTACATTATTGAATATTTTGGTCTCTTTCAGTGTCTTTATATGTCTTTTGGCATTATCTATTGATTTTTGATAAGGAAATAAAAGGTCTTTGTCACCAACAATTAAAAATGTATTTACTTTCATTTCTTCAAGTTGTCTATCCATATAATATGGTTTTTGCGTCTTGTCTTTATAACGACTTATTGCGAAAACCTCATAGTCAATAAGCATTTTTTCTGAAAATTCAGATAGCTTATGATTAGGTTTGGAAAAAACTGCTTTATCGAGAAATTTTGACACATTTATTTTAGTCGGTTTTAGAATAGGTAGAAGATTAAAATACAGATTTTTAAGAGTCAAGGAAAAGGGTTGTAGGCAACCTGGGTTTAATAAAAAAACTGCTTTTATTCTTTGTGGGCTTACTATTCCCAATTTCATACAAATCAGTCCACCAAATGAAGCTCCAGCAACAAAAGCATTTCCAATATTTAGTTTGTCAAAAACTTCGGTTGCCCATATACCATAATCTAATGATTTAATGTCTGGTGTTGCACCGTCACTTAAATTTGGAAGTCCATTGGTTTCTATCATAAAAATTCTCATTTTATGATTTAAGTTGTCAAGACCTTTATCAAAGTCCCAAATCAATGAGGTAGTTCTTGCTCCTGGGAAAATGACTAATGTGTCAGAGAATTCTTCTTTTGTGTGAATTCCCCAAACAATTGTTTTGCCAATTGAAGTTTCGATTTCATATCGCTCATATTTCCTACCGTTATTTTTTTCTAATTGTGATACCCAATTTTCAAAATAGTTTCGGTCTGTTTTTTCGTCTTTGAAGTGTGACTTACTGTATATTTTCATTTCTCTCTATGATGTCATTTAAAATTACCACTAACGGTTTCGGGCTTGGCGAAGGTGGCGATTTTCAGCACCAAGGTTGATGCGAAGAACCAAACTTTGATTACCCACAAATGTATCTGCGGAGAAGTGAACCGCCACTTTTGCCAAGCCCGTGTTATACACAGTGCAATTTCGACTCATTGCTTAATAAATGGTGCGTTAAACATTCTGCCATTTTTTGAAGTGAAGTTAATTATGTAGTAACCACTCGTAAAGCTTGATACGTCAACTACATATTCTCCGTTTCCAGATGCAGAAAAGGGTATATTGTATTTTCTACCCATCGCATCAACAATATTTAGCTTATCTAATATCTCCGAAGAATTTACATGTTTAATGATTATTTTTTCTGAAGTTGGATTCGGATAAACTAAAATTGATTGTGAAGTCAATTCGTTGATTCCTAACGTTGAAATAAAATATGCTTTGAAAGATATGCTATTTGTTTGAAGCGTGTCCAAAAAGACGGCATTTAAGGTGTCTGAAATCAATCCATTTGCCTCCCAATGAGAAAATTGATAACCCGGCATTGCTTCTGCTTCTATTTTTATAGGAACTCCATCGAAGTAAATACCGCTCCAAGGATATGAATTGGGAGTAATTGTGCTGATGTTGATTTTCCCGGCATTTGCAGGAAATACATCAAGGCTGAGGTCAACTTGTTGTGGTAAATTAAACTCGCTTTGAATGTGATTTCTAACTTGTTCTGAGCGGCAGGACAATTCACTTTGATATAATAAATGATATTGATTAAAATCGTTCATCTGGCCTGCTACATTGAGCGAATCGCCCCATCTGTAATATTCGTTTGCCATTTCGACAACGGTTTGGTTGTACATTGAACTATCTATTGCAAGTAATCTGGATGGTAAATAAAGGGTATTCATTTGATCGGCAAATCGATTAATAAAGTAATTGCGGAATCGATCGTTTTGAATGCCTCTTAACCAAATATTCAAATGTGGATTATTGGGATCGGCCTGAAAAAGTTGCGATAGAAAATTATGATTGCAATTTACAATCCATGGTTGGTCGTTGGGTTGTAACCCATAATCCAAGTCATTTAGGATATAACGCCAACGGTAGTTTGTTGCATCCGATCGGTATAGTTTTAAATTGTTGTAATTAAATGCCCAATCCACATTGTCAATCCACATTTCGGCAATAATGTAGTCGTTGTAGTATTCCATGTCGAAATATTGATCAGCTAGGTTCCAATAATTGGTATCGATTGGATTAAGTTGCACCAAACTATCATATGAATTGTAGAATGATTGAACGGAGCCTTCAATTGCACGAAGGTTAAATCCATATTGCGAAGAGGAAGATAGTATTTCGATGGCATCAGGGTCTGCATTTTCGGAAAGCTCGAACATCTCAGAGTTCGTTTTTTCTCTAACTTCATATAGACCCCAGTATTTCCCGTTGATATATACTGAAGCAGGTCTCCATGCTGAATAATAGTTATTGCTTCCATCCGCCATCATTTTACAACTTGCAGCATCTTTATAGGGCAAGGTCAAATAATTGTTACTTCCATTTCTGAGGTAAAAGTCACCATACTGAAAACGGTTTGGACGGTCCGGTATTACATTGTGCATAATGGGACCATCGCCCAACACGCCATGATCAAAATTGATACGAAATGCTCTTTGTGCACGTGAACGTGCTGACCACCCTCCATCCATCATAATTCCCGTTTTTCCGGAATGGATCAGATTATGGTTTGCTGTTGAGTCAAAATATTCAACGTATGCAGGTTTTAATAAATCCAGCGTGGGATTGTCAAACATTCCGTTAGGGCCGTACAAATTAGATGTGTCTGTAATTACCGAAATAATTGGGGTAATATGATTCAGGTTAAACAAATAACTGGCTGTTGATGTAGTGCTTGGTAGATAACCATTGATAAATGCCCTTGCTCGTAAAACTGTTGTTTGTGATATTGGAATAGACGTCCCATTCCATAAACTGGAAGTTGTGTCAGGATCGCTTCCGTCAAGCGTATAAAAGACATTCGCACTGGGCGAATTAGGGTCCGTGATACTAACAGTGAAGCCTGAAGTGTACACCCCTCCAACCATTGAAAACAAAGGAGCAATGGCATAATTTGTAAAAGGAGTTGAAAAATTGTTTGTTGCGCCTGGTGTTGGAGTCCCAAATTTTTGAATGTTTGGAGCCGAATCAGGAAAAGATCCAATACTCACACCAACTCCTTGCCCACAATTTACGTTCAAAGAACTAACTAAAACGTTCGATGGATTATATAGTTTTATTGTCTCACCATTGGAACTTATTTTGAAATTAGTGTGGTTTCTAACTCCAGTTGGGGGAATAAAGTTCGTTTGTAATGAATTGATTCCAGTATTTGCTAGACTTAACTCAAACAACTGGAAATTTGTTGGACAAGTTGCGATTACATCAAACGCAAGCGAATCTATGTTTCCAGCTGAAAGGCCAGCTGATATCAATTCAGTTGCCGTGTAAAGGTATTGTTGGCGAGCACCTTCGTACCAGTTGCTGTAAGCCGAAGGATAGTCGTAGTAGCCATTCTGTAAGGTGCCCGTGCCTACATTGGTTGAGTTAAAGCGAATATTTGGGCGCTGCTGGGCATTGCTTCCACCGCTGAATCCGCATGCGGAACCTGGGTAATTCAATGCAATAGTAGCCGAATTATATATTGTGGAACTTTGGGAATGAATGGAATTGCATTGGTAAAACGAGTTGTAGGTGCAAAGATTCAAAACAATATTTGATACGCCGTCCCAATAGAACGGAGTCGTAAAATGATGGGTGTTCCAACCTGTTTGTGGTGTAAATGTGCTATCTGTTAAAACATTTGTAAATTGAGATGATGCGAATCTGTCTTTTCCGCTACAAAAAACTATTATGTACTCATTGGGCTGAATAATTTGATGCGGAAATGACCATTCACCTGGGTTTGAATTGTCGCTGAGACTGTAGTTGTAAAGATCTATCGGAGTTGGCCCTGCATTGTAAATTTCAATCCAATCTTCATATTCTCCGTCTTCATCTAAGAGGGTGGGGTAATTTTTATTGCTCCCCTCGTTGATTACTAATTGGCCAAAACATACGTTCGTACATAAAACAGCGATCGTAATAAATACTATTTTACAAGTTCGCATTAACATTTATTCTAATACAATTTTGAATGTTTGATTAAACATGTCACCAATTCTTAAAAAATAAAGGCCTTTCGAGTTATGGCTTAAATCAATGGTTGTGTTTTCTGATATACGGCCTTCTGATTTAACTTCTCCTAACAGATTGTAAATTTGGAAATCAGAATCAACATACTCTTGGGCAGCGACCAGAAAAAGCAAACCGGATGTTGGGTTTGGAAAGAGGGTTGCCTCAAAGTTTTTTGGGGCCTCAAATATTGCAAGTGTAGTACAATTGACCGTCTGAGGCGTTGCTTGATTCAGGTTATTTCCTATACCCATTTGACCTAGACCATTACTCCCCCATGCCCACAGAGTTCCATCTGATTTGATTCCCGAAGAAAATTCCATACCTCCACTAATTTTAATAAAATTGTTATTTATGGAAGATAATATCATTTGAGGTAAGGTTTGAACACCTCCTACATTTCCATTACCCATTTGGCCAATGTAATTTCTTCCCCATGACCATACTGTTCCATCGTTTTTAATTGCGAGATCATGATCTGCTCCCGCACTGATATCTGTCCAATAATTATTTGTTCCAATTTGAGATGGTATCGGAATAACTACAAAAGGAGTGTCTGTAGTAATGTCGTAACCCCATGACCAAATGGTCCCATCAGTTTTAAGGGCCAATAAATGAGAGTAATTACCAAAATCCAGTTGGCTCCATGATGTATCAGTTCCAATTTGTATCGGTGTATTATTGAGTGGCAATCCGTTATTTACAAAGTTTGCGGTATTGTCCCCCCAGCACCAAAGTGTTCCATTAAATTTAATAGCTCCAGAAAAGTTCGCGCCAGCACTGATTTGCTTCCAATCGTTATCGCTCCCTATTTGCAATGGAGTAGTTTGATAGATTGGTGGACAAAATGTGCAGGTGCTTAATCCATTACCAACCTGTCCCGTATTATTTAATCCCCATGCCCATAACGTATTGTTTGATTTTAATCCAAGAGCATGTTGCCCTCCAGCGCTGACTTCAATCCAATCATAATCATTTCCAATTTGAACTGGGTAGTAGGTGTTTAAATTTGTGGTGTTATTTCCTCCGATAGCAGGATCTGGGAATGACCCCCATGCCCATAATGATCCATCGTTTTTAATCCCCAATGAAAAATTTTCACCCGCTGAGATGTCTGCCCAATTATTTTGCGTCCCTATTTGAATCGGAGTAATGTAATATGGAATTGTCGGCAAGCCAATACCCAAATCACTGGAGCTGCCCCACCCCCACAAGGTTCCATCATTTTGAATTGCCAATTGATGGCTGGAACTGGCACTCACTTTGTCCCAGCATTGTGCAAACAAAATATTTTGATGAAGGATAAACAATAGTAGTATTAAACAATGTATTCTGCGTTTGAGACTTTTCATGCTTATTTCTTTTTTGATTAATTCCAAGTGTAATACTAAATTTTCATTTTTTGTTAAGGTTCGGCTCTAGCTGTCTTGTTTGCATTGTGAATAACGTTTTGGAGCTAAAAGAAGTGCGGATTTGAAACCGAAATATTTCCTACCCACACAATATTATTTAGTTGCCGAAATATTGCCTCTTTTTTTGCCTACATAAAAATAAGAAACTTTCGCGAAGCGACAACTTGTAGGCAAAAAAACTTATACTTCCGCCCGCATTTTTTTTAGGTACTGTTAAGGGCTGGCTTTGCTTTATTTCTATTCTTGGCTATTTGTCATTGTTTAATAAATTCTCCATAGTATAATTTGCTATCATCGGTTTGACATATTATTAGATAGAGTCCTGGGCCAAGTGACGAAACATTTATCCAATACTCAGTGGTGCCATTTTGTTTGTTGTCTAGATGG